>JAQTWX010000022.1 GCA_028689065.1 Candidatus Altimarinota bacterium | reverse complement strand
CTTCTATAATCTTTTCTTCCCCGCTTGTATAGCTCGAAAGCCCAGAAGCATCAAGATATTCCAATTCTTTTTTAAGTTCTGTATCATTACTCATAGTAGCGAGAATTTTTTTCGCTGAAATTACAGATTTCTGTGCACTATCAAGAAAATCTTTAATAGCCATAAGTTTCTTTGCTTCGAGCATATATATGTATTTATTAAATAGAATCTTTATTCAGTATATTCTATAATATGTTTTTTTCAAAAGAAATGAGTATTGACTCTCTTCTAAAGTGTGTTTTTTATATTAAAATAAAAAGGTCACCACAAGGTGGTGACCAATCTTGGGTAAATATTTACGCGTAAGCGTCGATATTTCCCGAAAGAGGGTTGGCAACCAGTGGATCTTGAAGACCAAAGTGCTCTACCCGTTTCTGTGCCCCTAATGAAAGCGGTGCACTATTTCCTTCCCTGAAGGCATTGAATGCTTTCTGTCCCCCATCGCTAGCACGGGGAATGTGTGCTATCTGCGGTGTGGTTATGAAAGTGTTATTACCAGTAGGACTTATTATCATGTTTTACCTCTCTATTTGTTTTCGTTCAATCCCAACTGGGATGAAGAGTTCCTTTCGGAACAGAGTCATTGTATGGAAATTCTTTCTTTGTCAAATGATTGTTTTAATAAATCACAATGATTTTTTAAATAGAGTCAATATCTCTTCTTTTGTTTGTGGTGCATTTTTGTGATACGATGGAGGAAATTCTAACTTTTACTGTATGTCCCAGATTAATACTATCCCCCCTCAAAAAGATACGCTTTTTCATGATTATAGAGATAGAGAGGTTGATAATGATGCATTTTTTAAAGTAATGGAAGAAGAGCTTCCTTCTCTTATTCCAGATGCTACGGAAATTCATAAACAGGCACGTAAAGAAATATGAGTGTTGCTTGCGGAAATGAAAAAACAAACATTCATACGTGGTGTTACAGAATGGACTGCGCTTGAACAGAAGAATTTCTTTGAAAATGTACGATCAGAAGTAATAAATACAGGAATAATAATGTCCGCACGCATAAAAGAAAAAATCCAAAGACTTATAGAAGATGAGATTTGGCGTGAAATTAATGATGATGGAAGAAAATATAATCTTCAGGATGGAAATGGAAATATCCTAATCTCAAATATGTGAGAGTATCAGCAGTTTCTTGATACTAGTTTCCTTACAACAAAAGAAACAGGTATAATACCACTTGATTTAGGTTTGACTGTGAATCAAACAGAATCTATTATAGATGCAAAAAAGAAATTTGAGAGATATCAAAGAAAATACAATGCTCTTGTTCTTGTAGATGATGAGAATCGTCCTATAGGAATAATAACATATGATACATTACAAAAACATGAAGATAATGGAAATACAACACTTGAAAAAATCCACATCATTCCTGATATATTTGGGTATTATACCACTTCTAGTGATGATGTGATGAAAATTATGCAAGAACATGAAATCAATATTCTTCCCATTATTGACTCAAATACACATATTCTCATAGGAATACTTACGAGTCAATCACTTGGAAAAAAGGAACTTCAATATTATTCAACAACTTCGCTTACTAAATTAAGCTTAGAAGTTGAGCTGAAAGGAGCAATATTTTAAATTTTAAAAAGAACAAAAGAACAGATGTTTTCTGTTCTTTTTATTTATTATTTAATGAAAAAATCCGTACATGCGAGGCATATGTCAAATGAAAGATGCCTATGTACGGATATTTTTGAGTGTGTCTAAAAGCCTTCCATCTGCTCTTAGATCATATCTACTGCGTTCCCGTCTTTTTTTCGAGTATGACGAGCTCGTTTCATAGAGAGAAATTTTTCTCTCATATGAGTTTTTATTGTACAAATTTTTATTGGAATTTGTTTTTATTTTTGTGGTTGTGGCAAGATGGAATCACCTTGTTGAGCAGTAGATAAATATATAATAGTATATAAAAATATAATTGTCAAATATTTTTATATATTTTCTATCTTATATGAATTTTATTGCTGTATAAATTGATAAATCGTTTAATAGACGAACATCAAGATATATTATTTATGAATTATTTTTCTGTTGCTCGATAGACTCATGACCATCAATCTGGAACCCCATCTTCGATAAGCTTATCACATCGCTCGATAAAAGTGAGAGAAGCAGAATCAGAAAAATCTTCATATATCTTCTTAAAAATTTCTCTTCATTCTACAATATTTCCAATGGTATAAAATTCTAATGCTTTTTCAAATTCCTTGATACATTCTTTTTGTTTCTCAGTTACTTTCTCGATTTCCCCGACGAGTTCATATATAAATACTGGTTTTTCTTTTCATTTTACTTGAATGCTATCAAGTTTGCGAAATACGAAGAATTCTTTTGCTTCTTCCATAACACTTTCCCCAACACAAATTAGAGTACCATAGAGTTTGTTAATTCCCTCGAAGCGAGAAGCAGTATTTACAGAATCTCCAAGTGCTGTATATTCAATCTTTTTTCCGACACTTCCTATATTTCCGACAACTGCCACTCATTTATTGATTCCCATTCGAACACTGATTTCAAATCCATGATTTTTTTTGAATTCTTTATTGAGTTCTTGTATCTTTTTTTGTTGTTCAAGAGCTGCTCGACAAGCGAGAAAAGCCTGTTCTTTTTCATCGCCACCAAATGCTCACCAGAGTGCCATGACTGCATCTCACTCATATTTATTGATAAATCCTCGATCATGCATAATGATATCTGACACTTCTTTGAGATAGATACTGAGAAAATGTACAAGCTCTTCCGGCTCCATGTTCTCTGATATACTGGTAAATCCGGCAATGTCAGAGAAAAAACTTGTAATAGTCATACGTTTTCCATCAAGCTTTACTTCTTCAAATTTATCAAGAATATTTACTACAAGTTCTTCTGAGAGGTACTGAGAAAGAGCTCACTTAAGGGCACGTTTTCATGATTCTTCATAGACATATTTATATCCGGTGACAAAGAGAGTTGTGAGCATAACAATCAACATAAGTTGCATTGGCAGAGTAAAGAGTCTCTGGAATACGCTAAAATACCATATCTCTGCACCAAAGAGTACTATAAAACCTACGAGCAAGAAGAGGAATTGAAATACACGATTTTTGGCATAGAGAGTAAAAAGTACAAGAAGAAAAGTCAATGCAATAAGTATTATTATTTCTTTCCATTGCTCCACACTTACTATAAATTTTTCATTTAATACCGTATTGATCATGTTTGCGTGAACAAAGATTCCATCCTGAATACCATGTGGAGTGCTAAATTTATCATAGAGCGCTGTTGCTGTAGATCAAATGAGAATAATTTTATTTTTTACATTAACTGGATTGTAAGTTCTATTATAAACATCAACAAAAGAAAGTTCTTGAAATTTTGCTCCATTTGGAAGATAGTTTATAAAAATATCTTCGGCATTACTGGAAGAATATGGAGCTTCTCTTCCTCCTTTAAAAGGATATATATCTCATTG
>JAQTWX010000019.1 GCA_028689065.1 Candidatus Altimarinota bacterium | reverse complement strand
AGTCATAAGAAGTGCAAGGAAAATGAATCCGAATAATCATTTCATGAATATATTTATTAATGTTTATCGATTTTTTCCTTAAACATTCTCGTTCGGATAATAGTGCTTGAAAAAGTCTTCTGGTCCATACTTCCGACAATCTGATCGTTTGAGTCCGAGAGCTTCGGCAGTGGTATATACTTTCTCTGAGTTCGTTGCTTCTATCTCGAGAAATTCTGGAATAGATTTCCCCATAAGATCGCTGTATGTATCGAAGTCGAGTCGGACTTTATTATCAGAATCTGTGTAGTTAAGAACATAACTCACTCGCCTTTTTATACTCGGAAGTCCCGCTTTTTCAAGCCCAATTTTTGAAAGCGTTGCAATCGCTGCCTCAAAGTCCCTCGCTTCGAATCCTGTTTCCTTGTTTGACTTGATATGCTCCGTTCCTCCTCATACCAATTCTTTATGCTCTATCATAAGAATCTCTCCTTCCTGTCGAACTCTGAGTCTCTCCCCATTTGCGGGATTCACGAGCCACTGGGCTTTGAGAATTCCCTTAAAATATGGTTTAAAACCGAGTTCCGTGAGCCTCGGAAGGAGTTCTGCTTCGGTAGTTTCGAGGACTTTCGCTTCGACTTCTGGTAGGTGGGACATGGTGAGGAATTATTTTACTAAATATTCTTTCTCAGATAAAAGAATTGTCCACTTTTTTGTTTTATGAATGAAGTAAAGAGGAATTAAATATCAAATAATTATAACTATAAGCAATAAGCGTTGATCTTCATCTTCTAAAGATTTAATATTTATCCAATGATCAATTGGAATATCACTTTCTTTTATCTTCAGTTTATCTATCTCTTTTTCTATATCATTTTTTATGTATGTAATAATCGTGTTTTCATTATAATCATCTTTATTATTAGGATTAGCTGTATTATCATTTATTTCTTCTAATTTTCTTTCATAAAAAATCTTTTTGAGATTAAATTCTTCAATACTATCAGATCAGTTTTTAATTTGAAGAGTTCCTCAACTTAATGTAAAATTACTTTTATTTAACTTATCTAAAGTTCTTTCTTTTTGAAGAATTTCTGATTGTAAAGATGATTTTTTTACCGAATGATATACATCATTTTCTTTGTCTCTCATTCAACCACTATATGTTATAAAAATAGTAAGAAGGGTTAATATAAAAGTAATCCATATCGTAACCCCCTTATACTCTTCAATATTTCATTTAAGTTCATGAATAGATAGATCCTCGTCTTTTTTAAGAAAAAATTTAAATTTCATAAATTATTAATTAATAAATTAGTTTACAGTAAATCAAAGATGCTTTCTACCCACTACAGCTTACACACGCCTCCCCTACTTCCGCAGAGAGTGAACGAACATAGTATACCGTCTTGATCCCTTGTTCCCATGATTTTACATAGTATCCGTAAAGTTCAGCAGGACTTACTTTGGCTGGATCAATCATCCATTCGAAACTGATGGACTGGTCTACCCACTTGTAGATAACAGACATCATGTCGATGACGTCGTTCATATCCATATTGATGTATTCTTTGTAGAGCCAGAAGTTCTCGGGAGCGAGTTTCGGAGCGACACGAACAGTCGGAGCAGAGAGATTGGTCTCGACGAAGTACTTCTTGTAGATTGGGAGAAGTGCAGCAGTGGTTCCGACGATACCAGCTGTAGAAGTATTTGGTGCTGGAGCGGTGTGGTATGCGAATCGAACTCCATGTTCTTTCATGGCGTCGAAGAGTTCTCCCCATTTTGCTCCGAGTTTCTTCTCTTTTATAAACCATTCTCGGTCATGACCGAGAAGGATTCCTTTGTCATATTCAGAACCCTTATACACTCCGTAGGTTCCACGTTCTTTCGCGAGTCCGATAGAAGCTTCGTATGTATGATACGCATATTGCTCGAAGAGGTCATTTACATGGTCTCTCGCTTCTAGGGAATCGTACGCCATACCATGTGTTGCAAGGTATTCAGCGAGTCCCAAGTATCCGAGTCCGACAGAACGGTACTTCATAGCGGTGTGTTCTGCTTCCTTAATAGGATAGTAGTTGAGAGTGATAACATTATCGAGGATTCGCATAACAACCGGAAATGCTTCCTTCATAACTTTTTCCTCAAATACTTTTGCTACGTTGATAGAAGCAAGGTTACATACCACAAGATCTCCTGGTTCGTATCGGAGGATGATTTTTCCACCATCGATAGTTTCTTCTATGAACTTGCTCGGAGAAGTATTTTGACAGATTTCTGTACAAAGTTGGCTGGAATACACCATTCCTGCATGTTTGTTTGGATTGAGTTTATTTACTGTATCTCGGTAGAATACATATGGCATACCAGTTTCTACTGTCGTCTTGAGGAATTTCTTAAAGAGATCTTTTGCTTTTACTGTATGCTTAAGTTTTATTCTCTCATCTGCTTCGAGAGTGGTATAAAGTTCTTCAAATTCAGCTGAATAATTGTCCTGAAGTTTCTTCCCAGTTATTCGTTCTACTTCATTTGGATCGAAAAGTGTCCAATCTGCATCTTCTTTTACACGTCGCATGAAAAGATCTGGAACAGAGATTGCTGGAAATACGTCAAATGCCTTGGAACGAATATCTCCTGTCTCGGTCTGAAGATCGAGAAAATCATAGATATCTCGGTGCCATACATCGAGTGTCACAGAAATAGATCCGAGACGAGCTCCAAGTTGATTTACTGCGATAGCAGTATCATTGATAACCTTTATCCAAGGATTTACCCCACCAGAAACTCCTTCAATTCCACGAATCATTCCACCGCGAGAACGGATGTTTCCGAGATATACTCCGATTCCTCAACCGTACTTAGAAATCTGTGCCATATTCTCAATCCCATGGTAGATTCCACGGAGATCATCATCGATATTGAGTTTGAAACAGCTCGAAAGTTGATTGTAATTTGTACGAGCATTAATAAGTGTTGGAGTTGGAAGAGAGATTTTTTGAGTCGAACACATCTCGTATACTTTGAGTGCGAATGCGAGACGGGTCTCTGTTGGCTCAGGAATAGCGAGAAAGAGAGCAACAGACATATACATTTCTTGTGGCAGTTCTTTTACTACTTTATTTGGATTACAGAGATAACGTTTAGAAAGAGAAAGAACAGTAGTATATCCATACATCTCATCAGTTTTTTTCTCTAGACACTTCCCTGCCTCGAGAATATCCGCTTCGCTGTAGTACTTATAGAAATCCTTATAATAAAGACCTTTCTCTATATATTCATCAAAAAGGGCTTTATAAGATTCTGGTTTGTAAATTTCAGAAAGCTTTATCTTTCGATTCTTGATAGCTTGTTTATAGACATTTCCGAGGAAAATCTGAGCAGCTACTTGCTCCCAGGTGATGTTTTCCACTGAAACAAGATCAATACATGTTTTTGTAAGAAGTTTATTAATATCGGAAGTTTTGATATCTTCTACAAGATTTTTCTTGAATGCTTCCATAAGTGCATCAAAAGTACATTTATCCTCGTGTCCTCGAGCTGCACGATCAAAAACTGTTTTTATTTTCTTGATATCAAATTTTTCTTTTTTCCCGTTCGATTTTGTTACTTGCATAGCATTATCCTCGAACTGTTTGATGAGTTCTTCTTTCTTTTCACTTCTTTCTTCTGTACGTTTAGAACGATAAATAATATACTCTTTTGCTACTTCATACTTATGAAATTTCATAAGATTCTGTTCTACGATATCTTGAATATCCTCTACTCCAGGAACACGATTTACAAATACTTCTCCGAATACATGCTCTAAATCTTTTACAACAAAATCGGTAATAACTGGAACGAAAGAACGATCCGTTTCTCCTGTATTGCTTGCAGCAAGATCAATAGCTTTTTCTATACGAGTTCTGTCAAAATCAATACATTCTCCGTCACGTTTTCGAATTTGTGTGATAGTCATAATAATATGAAGATATTATAAAGTAAACAGAATTTTAAGGGAAAAATTGAGATAATTTATGCTTTCTATAAGGGTGTAAAAAAACTACCTATAGTGCCTAAGAGGTATATTCAAATACTATATATTGTCAAAAGAATTTATGTGATTTTTTTAAAAATGGCTTTATAAAGGGAATACTTTAGGGAAATAATTTTTCAAATAAATAATACTCTATTTTTTCAAAAATTATTGACTTATACATCAATATAATTATAACTACAAACTAGATATCTTACACTATAATTATATCTCGTATGAATTCAATAGAGCAATGTATCGCTGATACTCCCAAAGTTACAGAACATTTACAATTGGATACGAATGTTGAATTTACCATTGAGACAGAACTTCGAAATCTTCTTCGATCTAAGATAGTCGGACAAAGCACATCAACCGATAAACTCGCGTCAATAATTGCTTCTCGAATGTATAGTATAGCACCGAGAAAAGGCCCGATTGCTGTCATATACCTTCCTGGTCCGACAGGAGTCGGGAAAACAGAAACATGTCATGCTCTTGCAGAATATTTCTTCGGAGATCCTAATGCTCTTGTAAAAATAGCTGGAGAAGATTATCAAGATAAGCATGCTTCGCGTAATCTTTTTGGTGCCGTAAAAACGTATGTAGGATATGGGGAACCAACACCACTTAATGATACATATGTTTATGCTGGATACAATGAAGCCCTAGAATCAGGAAAACTCAATACTCATATAAAAGATAAATTTAAAAATTTTAATATCATTCTTATTGACGAAGTAGAGAAAATGCACCCTGATACCCATCAGAACTTTCTCGGGATATTCGACAAGGGAGAATTTCGTTTTCCTAGCGGAAAGGAACATAATAATGATGTAGAACATTCTCAAGTAACCGATTTTTCCAATACGATATTCATCCTCACTTCCAATATCGGAGAACGTGAAACAACTAAGTCTGGTATAGGATTTGGTGCACAACTCGGATGAAGGCAAGAAAATTGAAAAGATACTGTTATGAAAGCGATACGAGAAAAATTTAGCCCTGAATTTCGAGGACGTATCACAGAGTTTCTCTGTTATGAACCACTTGAACGAAATGATATAGAAAAAATCTGTCATATTTATGTTAATCGTGTTGCTGATTGTCTCAAGGAAGGATATGATATTATACTCAATAATAATCCAGAGGTTATTTCAGGATTGGTTGATATATTTGAAGATGAGAAAAAGACAACAGAATGAGCACGTGGATTACAAAAAATCGTGCAAAATAAATTCGATGGTGCTCTTGCACGTATTATTCATAGTGGACAACTTAATCAGCTTTCGGGACATATTCAGATTAATTCTTTTTATACAAAAAATAATATATGATTTTCTGCTCAATCATTTAATGAATCTGACAATTCGTCATCTATTACATTTTGAGAAAAACTTCGGGAAAATACTAAGTCAAACTACCAATTACATAGAGAACGAGATTTGATTATCCAAATGTATAAACGAGTAGGTAAGGCAGGTTATTTTTCCAATGTAAATTACACTCCATATCTCCTCTCTCTCGAAAAGAAATTAATAGAATATGGTTTTACTAAAACTGAAATAACAGAACTAGATGATGAAATCTGTAAAAAAGTAGAATTGGAAATAGATAATGAATGAGCGAAAAAAGAAAGAAATTAAAAGCCATTAATAATGAGGAAATCTTTTATCCGTTTTCGATTGAGGAAATGCGAGATCTTATGCTCCAACTTTGGAAAGGACAGTTAGAATCTACAAATAGACTTTTTAAGAAACATCATTCAGAACTTCGTCTCGTACTTATACAAAAAGCGATTCGTGATACGCTCGTTGCATTTTTCGGACATACTATTCGAAAAGACCAATCTATCTGGATAGGTCGAGAAATACATGCACTCTATCTCAAAGAAAAATCCTCTCTACGATAAAATTATGATACATATAGAATCCATAAAAAAGTTTCATTTTGACTTTTTGTCTCTTTTTTATACACTCTCCACATCTTTTTATCATTCCTTTTACTCTCCATGAAATTTAATCTCGATAATCTCGTTACTGAATACAATAATCTGGATAAAGAACTCGAAAATCCAGAGGTGTACAGTGACCCGAAACGCCTCAAAGAACTTATGCAAAAGAAGAAATCTCTTGAACAAGCAGTTGCACTTTATAAGGAATATAAACAGCTTCATGAGAATTATAATGAAGCAAAAAATATTCTAGCAACAGAGAAAGACGCTGATATGCTTGAAATGGCAAAAGAAGAAATGATAAGCTCCGAGGAACGTATAGAAAAACTCGAGGAAGAACTTAAGATTGCTCTCCTTCCAAAAGATCCAAACGATGAAAAAAATCTCATTCTTGAAGTCCGAGCTGGGGCAGGTGGTGATGAAGCAGGACTTTTTGCTCGTGAACTTACAAATGCCTATATTCTCTTCGCAAAAGAAGAAGGATATGGTTTAGAGATTATTGACCAGTCAGAAAATGATGGTGGGGGAATGAAAGAATGTATTATGAAAATTACGGGACACGGAGCATATTCACGATTCAAATACGAAGCAGGGGTTCATCGAGTTCAGCGTATTCCCGAGACTGAAAATAAATGACGAGTTCATACCAGTGCTGTAACTGTCGCTGTCCTTCCTGAAGTTGATGCAGTCGATGTAGTTATTCGAGATGAAGATCTAGAAATTATGGCGTGTCGTGCGAGTGGAGCTGGAGGTCAGAAAGTTAATAAAACTTCTTCTGCTATACGAATGGTTCACATACCGACCGGACTCGTGGTAGAGTGTCAAGATGAACGAAGTCAGCTTCAGAACAAGATGAAAGCCCTTGATGTTCTCCGTTCTCGTATATATGCAATGGAACAAGAGAAACAAGATCAAAAACTTGGAGCAGATCGTCTCGCTCAGGTTGGGTCTGGAGATCGAAGTGAAAAGATTCGAACCTATAATTTCCCGCAGGATCGTGTAACTGATCATCGCATCGGACAGAACTTTTCTAATATTCCTGTTATTATGTCAGGACGACTTGGACCTATTATTGATGCTCTTGCTATTGCAGACCAGAGTGCGAAGCTTGAGGCTGCGAGTAAAACAAATTGAGAGTAAAATAATTTTTACTATTTCATTTTTATGAGTATGTGATTTTTTGATTCTATAGCCAATAATATTGATACTATTTTTAATAATCACAAGGAAGCTCGTGAAGAACGATTACAACAAGCGATAGAAAAGATTCCTGATCCTCGAGCAAAAGACATTGATTGGTCCCCATTAGTATATTGATGATCGTTCAGTGCTACACATACTTTAAGTATAGATATATCAGGAAATCTTATTTTTTCTCCACCAAAATTTTCGAAATATTTTTTCGCAGGGATATTTTTTTTAATGGGGAGTATTGTAGGATTTATTGAGCTCATTGTACTTGTATTTCATGGTTCAGATATCTACTGAGTAATAGGAGGTGTATTCTCGGTATTCTTTCTATTTTGGCTCGGAGTTTATATATATCAATCTTTTGTTTCTATAACATTCAATAAACAACAAGGATATTTTTATAAATGAACACCAAAAATGGTAAACGGTTTTATAGACCCAAATGATAACAATGTCATACCGCTGAGTTCTATTTATGCTATTCAGATAATTCCAGAACGAGTGAGTAATAAAAATTATGCATTTCGTAGCTATGAAATCAATCTTGTTCTCGATAATAAAAAGAGAGTAAATCTTGTGGATTACTCAGATATTATAGCTATCGAGGAAAGTTCAAAAAAACTTTCAGAATATCTGGGAGTTCCTGTATGGGATATATCAAAAGATATGGAACGGTATGTATAAACATAGTTTTCTTAAAAATCCTCAATCCTCTATGACCTAGTCACAGAGGATTTTTTTATTCATTATTATATTCCAATTTTACAAAGTTTTTCTTGTACATCATGTATTCTATCAAAACAATGATTTGTTTCATTAGTAATGACATTATTCATACTTTCTACAATTCTACTTAATTCTCTTGCAAGGTTTTCATGAAGAGTTGATTGTATATCATCTGGCCAACCCTGTATAGTTTGGCGATTAATTTTAAGCACTACTGAATCAGCTGCAGCGATAACTTCTGCACTTCTTTTTCCAGTAAAATATCCGATAGTTCCAAAAGAACACACTTGAGCTATTGAGGTAAGATATTCTTGTTTTCTTGAAATGGAAAGTTCCCCTGAAAGTAAAGCAAAGAAATAATCACACTGCACATCATCTTCGTGTATAATTGTTTCTCCTTCGCGAAATTTATGTCGGAGAACTTCGTTTTTAGCAATTACTCTACGTAAAAATATCGCTGGAACTCCTCGAAATGTTGGAGATATCTCTACAAGATGTTCTACAGTTGCATTAAACTTCGAGATAGAACCAAGACGAGGATTATGTTTTTCTTTCTCCTTTCATAGTATTAATTCCATATCATATAATTTTATTTATATAATAATTGTCACTATAGTAGTAATTATTAATTAAATATTAAAATTTCAAAAAATTGTATATAAAAATTGAGATATTTTTTCTCAAAAATCTTTTGACTTATATTTTTTTTCTCTATAATACCCCCGTTGCTGTAAAAAGCACATCTGTCGCAGACCGTAGGTTTCCTCCATTTGGCGGACATAAAATCCTACCGAGACCGAGAAAATCTATAAAGTCATATTTCTTTTCATAAGAAAATATGTTCCTATGAATTCCTCAATCCTCCGCGACCTAGTCACGGAGATTTTTATTAATTATTCCCCTATTAAAATATGGCAATCAGCAAAGCAAAGAAGGGTGAAATCCTCGCAACACTTGAGGCACACCTAAAAGATTCAACATCCATAGCATTCACGAGTAATACTGGAATGACTGCTCTCGATGTTACAACTATGAAGAAAGAACTTCGAGCAAATGATACAACTTTTATGCTCGCAAAGAAAACTCTTATGCGACTTGCATTTAAAAATGTATTCAATGTAGAACTTGATATTGATACACTTCCAGGACAGGTTGCTATTATCATCTCTAAAGGCGATAAGGTTGCAGGTCTTGCAGTTGTAAATAAATACGCAAAAGAATGGGCAAAGGAGAAGAAAATGCAATTCGTCGGAGGTTTCTTCGATGGAGCTCTTATCGATGCGAAGGCTATTTCTCGAATCGCTGGTCTCCCATCTCGAGAAGTACTTCTTGCAAAACTTCTTGGTTCTATGATGTCTCCAGTTTCTGGACTTGCTCGATTCTTCGATGGAGCTAAAAAAGATATGGAAGCAAAGGGACTTAAAACTGCAAAAGACCTTATCGGTGCTGCTGCTGTTACAACTGTAGCTGAAGTAGTTGCTGAAACTCCAGTAGTTGAAGCTCCTGCTGAGGCAGAGGTAGTTGCTGAAGTTGCTCCAGAAGCAACTGAAGAAGCTCCTGCTGCATAATCATCATATAGCATGGGGATTATTCGTTTTGACGGATAGTTCCTTGCTAGATGAAGATCTAGAAACCATATTTATCTATTTTTTAATCATACAAATTATGTCTGATGTTACACTTAGTGCTAATGCACAAAAGATTATGGATCTCGTAGAAGGTCTTACTATTCTTGAACTTGCTGATCTTGTATCTGCAATGGAAGAAAAATTTGGAGTTTCTGCTGCTGCACCAGTTGCTGCTGCTGGAGCTGCTGCTGGAGCTGCTGCTGGAGGAGACGATGAAAAATCAACAGTAAATGTTGTTATGACTTCTGCTGGATCTGCTAAGATTGCAGTTATTAAGGTTATCCGAGAAATTACTGGTCTTGGTCTTGCTGAGGCTAAAGGTCTTGCTGATAACGGAGGTAACGTTAAAGAAAATGTTGAACGAGCTGAAGGAGAAAAGATTGCTAAGCAACTTACTGAAGCTGGAGCAACTGTTGAACTTAAATAATTGACAGATATTCTCTATAAAAAAAATCCTTCTCAAATCTTCGAGAAGGATTTTTTTATTATTTATTATAGAAATTTTCTTTTACTCTTGCGAGAATCTTTTGTTTTATCTCTTCATAAGTATCAGAATGTTGACAGAGCATCATAAATTCATCTTTACTGAATGCGAGAACCTCGGTAGGAGAATTACAAACAACCTGTGCACTTCGTGAATCATTGGTAATAAGAGCGATTTCTCCAAAAATATCACCAGCATGAAGAGTTGAAATTTTTGTTCCTTTTCTATAAACATCCACACTTCCGGATTCTATGAGATATGCTCGATTATCTGACGCATCTCATTCTGACATAATAGTAGCACCACTATTAAATTGTAATGTTTCTGACATCATGATAAAATATGCAATTTCCTTTTGTGTTAATCCTTCAAAAATATAGAGACCATTACTTACTGCTGTCATATGAGAAAAAATTAATAATATAAAATTTAATAAATTAGTTGTTTTCGTAGAAGTTCTCCTTTACTCGTCTCAGTATTTTCCATTTTATATCATCATAGAGTCAGGATTTCTTACAGAGAATGAGAAATTCATTCTTGTTAAATATAAGTACTTCTACTGGGGAGTTTGCGATGACTGTTGCACTTCTTGGTTCATCTGTTATGAGAGCCATCTCCCCAAATATATCACCGGTATGAAGAGAATCAATTTTGACTTTCTGTCTATAAACATCCACACTTCCGGATTCTATCAGGTACGCTCGATTATCGGTAGCATTTCATTCTGATATAATCTTTGTTCCGCTTGCAAATTTTTTCACCTCAGACATCATGACGAAGTAAGAAATTTCCTTTTGCGTTAATCCTTCAAAAATATAAAGACCGTCTCTTTTTTCTGGCATAGTTATAATCAAAATGAAGAATATATGTGTCAGTGTAACATAAAAAGAGAAATCTCGCAAACATTGCTTGCAAAATCCTCATTTTCTGTATGATAGAAACATTAATCCTACTACTTCAAGCCTATTTATGAAAATAGAAAACATCACCCTTGCATACGGAAATAAGAATATTTTAAAAGACGCGAATATCACGATTAACCCTGGAGAATTTATATTTCTCATCGGAGGCTCTGGAAGTGGAAAAACAAGTTTTATCAAGATGCTTATCGGAGATCTTAAACCGAAATCTGGACGATTTTTTGTAAAAGAAAATAAAGATGTATACTCATATACTGAAAAAGAGCTTCTCGCCTACCGTCGAAGCATTGGAGTTATATTTCAAGATTACAAACTTCTCAAATCTAAAACTGTTCGTGAGAATGTCGCTTTTGCTATGGAAGTGAGTGGATACAAGGATAGTTATATAGCACAAAAAGTTCCGGAAATACTCTCTCGAGTTGGACTCCTCCATAAAAAGGAGAGTTTCGTCGAAACTCTTTCAGGAGGAGAAGCTCAACGTATCAGCATTGCACGAGCCCTTATTCATGACCCAGAAATTATCATCGGAGATGAGCCGACTGGGAACCTCGACCCTCACAATGCCGAAGAAATTATTGATTTACTTTTAGAACTGAATAAACAAGGAAAAACTATCATAATAGCGACCCATGATGATCGAATCGTAAATCGTCTCAAAAGACGCGTTGTTACCTTCAAAGATGGGCGTATTATTTCAGACAAAGAAAGTGGAGGATACGAATTATAGAAGGAATTTATGAAAATTAAAAAAATATCATCCTGAGTATCACGAAGGATCTACGATTGTAAAACTTCCCCAGATTTAAGTCTAACAGTGTTAGATTCCTCACTATTGTTCAGAATGATAAATATTTTACCCTAACACTATGCTCAATCACTCAGAATCGCTCGCAGAAAAATTTATCCGTAAAGGTTTTTGGCTCTATCTCTTCTCATTTCTCGTTGGACCACTCGGATATGTAGTAAAAATAATACTCTCAGGAGATCTCAGTGTTGAAGAAATAGGACTTTTATATGGGATACTTAGTCTCGTAGGACTTCTCTCTGTCTATCATGACCTCGGACTTACCGAGAGTCTTAACTATTTTCTCCCAAAATTCATCGTCCAAAAAGACTGGACTCGGTTCAAATCACTCGTTGCCTACTCGCTCATTGCTCAGATTATAACCAGTACGATTATTGGTCTTGTACTCTTTTTTTCTGCTGGATATCTCGCAGAAAATTATTTTCGATCGCCGGAAGCAATCGGAGTTATACAGATATTTTGTCTCTTTTTCTTTGGGCTCAATATCCATAATATGAATACGACTATTTTTTGAGTAAGTCAAAATACCAAACTCCAGAAAGGAACCGAGTTTCTCCGAATGTTATTTGTAATGATTTTCACTCTCGGACTTTATTTTCTTGATTTAGGAAGTCTTATAACCTATACTTGGACTTGGATTGCCGGTGTTACTGTTGGAATCGGATTCGGAACGTATTTTATGTACCGTTCATACTATGTTCCTTATCTCAAAGATGCAGAAATTATCTATGATACAGAACTTATCAGAAAAGTTATCAAGTATGCACTCTGGGTCGTACTTGCGGCTAATGTCGGAATGGTACTTTCTCAGGTCGATATGCAGCTCATTATCTATCTGCTTGGAACCAAAGATGCAGGGTACTATACAAATTATCTCTCTATTATCGGGATTCCATTTCTCATTATCACACCGATAATCGGATTTCTTTTTCCGGTTATTTCAGAACTTCATGGAAAATGAGATGAAGAAAAAATCGCTACCATCAAAACTCTTTTCTATAAATATTTTGCAGTTATTGGAGCTTTTACAGGTATGTTTATGTTCGTATTTGGTCCAGAAATCGCTCAAATTCTTTTCGGTGAGAAGTTTGCAATGTCTGGAACCATTCTCCAATACTCCGCATTTTTTATCGTCCTCAACTTTCTCCTCCAGATCAACTTCCAGATTCTCGCTGGAGTGGGACGAATCCATGAGCGAGTAAAAATCCTCACAGTTGGGCTTATAATCAATGTCATCTTGAATCTCATTCTCATCCACTATTACGGAGTAGTCGGTTCCGCACTCGCAGTCGGACTCTCATGGATACCTATTTGGTATATGTCCGATAGAACCACTCGTATGTATTCACATGGATTCAATTTTTGATTCTTCCTCAAGAATCTCACCCTCATAAGTATTATCGGGGGTCTTTCATGGTACTTCCTCACTCCCCTCTTTGTGGGAGCTTCGCGCGTACAAGGACTCCTCCTCATCGTCGTAATCGCCTTTGTCACTGTTCTGCCGTTTGTCGTACTGAACCTGAAGGAAGGAAAAATGTTTTTGGGTGAGTTAAAGAAATTGAAGAGAGGAGGGTAAAGATAATTTCTTAAATACGAAAAAATGTTTGTTGCACCAATTAAATTAATAATCGAAAATTATACTCAACCTATAAATATAGGGGAATTTTTAGTCAGAAAAATAACAACTGAAGAGCAAGGAAAATTCTTTTGAATAACGGATTTAAGAATTGAATGAAATTCAACATATTATATTTCTCTTGGTTCACGTTTTGAATGTGAGGGCTCTCTTTCTAGAACTGAGTATTCAAAATATATCACCTGCGAGTATGTTATTGAAACCGAAAATATTGATTATATACAAGATTTTTTAACATATTTATTATTTGCATTTAGAATCTATAAACAAGGCGACGTATATGCCCCTATGTTTTTCCATTCGGAATATCCATGATTTACAGCAATTCAACCTTATTTTATGAATTGTGATAAAGTTTATACTGTAGATGATAATGAACTATGAAATGTAGAGCAGCTGTTTAATAAAATTTTAGAAATTCAATCAGATAAAAGATTTCAACTTATTCTTGATAGATTTAATATCGCGATCAATAAGAACACAAGTAAAGTGGGCTGATTTATTGATCTCATAAGCATCCTGGAAAGTTTATTATTGCCGCCCGATAACTGAACGGAGCTATCTTTTAAATTTTCCCTGTATGGTAGCTATCTACTAAACAAATTATGAGTAAATATATCTTATAAGGAGTTAAAGGAACTTTACAATGACAGGTCAAAAATCGTGCACTGAAAATTAGTAAAAGATTTTTGAAATCAATACGATAGATTATATGAACTAACCATAATCTTGCTTAAGGAATATTGCAATCAAAATATTGAAGCTAAGGATATTGAAAAAGAAATTTTTCTAACACTGAATATACCACTAACTACTACTCGATAATGTCCGAAATAATCCTCCCCACCCCGAACTACACCAAAATAATCTCTGAGGCGCTCGACTACCGAGAGAATCAAATCTCCGTCGTCCTCGAGCTCACGGCCGAAGGCGCGACCGTACCGTTTATCGCACGATACCGCAAGGAACGCACGGGAAATCTCGACGAGACCGATATCCGTGCCATCATAGAGCTCCAGACCAAGGAGGAGAATCTCTACAAAGCCAAGCAGACCGCTATCAACGGTATTGAAGAGCTCGGGAAGATGACTCCGGAACTCCTCCAGAATATCCTCGCCGCGAAGACCCTGAAAGAAGTCGAAGAGCTCTATAAACCCTACAAATCCAAGAAGAAAACCAAGGCGATGATAGCCATCGAGAAAGGATTTCAGGTCGTGGCGGATGCTATCAAGCGGAATACGCTCGAGATTCCGGAGAACCTCCTTGCGGAGTATTCACGAGAGGAAATTATCGAAGGAGCTCAGGAGATTATCGGAGCGGAGGTTTCCGCAAATGCGAGCCTCCGACACTCGCTCATTGCTGAGCTCCATAAATCCGGGGATATTTCTGCGAGTAAAAAGAGTGACAAGATGCTCGAAAAATTGAACCAAAAAGACACCGAACAGATTCCGAAGTTTACACTCTATTTCACCTTCAACTCCCGAATCAACCGCATAAAACCGTACCAGATTCTCGCCCTCAACCGAGGTGAAAACCTCGGGATTTTGAACGTAAAACTCGAGAAAGATGAGATGATTCTCTCGCTCATCCGAGCCGCATACCGAGGGATTCTCGGTCTCAAGAGCGCCTTCATAGAGGAACTCGAATCCGGATTCAAGATTGGGTACGATGC
>JAQTWX010000018.1 GCA_028689065.1 Candidatus Altimarinota bacterium | reverse complement strand
GAAACAGAAGGCGGGCGAACACATATTCTCCCAATTGGTAGAATGTCACTGCGGGAGGCATTTTGTCGGACAATACAACCGACAGAAAGGTATTATGTACTACGGATGCTCCCGAAGCATCACAAAACGTTTCTCCGAAAAGTGCCACGAGCCCTATGTCCAAGAACGCGAACTTTTCCATACGATGGAGGACTTTCTAAAAACCCTCTACCTGACACCCGCTTCCCTCCAAAAAGCACACGATGCGCTTGAAAAGATATTCTCGGGAGATTCCCAAGAACGAGAAAGAACGATTGCTGAGAATCGAAGGAAAATCGGGGAACTGGAAGAAAAGCAGGCGAACTTAACGGAAAGATTTGTGGAATGAAAAATCGGCGAAGAAAATTACGAACTTCTCAATCAAAGATACCGAGACGAAAAAATACTCCTCGAAATCGAGAATGACAAGTGTACAAATTTCGAAGGCGCGGAAGGGGCGAAACGAAAAATTTTCACATACTATTTATGGACTAATTGGCTTCTGGAAGAGGTTTTCGAGCATTTTACGGTTAGAGTCAGTTCGGTTTGGCGAACCAAATTAAAATGGACCGGGGCGAACCTAATTTTGAGGTCCAAAAAACCGCTTACCATAGCGGTAAACGGTCCTTTGGATTTCATGAGAAATGATTGAATTCTGAATTGGTTGCGGAGGTACGAATCGAACGTACGACCTCAAGGTTATGAGCCTTGCGAGCTACCACTGCTCTACTCCGCGATATATTTCTATATATAGAAAGTACCGACAGTATATGGAAAACTCATAAAAAGCAAAAGTTTTTTCTATTTTGTCTAGTCTCCAATATGTTTCTTTTTCCATTCTTCAATCCTCTTATGATTCCCAGAAACAAGCTCCTCAGGAACCCGGAGTCCCTGAAACACTTCTGGTCGAGTATAGTGAGGGTATTCTTTTTTGCCCCCCAATGCCTTACTATAAGATTCTTCCACGAGTGATTCGGAGCTTATAACTCCTGGAATAAGTCGAACAACCCCATCGATGAAAACAAGAGAGGAGAGCTCTCCTGAGGAAAGTACATACTCCCCTATCGAGATTTCTTCAATATTGAATAAGTCAATAATTCGTTGATCAATCCCCTCGTAGTGTCCACAAATGATTATCAAATCCTGTTCTTCTCAGAGAGAAAAATTCTCCAATATATCTTGAGTAAGTGTCTTTCCGCGAGGTGTGAGGAATACCTTGTATATCTGTTTTTCTTCTTTTGTTTCAATCTCGGTAATAAGATTATAAAGAGGCTCTGGAGCAAGAATGGTTCCTGGAAAACCCCCATACGGTCGGTCATCCGATCGACGAGTATTCTTGACCGAATAATCTGCGAGATTATAGATATGAAAATTTACAAAACCTCCTTCCTGTGCACGTCCCATGATACTCGTGGAGAGGTAGGGTTTCAAAACTTCTGGAAAGAGGGTAATAATGTGAAAATGCATATTATTTAATACTCTTAACTTCTACATCAAACTTGAGAGTTTTTCCTGCAAGTTCGTGGGTATTTGGAATACCGATAGTAACCGTATCTTCTTCTATTTTTATAATCTTCATAGTACTTCCGTTTGGCATAGTTCCTTCCATTCCTTCTGCAATCTTTTTTCCGTAGAATGGATTTGCCTTGTTAGAGACTTTCAAAGTCAATTCTGTATCTGTAAGTTTGGTTATAGTAATATCATTTCCTTCAAATGTTGTTTTAAGTCCTACAGCCAATTTCTTTCCATAAAATGGATTTTGCGTATTTTCAATAGTAACCGTAACATTTTCTCCTTCTATTTTTGTCACTTTTGCTTTTACATTTCCTGCCTCAAGAATTTTACCAACAACCAAATCCTCTCCTTGTTCACCAAGAGCACTTACAGGAACAGTCTGAGTTACGACGTCTTGAAAATTATCACGAGGAACAGTTTCATTAAATATATCTTGAAAATATTTTGCAGGAATTTCTTGTTCAGTAAAAGCTTCTCCATAGGCATCCACTGGAGCAAGTACAAGAGTTTTTTTCTCTCCAAGCTTCATTCCTTCTACTCCAGTATCAAATCCTTTAATCATCTGACCAGCACCAACAGTAAACACTAATGGTTCATATTTTCGTCCAGAATTTGGATTATAATTTTTTGTTTTCTTTGCAAATTCCTCAATAGAGGAATCAAATACTGTTCCGTCTTCGAGAGTTCCAATATAATCTACTCCAACAGTATCTCCTTTAGATACGACAGTTTTTGTAACGTCAGAAGAAGATGATTCTTTTTCTTCACCAAAATTACCAAGACAGGAAGTAAGGAAAAGAGGAGCTATAGTAAGCATCACGAGAGCTTTTTTCATAAATGAGAGAAAGATAATTTTTAAAGTGGAGTAATCGTATAGATTTTTATATTTTTTGCAAACATAAAATCGCTTTTTCGAGTCCGAGTCTGAGAGCATCATCCGTATCACCAATTCCCTCCCCTGTTTTGGTTCGTTTATCGAGAGTAATAAATTCGGAAAATAAGGATTCTATTCTTTTTCTATGTTTCATATTTTTTCGCATCTTTTCAAATGCATACGGGTGAATTTTCAAGAGTGATTGTACTTCACTAGGTTCATAATTCATAGAAAGGAGTTTTGCTACATAGAGAAATGTACGAATCGTGGAGATGAGGGTTGTAAAAACCTGATGGATATTATGCGTTTCGAGAATCTGTAAGAGTTCTCGATGAGCAGTCGAATTATCGAGAAGGAAAACCGCATCTGTCAAAGTGAATATGGAAGTTTCAATCGTGGGAATAACCGTTGTTTTAATATCATTTTCTGTAATCCATTCATCCTGTTTATAGAGAGCAAGTTTGTCTATCTCGCTCTCGATACGATTAATATCTGCTCCAGTATACTCGATAAATCGAGAAAGTGCAGAAATATCCATATGCGGAAGTTTTTTTCGAATATATTCCCGCAGTGCATTTCCTTCTAATTTTTCGTATTCTTTCAGGGTTGCAACTGAGATAAGTTTCTTATAAAGAGCTTTTCGCTTATCCGGTTCAGTCGAAACAAAAATCACTACGGTTGTCTCGGGAATATTATCAAGTATCTCGAGAATTACAGATTCAGGATCGAGAACTTTAGAAGAAAGTTCTTCATTCTTCTCTTCATCCTTTTGATTTGCTGCAAATGGCACATCTTCAAGGATGATGAGTCGCTTCTCACCGAGAAACACTGGAGTCAGAAGTTCCGCTTGTATATTGATTTTCACAAGATTTTCTCGGTTGAGCCGGGAGATATTATATTCTCCGTATTTCTTCGTAAAAATATCTACCCAAGCGTCAAGATCACGCCGAAGGAAGATATGATTAGAACCAGTGAAAAATACGATATTGGAACGAGGCATGAAGAAAAAACAAATAAGTATAATATCATCATATTCACTCATGTACTTTTTACAAATTATTTTCTTGTGTCATACAACAAATCAACGAGAGTGTAGAATATATTTCTGGAAAAATAGAATTATTTGGATCTTATCTAGCTAAAAACAAGAGTGATATACATACAATTAATAAAAACTTTATTATTATATATTTTTTTAACATTTGCCTTTTTTACAGTTAGGCATATATTTCTTTTCTAAATGATGCAGTAATATTTTTACAATTTTTATCTTTCAGGTATTGTCATATGGAACATCCAAGGACTGTAAAAAGCACGCGATGAAAAAATAAGAATTATTTGCAAAAAATGGGCTTGAATATTTTCTCCTCTTTAATACTCCTCTTCTCTTTTTTTTATGAGATAACTTATACTCGTGTTTTCGCAGAAATAGATCCTACTGTACTTAATGGCATACTTTCAAAACTTGCAGGGGAAAACAAAAATGTTTCAAGTACTTCGACATGATCTGTTAATACAAACCCTCCTGTGACCACTCTTCTCACTACTAATCCTACGAAGACTGAACGTTTTATGATTTTTTCCAATTCTAATGGAAAGGTTGGAGAAGCTATGGATGTTATAGTAAAAGCGATAACTAAAGATGGGTTTATCGCATCTGGATATACGGGAACCATTTTTATTAGTGTCGAGAAAGATTATGGAGCAACCGTCCCATATATTGATGGGTATACTTTTACTTCTTCGGATCAAGGAGTCAAGACTTTTCCAAAAGGGCTTTCTTTCTCAAAAGCAGGAATCTTTAAAGTAACCGTTTCCGATATTGACGAGCCAACTCTTGTCTGAAGCACTTCTGTAAGTGTTTCGGAAACTGAAAAAGAACCCGAGAAAATAATTCCAGTAATCAAAGTAACACAAATTAAAGAGCCAGTAGTTGAAAACAGTACAACTACTGTACCAACTTTCAAAATTCTGAAAGTAGAGACAGGCGACAAGAGAGCAACCTTTACCTTTAATATTTTAAATGATTCACCACTTATTCGAAAGTTTCAATTTACCTATACCGACCCCGAAGGGAAGAGTAATAAAGTACTCACCTACGAAAAGGAACGTATAAAAAGTAAAAATGGAGAGTATGTTTGGTATATCCCAAATCTTGATCTTACAAAGTATATTGTGTCCATTGTATGAGTGAATGCAAATGGAGAAACAATAGAAGGAACTATCTCTGAATCGTTTGAAGTAGACCTCTCGCTTTGATCTGCTGGAAAGTGTATTATCCCAAATGTTTCTGGACTCAGAGTACTTCCCAAGAAAGATACAAGCGTTTTGTATTGGGATAGTATTCCAGAAGCAATAAGCTATAAAATATATAAAAGAAATGTAAACGGGGACTATGTTTTTATTCAAGAAACGAAAAATGATTCTTATACCATATATATATCCAATAACTCAGTGAGATATGATGAATTTAGTGTGAAAGCGGTATGTTCTGATGGTACGGAGTCTCTGGAATTTTCTCCAAGTACTAGTGTAAGAACTGGTCCGTCTGAAATAATATTACTAGCACTTATTTCAGCGCTTATCGGTTTTATAATTACAAGAAAAAGAAGACAAAATACTTGAAAAGTATAATATATATCGTATATTATTTTTGATAAATTTTATTCTTATCTCATTTACTTATTATGTCCATATTGAAAAATAAATTTTTTATCATTATAGTGATTGCTATACTAGCAGGATGAGTATTAGGACTCTATATTTCTGGAAATAACAAAGCAGATATTCCAGACAACTACACAACTTCCTGA
The DNA here is from genome assembly GCA_028689065.1 of Candidatus Altimarinota bacterium. Taxonomy (GTDB): domain Bacteria; phylum Patescibacteriota; class Gracilibacteria; order BD1-5; family UBA2023; genus UBA1545. The sequence goes on along the minus strand of JAQTWX010000018.1, from coordinate 10,417 downwards.
TCAGGAGTGGATGCTGAGAAGATTGGAGAAGTAATACAAAAACTCAATAATCTTACCGGTGAGTAAAAACTGTATTTCTAAAAGATAGCAATATATAAAAATGGATTCTCTCCTTCCCTACACTATACTTATTATATCATTTATAGGGCTCGTATTTTTTCTCAAAGGCTTTCCCTACAAACAGATATTTCTCCTTGTTCTCTGAGGAGGTCTTCTGCTCATATTCTTGCAATTTATTTACATCTCTTTTGGGAAGGAATTTAATGTAAATTTCTTTTTTATAAAGTGAAATTTTGAAGTGAATAACTATATCCGGGATATTGAAAGTTATTTTAATAAATCCGAGATCCATATCGGCTGATTAGGACTTTTCTCTCTATTTTTCTCCCTTATAATTCCTGCGACTCTTGAGGAGCTCGGAAAATTCTTCTTTTTCAAAAAGATTGCCGCAAGCCTCTGAATACTCAAAAGTATAGCAAGTTGCACTTTTGCCATTATCTATGTAGCGATTGGGTTTGCCTTTTTTGAAACGGCAGCGTATATATATTTTCTCAGTGCCCAACCAGGTACAGACGTGGTGACTATTACTATCGTTCGGACTATTATTTCTACTCTCTCTCATATCTTATTTTCTGCTATAATCGGGTATTATTTCTGAAAAGCACTCTTCATGAAATACGAGCTTATCGATAATCTTGAAATTTCAAAAACAACGAAACTTCTGAAAAAACTACGGCATATTCCTTTTATCCATATACATTCGATTTCGAGGTACTATGCCATCAGGTACATTATCACAGGTTTCTTTCTTTCCATATTTCTCCACACTGTTTATAATTTCTTTATGAGTACTGGAAATGAGATTTTTGCGATTTTTACGGTACTTATCGGTATTGCTCTCTTTGTGAAAATCATTACCATGAAAAAGTGCAATAAAAACTATCTCGCTCTCAAAAACAAAATCGCGTATCTTCAGGAAATGAAGGCACTGAAAGAGAAAATGAGAAGCCAAAGCACTATTAAAGCCCATTCAGCTGAACAAATCCAATAGTTCCAAGAATGGCAAGAATCGTGATGACCACGATAAGTTCGACGAGGGTGAAACCAACCTTTTGTCATACTGAGCGAAGTCGAAGTATACCCCTTCAGACAGGGAAATCAAATTTTTATGAAGAAGCGCAAAACTTTTGCCTTTTTGGAGCTCTCGGGTACAATGCGACACATGTTCTAGAGTTAGATAAAATCTAAAAAATCGGAATAGATGTATTAATTTCGATGTCCATATGTCCTTGGTAAATATGAGGACTTAATCGGCTTCATATGGAGGAGAATCAATACATCTATGGAAATGGAACAGAAATCTTTATCTCATCAAAAATAGCCATGATCATTCAAACCAACTGGAACCTCTCAAAATACTTCTTCTCATGACTCGACGACCCTCGACTCCAAGCCAATATCGACGCTATTCTCCCACTTGCGGAAGATTTCGCGAAGAAATACCAAAATATCATCAAGACTTTCACAACTCCCGAGCAAGTCCTCGCCTACTACGCCGACTATGAGAAGATGTCTCATGAAATGGGAACTGGAGGTGTTTATCTTTCCTATCTCCAATCGCTCGATACTCAAGATAACGCAGTTATTAAGAAGATGGGCGAACTTGAGTGTATCTTCATTGAGGCCTCATCAAAGCTCCTCTTTATCTCTCAGGAATGGAAAGAACTCGGGTACGAGAAAATTATGTCTTTTGCAAATAATCCTCTTTTAAAAGACTATAAAAATGCACTTGTTTCCAAAGCTGATAATCTCAAGTATCTTCTCGGAGAACGCGAAGAATTTGTTTTGAATGAGAAATCCCGAGCACTCGGGGTAGTTGAGGGGCTCAGAGAAGAACTTACAAATTCGTATTCATTTGAGATAGAGATAAATGGTGAAAAGAAAACCATGACCGAGGAAGAAATACGAAGCCTTCGAACCAGTCCAGATCGAGAAATCCGCCAAAAATCCTATGAATCGCTCCGAACGGTTTATAACACTAAACAAGCACAGATTACCCTCGGAAATATTTATTCTGGAATCGTTAAAGACTGGGCTTCTGACGTGAAACTTCGTGGATATAAAACAGTTATGGAACCACGAAATACTTCCGAGGAATTAGAAAACGAAGTGGTTGATATCCTCATCCAGGAAGTACAGACTGCTTATCCACTTTTTGCCCGCTTCATCGAAGCGAAACGAAAGCTCCTCGGTCTCAATACTTTCTATAACTACGATACGACCGCTCCACTTTCCACGATAGAAAAAGAGTTTTCATTTGAAGACAGCATGAAACTCCACCTCGACACTATGAAAGATTTTGACCAAGAATTTTATGACTACTCCATCGATATGTTCGAATCTGGACGTATTGACGCTTTTCCGAAGTATGGGAAACGTGGTGGTGCTTTTGCGAGCTATCGACAAGGAGAGTCAAGTTTTGTACTCCTCAATCATACAGGTAAACTTCGTGATGTTTCTACTCTCTCTCATGAACTTGGACATGCGACACATGGACACCTCTCACAAGAACAAAAACCCGCTGTCTATGATAGTCCCCTTCCCCTTGCTGAAACGGCTTCTATATTCAACGAGATGCTCTTGTCGGAGAAAATCCGAAAGGAACTTTCCGTGGAAGAATACAAGGAATTCCTGAATGAAAAACTCTCCGATGTATTCGCCACTATTTTCCGCCAGATCCAGTACATTACTTTCGAGCGACGAGCTCATGAAGCGATATTTTCAGGACAGGAACTCACCTATCACGATTTCAATCGTATGTGGCGTGAAGAACAAGTAAAGATGTGTGGAACAAATATGAAGCACGATGTACCAGCTGAAGAAGAATCCACTTGGTCTATGATTCCCCATATCTTCGCAAGTCCTTTCTACTGCTATGCGTACGCCTTTGGAAACATCCTCGTATTTGCACTCTATAACCGCTACCAAAAGGAAGGGACTAGTTTCGTTGAGAGCTACAAGGACATTCTCCGGGCTGGAGGTTCCAGGCGTCCAAAAGACCTACTTGCAGAACATGGATTCGACATCACATCACCGAAATTCTACCGAGATGCCATGGAAGAGGTAGAGAAGATGGTGGTAGAATTTGAGGGATTAGTAGAGGAGAAATAAGTCGACAAAACAGAAAAATACGATACACTACCAAAAATACTAAAAATTAAAGCCTATTTTATGGCACAACTAGAAATCATTACTACACAGATTGCTCTCGCTCTCTCGATTACATCACTCGATGTATATGTATTTTTTTGGATGATAGTTTCCGTAGTTATCTTTATGAGTATTGGACTTGCTCGAATGTATAGTATTTTTTTTGGAATTGTTCTCTGAATGGGGATATTTGTACTCTTTTCCACTCTTCTCTCTCCAGAATTTCAAACTCCTGAAACTCTCAGTCTTATAAGTGAAACTTTTGCACAGATTATCATCGGATCATCTGTATATCTCATTTTTATTCTAGCTATTCTAGTTCCTGTAAATTGAGGAGTTTCTATTACTCTCCCGAAAAACATCTGAGGGAAAATATTTCAGACTTTTTTTCTAAGCTTTCTTCTTATATTTTTTCTTTTGGCAGTTTTGCTCTGACTTATAGAAAAAAATTATATATTCTTTCATACCGAAAGTGCTTTTGTACTTATAAAAAGATTTATGTTTTATGAGGAACTTCAAAATTCACTTCTTTTTTCATTCATTTTCTCTCATCTTCCAACAATCATTATTTTCTCGATTGTCTTTATTATTTACAAAATGCTCTTTGCTGACATTATAACAGGACTTATTATGTCCATAATTGAAAATACAAAGAAACACACTAAAGACAAATGAGGAATAGGACAAGATATTTCCGATCATCACGAAGAATATGACGATTGAGCTGTTAATGAGCATGAGATAATTCATGGATGACATGGACATTAATAAAAAATCTCCTCGAATTCGAGGAGATTTTTTATTATTCGATAGTAATTATTTCCATTACTGGTATCTCTTTTCACTCTTTCTGAATATCATTAACTGCCACGATACGATCACCTTTTGAGAGGATTTTATAATCTTTTAGAAAGGAGATGGCATTATCGAGATTTTCTTCGAGGTTTTCACTCCACTTCGGAAGAAGCATCGGACGAATTCCAAAAAGAGCATTCATATAACGAAGAGAACATTCTTTCATAGTAAAAGCATAAACTTCTTTATTTGGTCGGAAAGCCGCAGCAAAACGTGCAAGACGTCCAGATTTTGTAAAAATAAGAACGGCACGTACATCGAGAGATTCACTCGTCACAAGAGCATTCTTAATGAGATGTTTTTTTTCAATATCACGAATACAGAGTCCGTCATTAGAAAAATCTTCGTGCTGATACATCATGGTAGTTTCAGCCTCATTAATAACCGCTGTCATCATCTCAACTGCTTTAATCGGATATTTTCCAATGGTCGTCTCTCCGGAAAGCATTGTACAATCCGCTTTTTGTCGCACGCAGTTAAATATATCTGAAACCTCTGCACGAGTCGGAAATGGGTTCTCGATCATAGTCTCAAGTAAATGCGTTGCAACGATGACAAATTTCCCATGTGCCATGGATTTTGTTACAATATCTCGTTGATAAACTGGGAGTTTTTCGATAGGTACTTCGATCCCCAGATCCCCTCGTGCAACCATAATTCCATCCGAAGCCTCGATAATCTCATCAAGATTTTCAATTCCTTCCTGATTTTCAATCTTCGAAATAATTTTTATATGGCTCGCATTTTTTTCAGCAAGAAGAGTTCGAAGCTCTTCTACATTGGAACGGTTTCGTACAAAACTCATAGCGATAAAATCATACCCTTCTTCGATAGCAAAAAGCACATCCTTTTTATCCTGATTCGTGATACCCGGAAGACGGAGATGAACACCTGGAAGATTCACATGTCGTCTGGAACCAATAAGACAACTATTGAGCGCCACTACATGAATATAATCGGAGGTTTTTTCACTCACTTCCACATCAAAAAGCCCTGAATCTATTCTCACTATCTGTCCTATATTCACATCTTCTATAAGGGAGGTATAATCACAAAAAAGAGACATTCCATCATTTTTAAATTTAGAAATATCCGTATATATCTTCATACTATCTCCTTTTTCAAACTGAATCTTGGTTTCAAGATCTCCTGTGCGAATCTCTGGCCCCTTTGTATCAAGAAGAGCAGAAAGATTGGTTTTTCCTTCACTATTGAGCTTACGAATACGCCCCATAATAGTACGAGCTACTTCATAGTTTGCGTGAGAGAAATTGAATCGAATAATATTCACCCCAGCCCTATAAAGAGCAATGAGTTGTTCTTCCGATTCTGTTGCAGGTCCAACGGTTGCAATAATTTTTGTCTTTTTCATAAGAAAGGCTATTAAATACAAGAAGCCCCTATAATATGAAAAGCCTCGAAAATACCAAATGAATTTTTAAAAATCCCATTCGATAGAGAACGAATGGGATTTGAGAATATGATTTCAACAAGATTAGATTAATTTACGTCGGTAGATATATACAATTCCAAGAGAAAGAAGAAGTGCAGCAAGAATAATAAGATTTTCTTTTGCTCCTGTTGCTACCTCTGTAGCAGTAGCAATTGATACGACTTCTTCAGAAACAGGTGCTGCATTAAGAGCAGGAACTGTTTCTATGGCTGGCTGAAGAGTTTCACTCGTAGTAAATTCTTTCAATCCATTTACTCCTTCTTGGATAATATTTCCTGCTGCATCTTTTGCAGAAAGTACTGTAAGTGTATAAGAAGAAGCTGGAATCAAAGCAGAAAGTGTAGTTATTGTTACAGTGGAAAGATTCATAGAATCTTGAACCACTGTCTCAACTGCTATATCAGAGTTATCACTTGTCTTTGTAATTTTTACCCGAACTGATTCAGTAGAAAGATCTGAATTAAAAGAAAGAGAAAGAGTTCTATCATCAATCACTACAAGATCGTTGATGGCAAGTGTAACAACAGGTGTTGTAGAACCAGAAGAAATAACTGCTGCGTCCATAGATTCAGTAGTTACCATAAGCTCATCGGAAAATGTGTCTGATTCCTTTCCTTGATTATCGATAGCGACAACAGAAAAATAATAAGAAGTTTCTGGAGTAAACTGTTCGTTTGTTGAAGAAAGTTTAGTAATTACTGCACCAGTAGTAGTAACTTGGTCAGTTTCATTATCATACTGAGCATTTGGATCAGTAGAAGTTGCTACGGAAGTTTTAGAATACTTAACAATATATGCGGATGCTGCAGGAACCGCATCCCATTCAAGTACTACAGAATCAGTTGTCTTCTTTACGAGACGTGGTGCTCCTTGTACTTCAAGAGAATTTGTCGTTGGTGCTACAGTAGTCATTCCGGTAGCAGTAGTAGTAACATCACCAGTAGCAGCTGAAACAAGAGTAGAAACAGAAATCAATGAAAATGTTGCTAAAGTAGCAAGGTATTTTGTATATTGCATAATAAATAATAAGAAAGAAAATAAAAAATTCATTGTATATTGGCACTTCTTCGTTATAATGCACGAGAAATACCGTTACGGAGGCGATTATAACATATATAATATTTTTTTGCAAATTATTTTCAATAAAAATCCTCTATTATGATAAAGAAAGGTTTTACTCTCATAGAACTCATAGTTGTGATTGCCATTGTTGGAATCCTTGCAATAAGTGCACTTAATTTTGATTTCAATAAAAAAACTGATATTGAAAAACGAGACAGATTTGTCGAAAAAATAAGTTCTATGATGCATTCCAATAATATTGCCATAACGAGTGGAAAAGGAATAAAAGTTTGACCAAATATTGTCAATCCCACAAGTATACAGATGGTATTTTCAAGTAGTGCTATCATTACTAATTACTATTCTGGAACTGAAATTATCTGAGTTGGTGAATCTCTTCAAAGTCCATTTTTTGAAGAATCTGGTTATAATCTTGATAATTTCTACTATATCAATAAAGATAATTCTACAGGAGCTATATCAAACTATTTTAGTATAATATATGATTCCAATGGAGATATTACTTTCACAGGAAGTGATGTAGGAATAGATACATCCGTTATGATTGGAATGAATATCTGATATAATGAAAATAAATTTAGCGTAAAATTTGATCGAAGATTCGGAAAATTCCTTGCAGATACATCTATCACAGATTCCTGATCGGTTACTTCAACAAGCTTTACCACATGTCCAAGTGGACAGACTTGGGATGGAGTAAATTGCGTAACTATATATACCATTGTAGATTGTATTGGATCTTGGTCTAATACTGCTAATTGTAGTCTGACATGTGGAGGTGGATTCCTCGAAGAGATATACTCCATAACTACAGCACCTCTCAATGGAGGAATTTCATGTCCATTTAACAATTGAGCAACTCGATGGGGTACAACCAGTTGCAATACACAAGCGTGTCCGATTAATGGAGTCTGTAATAATAGTATTCAATTTGCTTGTGCGAGTGGTACTTCCGCATCAAATGTAGCAGGATCTTGTGGGGGAAGTGCTACTTGGAGTTGTAATGGAATCAATGGAGGAACGAATGCGACAAATTGTAGTAAAGCGAATGCAGCGTGTACTCCTCCACCACCATCATGTACTTATGGATATAAATGCGTATGCGAATGTCCTCTCTCCTCATATACACAATGTACTGTTAATAATCCAACCCCTTCATCTACCTTCCATTTCTGTGATGGAAGTTGTGCAAATCCTGCAACAATGCAAACTGGAACTTGGACTCATTATAACGCAGTTTATGGCTGTTACTAAAAAGTACCCCTTTAAAAGGGGTGCTTTTATTATCTAAATTTTCAATATTATATATATCTTATATAATTTCTTTTAATAGAAATATTCTCTTAGGGATTTACTTTATAATATATTAATTCAAAATTTTTATTAGTCCATAAAAATCAAAAGCTTATAAATATCAGAATTTTATTCTGCTCTACAATTTGTCACTGTCCAGTATACTAAATCGCTGGTAGGCATACCAAATTGAGTTTTATCACAAGTTGTTTGTCCAGTCATTCGTACTTGTTTTCAATTATTAGTACGGATTACTCATGCATTTATTTCCGCTTGTGAAGCACTACAGATATCCATGGAACTTCCTGCTACATTAGTACGATCACAAGTTGCAGTAAAACTACATGTTTTCCCTGCTGGACAGATATTATTAACAACAGAACTTGCTGTTGGAGTAGGGGTAGGAGTTGCAACTGCTGCTGTAAATCTAAGAGTTTTAACTGCTGCTGTATCAAAAATACCTGCTTTGTGTCGAACGTATATTGTTACATTTCCAGTAAGATCAGGAACTGTAGTACCAAATGAACGATCGCTGTAAAGTGATACTTGCATAGTGTTTGGGTCCCAGCCGGTTATAGTATTCGTGTTATCATTTGCACTTACTACTGGTGCTGGATATGTCTGAGGAAGAGCAGGGATAATATCTTGAGAATAAAACGGAGCTTCTTTAAAAACATGATTAGCACTGTATTCAAAACTTGCACCTGCAAATTTAAAACCTGTCATAATTCAACTATTTTCTCATCTTACTCCACCATAATAATTTTTTATATTCCAAGTGTTGTTATCATAAAATTCACACTGAACCATTTGAAACGGTCCAGTTATAACACGATCAGCATAGATAGTATCTGGTAATCACTTTGTCTTTAAGATTGCAGGACAATTTTCTTTTGTTATAGCTACGCGATAAGCTTGCTTATTTACTGCAGTACTTGCAGTTGTAGTGGTGCTCGCAGCATTTGTTGATACAACATTCAAAATTATTTCTTTATCTGGTCCTCATCAATCAAACCTCGTAGATATTCCAAGTCAATTACAATCTATTATAACACCAGTCACACCACTATCTATTACCATAGAATATATACCTTGTCTATCTTTATATCCTTCGGAATAAAAATTACCAGAAATACCAGATGACCATCGCCCATTGGTTTTAGTACCATAATGAGTCTGAGTAGTACACCACTTATAAGCACTTCAGATATTATATGTGAACTCAATTGTATCTCCTGCTATTACAGTTGTTTTATTTGGTACAATAGTTAAATTAGCAATTGCAGGATTTGCAGCTATATTGGCTGCCGCTTGTTCGGCTACAGTTAAAGTGGTTTGTGCAGAAGAATTTATAGTAGTAGTTTGTTCAGTAGGAGTATTAACTACTGTTGTACCTGTTTGAGTTTGAGCTGTATTTGCAAATGTAGTAACATTTGTGGATGTTGTGTCTACTTTACAATCTGTAATAGACCAATATATATAATCTGTTCAAAAAGCGGAAGAATAATCATTCATTAGACAGCTTGACATACCAACGTATTTCTTAATTTTCCCATTGGCAGTACTAGTAGTAATAATAGTATTATCATTTAGCTCTTCTATTGAAGCGCTACATATATCACTAGAGCTACCAGCTACTCTAGTACGATCACAAGTTGCAGTAAAACTACATGTCTTCCCTGCTGGACAGATATTATTTGTAATAACATCTGCCACTTGGTTTGTTGTACCAGAAATAAATCATATTTGTCTTAAAATATTTGTAATAATACTATCTTGTGATATCTTTAGGGCAAATACTCTCGGGTAAATATACTGAAATAAAAAAGAATAATCATTAGTATTAAAAGAATTTCTAACCTCATTATCCAAAGTATCTAATTTAGATAAATAATCATCCAGATAAGCATTATAAGCTCCAGTATATGATTTTCCTGTAGATTGAGCAACTCTACCAGATTGATCAGCCATATCTTTTTCTCGAAGAATAAGTCAATCAAGAATAGCAGCACCCTCTCAATTGGTAGCACTTTCCAAAAGAGCATCGGCAGAAGAATTTATAGTAGTATAAACTTGTGATTTTAGAAAACCTCATGGAAGAGTGTTCGCTCCATAAGTAATAAAAGTGGTAAGACAAAAAATACTAAATACAAGGAAAGATTGTTTTATTAGCGAAAAATTTGTTTTCATATATAAAAATAAATAATAAAAATAAATATATTTATATTGTATATTGGTAAGGTTTGTGGGGCATAAGAAAAAGAATAAAGATAAAAACATTATCATTGTAATATAATAGAAATTATAAAGCAAATATATTTTTATGAAATATAATAGAAATTTAAAAAAACTACGAGAATATTCTCGTAGTTTTTTTATGTATCTAATTACACACTCTTTTCTCTTTTCTCCTCACTGTCTTGGCGTTTACCGACTCTCCCACATCATGAAATGCAGTACCATAGGCACGACGTGGCTTGACTTCTGTGTTCGGGATGGGAACAGGTATACCTCACGCGTATT
>JAQTWX010000017.1 GCA_028689065.1 Candidatus Altimarinota bacterium | reverse complement strand
GATAAATATAATGGAAATTATTCAAAATAAAATACTTTCCAAATATTGTCAAAATAAAAAAAAGAAAGTTGTAAAACTTAGATTAATAAGAGAAAATAAAAAAACCATCTCTTAAAAGTTAAGTTGTAAAAAGATATAAAAGAATATAAAAATACTTATATATATAATCAAGGAATAGTTATTTTTTATAATTCTTGTAAGAAAAGAGAAAAGAGAAAAGAGAACAAGAAAAAATAATATAGAATAATTAAAAGAATATAATCATCCTAAAGAAAAATAAAGAAAAAATAATGAATAAAGAAAAATTATATATATAAAGTAATCTCCTATTATTTTAGCTAAAAAAATACTTATATCTACATAATAAAGAAATCATTTTACAATACTACTATAGGAAAATTGAATATTTTTAATACGTTTTTCTATAAGTTGTATATTTTGAATAATGAGTTTTTTTCGTATAGAAAGTCTTTTAATTTTCTCTTTTTGAAAGGAAATTGTCGCTATAAAAAGATCTTTTTGTACATTACGAAGTTTTTCTTTATAAAGATTTAATTCTCGAAGATTTTTATAAAAGATAAATGATTGTGTATCTATTTTTTTTTCTTTTGGAGTAGATGATTCTTTTTGTATAAAAAAATTAGTATATATATCTTTAATAATACGTTGTATTTTTAAATACATATCTGTTTCTGGATTTCGAATCTTTACTCATGATCAAAATTTTCTCAAAAGTTCATTTGTTTCATTTAAAAATCCTTGTTTTTCTATTTCTTTATCTGATTGAATAAGTTCCACTTCTAATTCTCCAATCTTTATAAGAGCATTTTCAGAAACAATACGAAGTTTATCTATATTTGTAGTGTTTTTTAGTTGTTTAAGGGTTGTTGAAAAATCTTGAAGTTTTGTTTTTCTTTCCGAAGAAATATATTGTCAAAAATTATTTAAAATATTTTCTATTTTCTGAAGAATTCTATCTATAAGAATATAATATTTTTGAATTTCTTTTCCGATAAAAGTTCCTGAAATATCAGAATATGATGCTTGTACTTGTGTTGTTTGTTCGATTTTCTCATCTTTCTTAATTTCTTTTTTTGTATTTTGTTCAAGATAAAGAAGATATCATGAATGAATTTTCGAAGTAGTAAATTGTTTTTCTTCTTCTGTAGCATTTATATCTTCATAAATAGATACCACTTGATAATGAAGATCATTCACAAGTTTTATATATGCTCGAAAAATATCAGTAGACTGAATTTGTCCGCTTTTTTTATTTCCATCCAATATAATATCAAAATAAAATACTTTTCCTTGTCTTTCTTTTTCTTCTACCTCTTTTATCTCAATAATAGAATATCCTTGATTATGAAGTGCTTGCCGAGCCTCTTCCAAGGAATTATATTGAACAATAAGTTCTATTTTTTTATTATTTTTAGCACAAGTAGCTTGAAAACTTTGCATATTTTATTTAAACAGTAGTATTTTTAAGTTCTTGTAACCCTCATTTTGCTATTTTTATAGTTTCTTGTACTTTTTGTTCTCGAGCAACTCATACAAGTCATTTAAAAAGTTCTGAAACCACTAATTTATTTTCTGGTTTTTCAAAAAGTACACCAAACATTTCTGATGCTTGTTCTACTGAAATTTGTGTATCATTATTTTCTATAATTTTTTCTGTCATATATCTTAAATATTATCAAATAATATATTAAAATCTGTATTGTAAACCTTTTCTTCTTTTTTCTCTTTTTCTCGTATTTCTTGGAGTTTTTCAAGATTTTCTTCTTGTCATTTAATAACATCTTTATCTTCTATAATCTCTATAAGAGCTACAAGTTTTTTATAAAACAAATCAAGATATTCATCATCAAGAATATCAAGAGATTCAAAATAGAGTTGTTCTTGTTTTTTATCAAGTGAAAGACGATAAATAACCTCACGAATAATTTGTCGTTTTTCATTATTTTTCGAGAATCTTTTTAAGAGATTTCAGAGAAACATTTTTTTAGAATTTTTTTAGAATTAATTTAGTTTTTAGTATATCGTTTTTTAAATAAATAACAATACATTTTTACATACTTGTATATTGTAGTATTAATTTAATCTTTAATAGATAGTAATATATAATAACAAATTCTTTAAAATAAATAATCTCATTATAAAGGAAAGTATATAAAAAAGTTTTTAACATTTTTATAAATATATAATAAGATTTAGAGCTTCTTTAAAAGAAGAAAAATACTTTTTTACATTCTTTGTATAAAAAAGAAATAAACCATTTGACTTGTTTTTTTGAATAAATTCGTACTATAAAATATGTAAAGAAGTTTTTAATCTATTTTTATCATTTGTTCATAAGATATGGTAGTTTCACACAAAAAATATTTTGTATTTCTGATTTGTTTTCTTTTTTTTCTTCTCTGAATAATTACGTCTCATCTTTTTTCACTTCCAGTCTTTCAACAAAAACTCCCATCTTTTATAACATCAAATTTTTGAATTCAAAAATCAATCAATTCAAATACATGAATTTTAAAAGAACAATCTTCTATAAATCTTGATCTTTTTTATGAAGCATATAAACAAGCTTCTGAGAATTATTATGGATTTGATACTCTTTCAGAAAAAGATCTTGTTTCTGGAATGATAAAAGGATTTATTGATTCTTTTGGAGATAAACATAGTGAATATTTCAATCTTGATGAAACAAAAAAATTTAATGAGGTACTTTCCGGAGATTTTGAAGGAATCTGAGCAGTGATAGAAAAGAATGATTTTTGAGTAATAATTGATCGAATTATAGCAGGATCTCCAGCAAAAGAAGCAGGACTTCTAGCAGGAGATATTATAACCAAGGCAAATAATGAAGAATTAAAGAATTTGGATTTAAATGAAGCAGTTTCAAAAATACGAGGAAAGGCAGGAACTATTGTTACTCTTGAAATTATTCGAGCAGGACAAAAAGAAATCATGACAAAAATCGTAACACGAAAGAAAATAGATATTCCATCGGTGGATGGAAAAGTTATCGAGGGAACTACTATTGGATATATAGCACTTTCTATTTTCGGAGAAAAAACATCAGATGATTTTTATAAAAATCTCAAGATTCTTGAGAATCAAAAAATAACAGGACTTATTATTGATCTTCGAGATAATGGTTGAGGATATTTGGAAACAGCGGTTTCTATTCTCTCAAATTTTGTAGAAGAAGATAAAGTTCTTGTGACAACCAAGGAAAAAAATCCATTTCTTAATAGGTCGTATTTCTCTTATGGTAATGGAGGAAGATCTCTCCCAATAGTTGTACTTATTAATGAAAATTCTGCATCAGCATCGGAGATTACAGCAGGAGCTCTTAAAGATTATAATCTTGCAATTATTGTTGGTCAAAAAAGTTATGGAAAAGGTTCCGTTCAACAACCATTTATTCTTTCTGATGGAAGTGAAATGAAAGTAACAGTAGCAAAATGGTATACACCAAAAGATTATGGAATTGATAAAGTAGGTATTCATCCAGATATTGATGTAAAATTTGAAAAAGAAGATTATGAGAAAAAATATGATCGACAACTGGAAGAAGCAAAGAAAATTCTCCTTAATTTTATAAAGACAGGAGATAAACAAAAAACAGTAGACATATATAAAAAAGAACAAGAAGCTCTTATAAAAAAGATTCTTGAGACAAATACTGGTGCAGTAAAAAAGTAATCTTAGTTATAAAAATATCCTCAGGAATTTCCTGAGGATATTTTTATTTTTTCTTTAATGCTTCAAGATAAAGATTGCTTGCTTTTATTGGATCCATTTTATCAGAGAGAATATTATCTATAACAATTACTGGTCCAGTTTTACAATTCCCTTGGCAGCCACATTCTTCGATAGTACTTTTATTAATAGTGTCGAACTTTGATTTTTCAGCAAGGAGACGTTTGAGAATGTAAGGAGAAAATCTCCCAGTACAGGTTTTTCCTGTACAAACTTTTACTATCATAATATAAGAAAATTAGTGTATAAATATATTTCCAAAATTACTTAGGGTTTTTGGTATAAATTAAATCTTTATTCCACGCCAAACCCCATGGATATTACAACTGAGTCGAACTTCATATTCATCAATTCAAGGATTCTCAAAAACAAGAGTATCCTCTTCTGGTTGAATTTTAAGGTCGATAATTTCACCATCTGTCTCAAAAAGTCCAACATATTCGATAAAATGATTTTCCTCTATTTCATGAGGATTATCAGTAGTTCCTATTTGGACAATAATAGTGTCTCATTGTTCCTTATAAAAAGGGATATGACTTGATTCCTGTTCACTAATTCATTTTAACGAGAATACTTCTTGTATATATACAGGTGTTTCTATAAATCCTTCTTTTCCTTCGCCACAATGAGGACATGTCCATGATTCATTTAAATCCTCAAAAGTAGTTCATGAAAGAGTATTTTCTTCTCAGAGAAATGGATTATATATATAAGAACACGCAGTACAGGTGAATTTTTGCATATATTTTTTTAAGAGAGATACGATAATGCTTCGGGTACGAAAATTGACTTTTTCTATTTTTTCTTATAGTAGTCATCAGGAGAAATATGTTTTCCTTTCAAAATTCGATCTAAATATTCAACATTTCTTTTATATACAGTTTTTCTTTTACATACTCTTGTAGAGTATATGAAAAAATGTATTTTATGCAATGTTCCCTTTATCTTCCCTACCAATCATTATCTATGCAAACCCTTTTAGTGGGCATCTTTTCTGGTGCTATCGTTTCAGGTATCGTCGTATATTTTCTTATAACTTTTCTTTCCAAGAAACAAGAAGTAAATGACCAAGAACGTCTCAATAAACTTCTCCAATCTGGACAAGAAGAAGTAAAAACCCTTATATTAGAAGCAAAATCTCAAGCGGCAGAAGAAAGAAAACGTATCGAAGAAGAAAAAGTAGAAATCCGTGAAAAAACAAAAAAAGCAGAAGAAATCGAAGCAAAAATTATTCAAAAAGAAGAACGAATAGAACAAAAACTCGAAGAAATTGATAAGAAACAAACTATTCTTCGAGAAAAGGAAGATGAGCTTGAGAAAGCTCGAATAAGTACAGAAGAAACAAAAAAAGAACTTCATGGAAAGCTTTCTGAAATCGCGAAACTGAGCATGGAAGAAGCAAAAGAAATGCTTCTTAAAAAGACCGAAGAGGTGTATGAAAAAGATATACTTGCAGTTATTGAAAAGAAAAAAACAGATCTTCGTGTACGAGAAAAAGAACTTTCTCGAGAAATTCTTATTAAATCTATTCAACAATATTCTGGAGATGTTACTGCTGAGATGACCCAGACACTTATACATCTCGAGAACGATGATATAAAAGGAAAACTTATCGGAAAAGAAGGACGAAATATTATCGCGTTTGAGCGAGCAACGGGGGTTTCTCTTATTATCGATGATAGTCCAGATACAGTATTTATCTCGAGCTTCGACCTTTTTAGACGGTATATCGCCAAAAAATCTCTTGAGCAACTTATTGAAGATAAACGTATTCAGCCAGCTCGTATCGAAGAGATTGTCGAGCAAAATCAACAAGATGCTGACAAGGTTATCTATGATCTCGGAGTAAAGGCATTGAATGAGATGGGAATTACTGGAATTCCAGATGAGATGATTCCTCTTATTGGGAAACTTCGATTCCGAACAAGTTATGGACAAAATATCCTCATTCATTCCAAAGAAGTTGCATATATCGCCGAGGCTATTGCCAAACAAATTGGTGCAGATTCTCAATTGGCTCTAAAAGGAGGTCTCCTTCATGATATTGGAAAAGCACTCGATCATGACATTGAAGGAACACATCCAGAAATCGGAGGAAAGATTGCTCGTAAATACGGACTTTCAGAAAATCTTATTAATATTATCGAAGCGCATCATGATGCAGTTCCACAAACCTGTATCGAAACGAAGATTATTCAGATTGCGGATGCTATCAGTGCTGTTCGTCCAGGGGCTCGTCGAATGAATGCCGAAGAATATATTAAGCGTATTCAGGAAATGGAAAATGTTGCTATGAGTTTTTCGGGAGTTTCTAAAGCATATGCACTTTCTGCGGGACGAGAAGTACGGGTATTTGTTGATGCGGTAACTATCTCTGATTATGAAGCAGAACAACTTGCCCAACAGATAGCAGGAACTATCGAAGCAAATCTTTCCTATCCTGGTGAAGTAAAAGTAAATCTTATACGAGAAAAGCGAGTGGTAGAATACGCTCGTTAGTCGCTAGAAATAGTGATTATTGCTAGGATAATTTATTTTTAAATACACAATTATGTATCCCCAAATAGAAATACTCGGAATTACGATTTATACTTTTGGACTTGCTCTTTCCATTTCATTCTTACTTTTCTTTTTTATGCTCTATAAGCTTTCAGAAAAGTTTGGAATCAATGCGAATTTCTTCATGGGGAATGTACTTTGGTTTTTTCTTTCCATGTTCGTATTTTCTCGATTCTTCTATATCATCGCTGAATGGCGTGACTTTCAATTTCTCTGGAGCCAAGGGATACTCAATTTTCTCCTTATGTCGGACTACAATTTCTCCCTTATGGGTGGGATTCTTGGATTTATGGTAGTACTTCTTTTTCAATTAAAAAAGTTTAAAATATCGGCACGTAAATATGTAGATGCTATTGTTCTTTCTTTTCTTTTTGCTGCTATTGTTGGGTTTATTGGAGCATTTTTCGGAGGACAGATTTACGGTCGTCCAACCGATTCTTTTATAGGGATAACCGTAACAAATGACAATAGTCATACTTCCTATGCTTCACCAATGTTTCCTCTTGCCCTTCTTTATTCAATAGTTTCATTTTTTCTTTTTTTCTGTCTCTATCTCATCCGAAAATTCACTAAAATCGAAGGTCTCGTCGGATATGTTGGAATACTTCTTTTTTCTATTATTCTCTTTAGTGCAGAATTTTACAGTGGAGGAAGTGATATCTTCGAAGCGTATACTTTCTTTAATCTTAATCAAATAGGAGCTGTATTTCTTTTCTTCCTATGAGCACGATGACTGTATAAGATATATAAAGAGGGGTAAAATATACTTGGTTTTTATATCATTTTATGACAAAAAATCTCCGTCTTCACGATCAAACTCTTTTTTTCCTCGGTACAACTGGTGTTGTGTCGGGGATTTTTTTGACCAATATTTTTCGGGAAAATGCACTTTTTCTCTTCCTTTTTATAAGTATTTTGTCTATTCAAGTTCTGTTCTTTTTTCGTTCATTTTTTCTCCCCATCCTGGCACTCATATTCTTTTTCTCTCTTGGAGGATATTTGAGTCTCGAGAGATTTCATACCATTAATACTATCACACAGATTTTTGAAAAAGAGACTACATA
The DNA here is from genome assembly GCA_028689065.1 of Candidatus Altimarinota bacterium. Taxonomy (GTDB): domain Bacteria; phylum Patescibacteriota; class Gracilibacteria; order BD1-5; family UBA2023; genus UBA1545. Next base: position 9,885 of record JAQTWX010000017.1, on the reverse strand, counting down.
CTTTACTGAGGAGGTCCAGATAACAGGAACTCTTACGGAAAAGATTTCTGAAAATAATAAAAGTACTCGCTATATCCTCCGGGAGGTGACTCTCGGGACAGAAAAACTCCCGGGAAAAGCCGGGATTCTCGTGAGTTTCCCGGATTCGCGTTATAAAAATATCGACGATATTGTTTCGTTTACTGGAAAACTCTTACTCCCAAGTCAGAGTAAAGATTTTGATTATCGCACCTATCTTCTTCTCGATGATGTATATGCAACAGTTTTTGCTACCTTTCCCGATAAGATTGGAACCAATCCTTCAGATGCGCTGAGTGTCTTTGTTCTGCGTACTCGGGACAAACTTCTCTCGATTATGGAAAGTATCTATCCTGGGGAGAGTGCGAAGCTTCTTGAAGGGATTCTCATCGGAGAGCGGGCGAATCTCTCCACAGAAACGAAAACATCCTTTAATAATTCTGGACTCACGCACATCATCGCGGTGAGTGGGTTCAATATCACGATCATTCTCATATTTCTCTCGTTTCTCTTCCGGTCATTCCCGATCATACTCCGACTCATGCTTGCTATTATTTGTATAGGATTTTTTACTCTCCTTGTTGGTCCACAAATATCGGTGCTTCGGGCGAGTGTGTTCGGGCTCATCGCCTATACTATCCTCCTCTCGGGGAAGAAAATACGTTCTTTCTCCATCCTCCTCGCGGTTGCGACAGGATTTGTAATGATAGATCCACTTATTTTGAATTATGATGTGAGTTTTCATCTTTCGTTCCTTGCGGTATTCGGACTTCTCTTCTTCGGGGACTTATTTACGCGATTCTTTGCATTCCTTCCCAAGTGGTTCGGACTTCGGGAATCGCTCGCCATGTGCTTCGCAGCGATGGTATTTACTCTCCCCGTCCTTATGGCGAACTTCGGACAAGTCTCCGTCGTCTCTCCGCTTGCCAATATCGCGGTAGTTCCCCTTATCCCTCTCGTCATGCTCGGAGGGTTCCTGAGTATGATCGGAGCACTCTTTTCCTCGACGCTCGGGGTGTGGCTCGGGTTTCCGACGTGGTTCGGACTTCATTATATCCTCCAGGCGGTTGCTTGGTTCGGGAGTCTCCCCTTCGCCACCCTCCCTGTCGAGCTTGGCGAATATGTCGGAGTTTTTGAAATCGCGTATTTTCTCGTGGTGGGGTTTCTGGTGGTATATATGAGGGAGGAAGAGTAAAATCTATTATTAACCAATAAGACTAATAATTAAACTTTTAAGTTTGGTCAGCCATCATAACTCTTTTAAAATAGTTACAGTTAAACTAATTATAGTAATCGACCAAAGAATCAATGCTCCAATTCATTTAATAATTTTTGTGAAAATACTTGTTTGAAGTTTTTCTTCTTTATCAAATCCCATTTTGGCAAGCCAATGAAAAGGTATCATTAAAATCCAATCAAATAATAATCCTATCCAAAAGAAAGGGTTTATTGTTCGTAAAAGAGCCTGATTTTTATTTAATTCATATGTTCATATACTTTTATCAATTATATCAAAAATCTCATCTTTTCCGATTCGAAACCGATGTAAGTTGAATATATTTGGCAGTAGTGATATATTTCCTGCCATTCCTCAAATAGCAGGAGGGGGTGAATAATAGATATTATCTGATATAAACGAACAAGCTATTATTAATTGTATTTCTTGAAGCATTAAATTAATTTTTTGTCGATTTTCTCTAGAAATATGACTTTCTTGAACTTCAAAAAAGTCATAACTAATATTGGAAAAATACTTTTCTACAAACTCACGAAATTGTTCCAATCTTTTAACTCTATATCGATTCTCAAACCATGAAATTTTCTGGTATTTGGTCATCATAAATTTATATTTGATTAGATATTTTTAGAAATTCTAATTTTTTAAATCCTCTCCAACTTCAACTCTTTCAACTTCTTCTCCACCTCTTTCAATATAAACTCGGTATAGAGTGAGGCTTTTTCTGCGGTTATGTGGACATTGACCCGGAGGAGGAAGAAGATAAGGACCCCAGAGAGGAGTTTCACAACATCGTGTTTCTCTTTGGAACTGAGAATCTGGAGGAAACGCTCGGTCATAACCACGGAAGGATCATGGCTTACGACCGTAAATATATCTTCCACCCACTCATTGATACGTTTCCTGATGGCAGGGTCGATGGTTTGGTCGTCAAACTCCACCGGACTCGCAAACGGCGAGAGGGTAAAGGTTCTGTGTGGATGCTTCGCTTCTGTGGATGTGGGATTCGTGAGAGAGAGGCTGTTGGTCTCGGAGATATAATGGTCTCGAATAATATCGGACGCTTTCTGGTGCACGAGCGAAAAAGCCCCGATGATGATGTGGGACGGAACTCCCGCTTCAAAAAGCGGGAAAATATACGGGATGAGGACATCGTATTTTTCCGATACGATAATCTCCCGGAGACAGAGATGGAGATGGTTATCATCTCGCTGAGATTTTTTCTCGTCTTTTTTGGTTCTCTGGATTCCGGCGAGGGATTTTGCTGCTCGGGCTCGGGCTGCTTCGGATTGTTGCTCGGCTCCTCCTTCGGAGCCACCCTCATTCCCATCAAGCGTGCTTATATCATCGAGTCACATAAAATATTACAGATTATACATTTAAAAGATTTTATTTTCTCGTCCCAACGAGGTCGAAGCATTCGAAGTGCACAGCCTGGTCCTCAAATATTTCGGAAACTCTGTAGAATCCTTTTGTGTAGACACTTCCATTTTGGACGAAGTGTGTGGCTTCGAGTATGAGTATGCTTGCTTTTGGACGGGAGAGGATTCCGTTCCCTTGTGTTTCGATGAGGGGTACCACTCCATGGAGCCAGTAATTCCGCTGATCTCGTTTCAAGAAAGGGTATACCTTCCCTGTCTCAAGTTTTTCAGGGATACATTCTTCAATCTTTCTCTTGCCATTCGTAAACTCGGCGATATTCCGCAAAGCGAGGTCGGGATTGAATTCTATTTGGATACCCATGAGTTAGTTTTTAGAATACAAAGGGAACTTCACACAAAGTTCTTTTACCTCCTGCTTAATCTTCTCAAGTTCGCTCGCATCTTCTCTATTCTTAAGAGTTCGGAGAATGATGTTTCCAAGGATTTCCATTTCAGGAGCTCCCATCCCACGAGTGGTAATGGCAGCCGTTCCGATGCGGATTCCCGATGGATCGAGAGGTTTGCGTGGATCAAAGGGAATCATATTTTTATTGGTACTGATTCCGACTTCTTCGAGGGCTTTCTCGGCTTCTTTTCCCGTGATTTCGAAGCTTCCAAAAACATCGAGAAGCATTAAATGGTTGTCGGTTCCTCCGGAAACTACTCGAAGTCCTCCTGAGGAGAGGTTTTTTGCAAGAGTCTGAGCATTATCCACTACTTGTTTCGCATATGTTGCGAAAGATGGGTCGAGTGCTTCTCGGAAGGCGACGGCCTTTCCGGCGATGAGATTTTCATGAGGACCACCCTGAACTCCCGGGAATACCGCACGAGCAAGAGCCGGACCGAGATTTTCCTTCGACATGATAATCGCCCCTCGTGGTCCACGAAGGGTTTTATGTGTCGTAGTGGTTACCACGTCACAGTATGGAACTGGATTCTCGAGAACTTTTCCAGCGACAAGTCCCGCGATATGGGAGATGTCTGCCATGAGATATGCACCGACTTTGTCTGCGATGTCTCGAAATCGTTTCCAATCAAGATCCCTTGAATACGCGGAAAACCCAGCGATGATCATGCGAGGTTTTGACTCTATGGCGATTCTTTCGACTTCGTCCATGTCGATGGTTTCGGTGGTTTTGTCTACTCCATAAGAGACGATTTTATAGAGGAGTCCAGAGAAATTAAGCGGGTGTCCGTGAGACAAGTGTCCACCTTGGTCGAGACTCATCCCGAGAACTGTGTCTCCGGGTTGCAAGAGTCCGAGATAGACCGCGAGATTCGCAGGAGAACCGGAGAGGGGTTGTACATTCACATACTCCGCACCGAAGAGCTCTTTCGCTCGAGAAATAGCAAGATTTTCGACCACATCGATATTAACTTGCCCCGCATAGTAGCGCTTTCCCGGATATCCTTCCGAATACTTGTTGATGAGAACGCTTCCCGCCGCTTCCATAACCGCCTTTGAAGCGTAGTTCTCCGAAGCGATGAGCTCGAGCTCGTACTCCTGACGAGTCGTTTCTGCCTGTATGGATGCGAAAATCTCTGGGTCTTGCTGTGCGAGTATGGATGACATAGAAGGAAGAGTAATGAATAATATGTTTTGAAGTATAGGGAAAGAGAAGGTTTTTACAAGTGAAAATCTCTTATTTCCTCATCTCTATATTCCCCGTCCCCATAAGCTCTTTCCCGTCGACAATCACACGAATATCTGAATGGGATTTCTCGACATCGAGGGTGTTTCCGTGAAGTCGGAGTGAGACTTGGAGGGAGTTTTTAAAATCCCCCATTTCTTGAACTGAGAGATTCCTTCCGAAATAATACCCGACAAAAAAGCTACAACTTATACAGAAGAGAGTGACAAGAAGAAGGCTGGTTTTATTCATACGCATATATTTAATAGTAGCTTTTTACATCTGATTTCTCGCTGCAATAAAAGTATTTTCCATAAGCATCGCGACCGTCATGGGTCCGACTCCGCCGGGAACAGGAGTTATAAGACAGGTGGGCTCCAGTGCTTCAAAATGGGCATCGCCACGGATTTTTCCATCCACGAGCGTGAACCCCACATCGATGATGGTCGCACCAGGGCGAACCATATCTTTTTTCACAAGTCCGGGACTTCCCGCTGCGACAATGACGATATCGGCATTTTGAGTGAATTCCTTGATGTTTTTTGTCTCCTTATTACAAACCGTTACAGTTCCACCGGCATTCATGAGGAGGAGAGAAAGGGGCTTTCCAACGATATTACTTTTTCCAATCATGACGATATTTTCTCCCTGTATTTTTACATTTGCTTCTCGTAAGAGTCTCATAACTCCTTTTGGGGTACAAGAGATAAGATTGGCAGTCCCGAGAAAGAGTTTCCCGATGTTTTGGCTTGTGAAACCATCGACATCTTTTTGTGGATCAATTGTCTCGATAATTCTGCTCGTGTCTATGTGGCGAGGAAGGGGAAGTTGTACTATCATGCCGTTCACTTTCGGGTCGAGATTCATCTCCTGTATTGTATTTATAAGTGCATCCTCAGTAATATCGACACTCAGGTGACGAAGTTCGAAATCGATCCCGACAATCCCAGCGAATCGTTCCTTTTGTCTGATGTATGAGAGACTCGCAGGATTGTCTCCGACAAGAATCACTGAAAGTTTCGGTTTTTTTGGGAGTTTCTGTATCTCTTCACGGAGACTGACAAGGAGAGTATTTGCAAGAGATTTTCCATCAAGAATCATTATTTGTTTGTAATCGGATAAAACGCCTGTATAGTATCGATTTTTCCATAAATACCAAGTTTTGTTGTTGATTTTTTTCTATTTTCCATACAATTAGCTTCGAGAAGAAAAAGAGTTATTCGCTCGCAAATAGGTTTTTATTTCTTGTCCATATGAAGCCAGTCTCTATACGAGAATTTCCCAAGACCATAGGAACATCGAAATGAAAATCCCATCCTCTCGCAAATGAGTTTTAATGTTATTTCTTAAAGTTATTTTTATGGCAGCAAATGTAATTATCACTAGTGACGCAAACTTCGAACGAGATATAGCTACTGGAGTAGTACTTGTAGATTTTTGGGCAGAATGGTGCGGACCTTGTCAGGTTATGATTCCCCGTCTCGGAGAACTTTCAGAAAAAATGGGTGAAACAGCAAAGGTTATGAAGATGAATGTAGATGAAAATCCACAAACTCCACAGAAGTTCCGAATCATGAGCATTCCAACTATGATTGTTTTTAAGGATGGAAAACCAGTAGAACAACTCGTTGGAGTAAAAGGAGTCGAGGATCTTGAAACAACTCTCAAAAAGTATCTATAATGCTTTTTTCACTTTCACAACATACTACGTATATCAACTCGGGAAATTCTTTTTCCCGAGCTTTTTTGCTTGGGGAGAATTTCAGTGGTGGTAAAAATCTTCTCGTTTTCGATACGAGAAAGGAAGCGGAGGTTTTCTCGAAAATACTTTCATTTACAACAAAAGAAAATATTTTTCCTCTTTTTGAGTTGTCACAAATAGTTGATTTTTTTGGTCGAGAAAATGGATGGTTTATAACAACAAAAGAACTTTTTGAAGCGTCTATTAATTGGAAATATCATACGAAAAAAAATACGCTCATTTTTAAAAGAAATGACGAAGTATCACCGGAAAAATGCATTACGGCGCTTATTGATTCTGGATATACCCATTCGGCATATCTTGCGAAATCCTGAACATACAAAAAAGATGGGGACACTCTCTCTATTCGGCTTCCGTTTGAGGGAAAAGTTGTGGCTCTGAGTTTCTTTGATACTGTTATTGATGAGATTCTCATTTTTGATACTCATGGGCAATTTCTTATAAAAAAAGATCATATTCAACTCTCGTCTATTCTGGACAAAAAAACTGTCGAAGAAGTCGAAACTAGAGAAATTTCCCAAAATTCTGAGCTCTATTTTTTTCTCGGGAATACACAGATTATTTTTATGAATTTGGATTTTTGGGAGCCACTTCAGGAAGTGGCGAAAATATGTCAAAAATCCATTATTTTTTCAGGAAGTACCACAGAAAATCACATCAATATCGGCATAAAGGAGCTAAAAATCCAATCCCTTCAAGAATTGGAGATACTTGTCAAAAACTCTGGCAATACTGTCTACTTTTATACGAAACACACGAAGGCTATTGTAAATTTTCTCGAATACAATAATCTCACATCTGGAGGAGTAAATGAAGTAAATATTGCTGGAATTGAGAGTTTTGTCATAGGAGATATATATTTTATCACAGATGACATATTGGGAGATATATTCATTCGGAATCGGACGAAAAAAAGCATCGCAAAAAACCTCGATCTTATGCTCGAGATACGACCAGGTGACTATGTGGTCCACCGTGATCATGGAGTGGGGGTTTTTCGAGAAATTGTTGAAAAAGATCTTGGATGAAATAAACGCGAATATATGCTTATCGAATACCGAACAGATGATAAGCTCTTTGTTCCACTTACAGAGATTCATCGAGTGAGTAAATATATCGGAAATGACGAACCAATACTTACACGACTCTCGGGGAATGAGTGGAAGAAAACACTTGAAAAAACTAATGAGGATGTGGAGAAAATTGCTCGTGAACTTCTCGAAACATACGCAAAGCGACATATTTCTAAAGGATTTTCATTTACTTGTTTTCCTGAACAAGAAGAGCTTTTTAGAAAGGATTTTTCTTATATTCATACGATTGACCAACAAACAGCTATTGTAGAAATTCTCGCAGATATGGAATCCTTAAATCCTATGGATCGACTCCTCTCCGGAGATGTTGGATTCGGAAAGACTGAGGTGGCGATGAATGCAATCTATCGAGCATTCCTTAATGGAAAACAGTCTATTCTCATCTCTCCGCTCGTGGTTCTCGCCTACGAACACATGGAATCACTTCAGAAACGTTTTGCGAATTTCTGAGTAAAACTTGCAGTTTTGACACGATTTAGTACTCAGAAGGAAGCAACAAAGATTCTTCAGGGGCTCGCAAATGGAACGATCGATTGTGTCGTAGCAACCCACAGAATCCTTGGTGAGGGGGTGACTTTCAAAAATCTCGGACTCCTCATTATCGACGAGGAACACAAGTTTGGGGTCCTTGATAAGGAGAAAATTAATGCTTTGAAATCTAATATCGACATACTTTCACTTTCTGCAACTCCGATTCCACGAAGTCTCAATCTCGCGCTTTCTGGGGTAAAAAAGATCTCTGTTCTCACAACACCTCCGCCACAAAAGAAAGCAGTAACGACGATTGTGTCAAAGTGGAGTGAAATGATTATAAAAGAAGCAGTTGAAAAAGAACTTGCTCGTGGTGGGCAGGTAATATTTCTCCATAATCGGGTAGCTTCGATTGAGTCGATTCGAAAACAACTCATAGCTATTTTTGGCAAACATGTCAGAATAGCCGTTGCCCACGGGAGACTTGATGGGATGCAACTTGAGGATATTATTATCGCCTTTAAAGAAGGGAAATATGACATTCTCTTGTCTACTACTGTCATAGAAAATGGGGTCAATTTCCTCAATGCGAATACAATTTTTATCGATGATGCGGAAAAGTTTGGACTTGCTCAACTCCACCAACTTCGTGGACGTGTCGGACGAAAGGATCGTGACGCGACCTGCTATCTTCTCTATCATAATGATAAACTTGATTCCGATGGAAAGAAACGACTCCTGACAATCGTGAATAATTCTGATCTTGGAGCAGGGTTCGAGATTGCACTTCGAGACCTGGAGATTCGCGGAGCGGGAGATGTACTGGGTATCAAGCAATCAGGAAAAACCCACGACACGGGACTTTCATTGTATTTTACTTTATTAGAAGAGAAGATAGAAGAGCTCAGAAATGGAAAGAAGCCAGAAAAAAATGATTGCAAAATAGAACTCGATATCTCATATTTTATAGACAATGATTTCTTTGATTCAGAACTCGACAAGATTCGATTCTTTCGAAATATCGAATCAGTGGAGACCTTGGAAGATTTGGAATATACTCACAAGACATTTGAAGAGGCAAATGAGCAACTTCCCGAATCATTTGAGAATCTCTTTCTCCTCCTCGCCTCTCGAATCATTTTCCGGAAGTTTGGAGTAGTATCTCTCAAGAAAATTGGTTCCAGTTATGTTTTTGAGCTTGATCCGACGACAGAGGTACCGACGGTGCGCAAGTTCCTCGAACTCGATACTACAGGTGATTTTACTCTCGTTTCTGTACACAAAATAAAAGTAGATATCAAGAAGTTCCGAGGAGACAAGGATTTTTTGGAGACTATCGTTTCACGATTAACATAACCCCATCGTCCGCATCGATCTGGAGAATCGAGTGGGCGATTTTTTTCTCGGCGAGAAACTCATAGAAGCTCGACATTTTTTCAGAGAACTTGATAACGTCGTCGATAATGAAAAATCCTCCGCTTTTCAAGAGTGGATAAGAGAGTTCGAAGAAATCGATGGTTCGTTTCTTTTGTCCATCAATGAATATCATATCGAATGATTCTTTCGGGAGTTTTGGGAGTTCTATAAGTGCATTTCCGAAAATAAGAGTGGCGATATCGTCCATCCCGGTCTGTTTGATGTTTTCTACCGCTTCATTATAAGATGGAAGAGAGTAATCGATAGAGGTCATTTTCCCCCCGTTTTCACGGAGTGCCATACAGAGATGAATAGTCGAGTACCCATTCGCAGTCCCTATTTCGAGGAGATTTTTCACTCCTCCGATATGAATCATATCTTTGAGGAACCGAGCATTTTCATCGGAGATATTGGGAATAGTATTCGCAAGTCCGTGAGCACGGAGATCGAGAAGGAATTGTTGAATATCCATGAAAAATATGACTATATAATATATGGATTGAGAGTATAGGGAGGCAAATGAAAAATGCAAAATTAAAATCTCAACATAATAAATATATATTTTATTGATATGATTTATTCGATGGAATATTTGTATTTAAAATACGAATTTTCAATAAAAATAATAAAATCTTTTGACTTTAGAACGTTTTTCTATATAAATCTCTGCACGTTTTCCGACGGTATCTATTACTGACAGAAAATGTAACACAAACCCGCTCCTTAACATCCTACCCACAAGAAGATGAAACTTCAAGTGGGGAAGTAAATAACCACGATACATAAAGTACCTAGACATGTACTAGAAAAAGGTCTATTATTTAGATATACGCAA
>JAQTWX010000016.1 GCA_028689065.1 Candidatus Altimarinota bacterium | reverse complement strand
CATATCACTGTATGTTTTCCCCGTGCATGCGTTCGAGCATTATAGACTTGAGCATTCCCTGCAGAGAGGGCACGCGGGATGATTATGAGATGAATTGGACGAGTTGTGAGTTCGGCAAGCGTTGTAGCACTTGCTCGAGTGATTGCGATATCTGCTCCATCGAGGATGTGCGGGAGGTCATCTTGAGAAATCCAATCGAAAACCTGGGTATCTTCCCATTGTTCAAATGCATCTTTGAAATTTCCATTAAGTGTTCCAAGAGAGATAATCCATTCAGTATCGGGAAAATTCTTTTTTTGCTCCAAAAGTGTCTGAAATATCTTTCTCGAACCCTGACTTCCACAGCTGACAAAAATATGTTTTTTCCCTGTCTTCCATTCGATATTTCCTGCTGGATTTTTCTCGAAAAATCGAGGATGAAGGATTTGCCCAACAATCATTGTCTTATTTTCTGGAAACCATTTCCGAGCATCTTCGAATCCGAGAAATACTTGTGTTGCAAAATGTCCGAGGACTTTGTTAGAAAACCCGGGAACTGTATCGGATTCATGAATATAGAGAGGAATTCCGAGTGTCCAAGCAGCAATTCCAACTGCAACAGAACCTGGTCAGCCCTTGGAGAACACGAGTTTCGGTTGCTCTTGTTTCAGAATTCTTCTCGCTTCAAGTACTCCTTGGAGAAGTTTGAATGGATAGAGGAAAACTTGGAGCGATTTTGTACTTGTGAGCTTGTACGTAGTTATTGGGATAAACTGAATCCCAACTTCATTTGCTTTTTCTTGTTCCATACTTGCATTTCCTCCTATCCAGATATAGTTCTCTCGAGGATTTGGAAGATGTTCGACAAGTGAAAGAATAGGCATAATGTGACCACCAGTTCCTCCGCCTACGAGACAAATTTTTGAATTTAAAAAAGGAGTCATTTTCTAATAACTAATAACTAATAACTAATAACTAATAACTAATAACTAGCTTATTCGAACTCCCATTTTTTCCAAAAGTATTTTCTCTATTTTTTGCTCTTCTGCGCGCATTTTCTTGTACTCTTCATCATCCTCGTGGTCGTAGCCGAGTAAATGGAGCGTGGAATGGATAAGAAGCTTGGCGAACTCCGCCTCGGGAGTATTTCCGTACTCTTCCGCTTGCGAGAGGATTTTTGCCTCGGACATGATAATCTCTCCGGCGATTTCATCGTCTTTCAGACCCGTGAAGTCCTCGAAATAATGGAATGACAGAACATCCGTTGTTTTGTCGATTCCTCGATGGGTGTTATTGAGGGATTGAATCTCGTCATCCAAGAGAAAGGCGATATTGACTGTACCGGACTGAGTAATATCTATTTGCTCCGAAATGGCACGGAAAATAACCTCGATAAGCTCGGGACGAGGAGTGAAAGAAGTGGGGGAGTTGAGAAGGGACGGGGTGAACAAGAGGAATGAAAGTAAAAAAATAAAAAATTATCCGTAAAAACCAAATCATTGCCACCAATGCGGTGAATAGACTTTCATAGGACTAAGTTTTTGATCTTCTGTAGTAGATGAAATATGAATATCTGCTTGTGGAGTATTTATAAGAAATCGAAATCGGATAGACTTCTTTCCGAGGTAAGTAGAAATAATAATCTGATTATGTTCATCAGAGGAAATAAATCAATATGGATCATATCAGGTATATCAAAGAATTTTCAATTCAAACCCAATCAAGACAGAAAACGGAGCAGATGCAGAAAGGATAATATTTTGCATTCCTGACTTTGAATTAGGAGTTCATATATAATCCCACTGAACTACTTGCGTCGATTTATTGATAAATTCTCTTAGAAATCGTCACTTTTTGAGAAATTCTTTTCCAAGAAATATAAGTGCAACAAAAAGAATAATTATAGCAAATAATTCCATACAAATTCTCGGGTTAATTCTTAGTAATTTCCATCCCCCTTATCCCTGGTTGTAGATATGCCTCAATCGTTGGGATACAGTTTGGAACTTCAGTTGTATATCCGAACTCGAGTACGGAGCTCTTCATTGGTTCGGTGCGGTGGAAGGTGGAGAAGATAGTGTAGTTTCCAGTTCCTGTCTCAGTCTTCATATCGAGGTTGGAATCAATCTTGGAGTTTTTTGGCACGAGGAATCGGATATATTGTTTATTGACCCCATTTCCTTCGATGAATCAGAGTCGAGCCTGTTCCGCGGGATCATCGATTCCGAAATCATGGAGGAGTTTCTGTGTCTTAATTTCTTCATCAATAGTTATTGCATGATCGGAGCTTAATCGAACGGTATTATGCACCGTACATCCAGATAAAGATTTTGTCTTTATACTGAGGGTACGTTTCATATACCGATCCGATTTGTTGGCGGAAAGGGAAGTGAAGATAGGATAGATGAAATTTCCCTGGCTTTTTTGCCAAGCTTCCTCGGTTCCAAGTTGTTTCAAAAAAGTCTCAATATCGGTGTTGTTGGAAGAAATCAGAATCTCATGTCTCTTAAAGTTATCGACGATGATATTAAGGTATCCGAATATATCTCGTTTTTCTGCGAGTTGTTTGCTAAATGCTTCCATAAATCGGAAGAGAAATTCCTTCGGAGACTGGTAAGTATGTCCAGTGTCGAGTTTTTTGTACGGAAATACTCTGGCTTCTACGAGTGTAGAGACAATGCGGGAAAAATTCGTATGATCAATAGTGAGATTGTATTCAGGCATCTTCACGGGACCATATTTTTTGAGGAACTCAATAATAATTCCCTGATTGATAGCAATCATCGTATCTACACTAGTAAATCCTGCTTTTTCCACAAAGAATCCAATCTTTTTGGCAGAGTCACTGAAATCAGGATAATAATTCGCATCGCGGATTCCGAAGTTCCCACTATAACCCTCGAGTCCACTCGGAGGAGTTTCTTTGTATGGGTAGATTTTCCAATCATAATCATAGACATCATGTTTTTCGAACTTTTGTACTCGCCCTTTATAGAGTTCAAAAGAGAGAATACTTCCAGGAAATCCACCATTTGCTCGAAGTTCGTCCTGATTTTGGTTGAGAATCATATACCGCTCTGGTTTGGTATCACCGAGGAGTTGCATGATATTATCAAAATTTGAGAGTGAGAATGAGAGTATTTTTTTGATACCAAGGAGAGAGAGAATATTTTTCTGAAGTTTCTCATCAAAGAGTGGATTTCCGAGGGATTCTATTTCTGCATAGTGAGCGAGAGTGATTCAGAGATTTGCATCGATTTGTTCCAGTGTATTTTTATGACCCTTGAGAAAATCGGTTACTTTTATCCCACACCCATCTCATGTAACTGCTCAAGAACTGAAAAATGATGAAAGAGAACAAATATTATCTTTCGGAAGTTCCTGTGCAAAATTCTCCGCAAGAGAGATACTGAGTTCCATAGAATCCGAAAGTGAGAGTCATCCTTGAATTATATTTCCTGCCAGATGTACCTGTGGATGACTGTAAAATCCATTATCTAGCACAGCTCGAAATGGACTAAATACAAGAGCTATTGTCTCAAAAGAACGATGGATATCGTGTGCTTCTCTGGAAATAGTTCCTAAATCCCGTAAATCTTTGATAGCAGCGATACGATTATAATTACGTATAGTTTCTCGTTCTACGTATGTTTTTGCAGCGAGTGAAAGAAATACGAGTGAGATAGAGAGACTTGCAAATACAACACTTCCGATAATGATTCTTTTTTTATTCCTCCGTAAAGCTTTTCGTGCACGACGAGAAAGTGGTACTGGAAATGTATATATATCAGGATACGTTCGTGTTGATGAGATTGTATCTAGAGAACGAATATCGAGTGTATTGAATCGAATTTTTGGAAGTGGTTCCAAAATAGAAACTGGATTCATACGAATAATCCGATTCTTTGAGAAAATCGAGAGAATATTTCCTGCATATTTTTTCTGATCATAGAGATCTTCGAGACTTTTTTTCTGAGGCTTTTTGAGAGTGAGAGTATGTTTTTTCGTAACATTGAGTATTTTTCCTTTTCCAGTTTGGATGTCATGAAAAATGTGAGAAGTATTGTGAGACACGACACCGAGCTCTATCCGCGGAAAAAAATTCTGAGCATCAATAATTCGTCCTGCTCACGGCTCTTCCGAGATATATATATCGTTAATAATGTCGGACATTTATATAAGATTTTTTTTATTTGAAATTAAATTATTCTTTTCCACACTTTCGACAAATTGGGATTTCTCGATAGGTTTCCTCTTTACATTTGGAACATTTTCGGAATTGAGATTCTCCACAGAATGGGCAGAAAATATCAGATTCTCTCAAATGTTTTCCGCAGAATTGACACTCGGAGTGTTCTACTCGTTTCTCGATGAGTCGTTTCCTTGAGAAGATTTTTTTCTGGAGGAAGTAGATGATTGCGAGAGTGGCTCCTATCGCGAGAAGTATGAGAAAATAATACCAAAGCATAAGAATCTGAAGATCTTGCAGGAACTTCATGACAAATAAAAGGAATCGTTCCGGAATTATCTCAAGTACCCCTTCACATATTTTCCAGAATATTGGGATAAATATAACCACAAGGAGGTGAGATGAAACAAGGGACTGAGCTCCGTTTTCTCGTGAAATTGAACGACCGTTCCAAAACCATACAAGGAGAAAAATAGGCATAAGAAAGAGAAGCTCTACTCCAAGTCGTTTCAGTGGATAATAAAACTCGAGTTTCGCGAGAGCACTTCGGAGAGTTTTTGCAAGTTCTGGGGTAAGGAGTGTAAGAATTGCCTGGAGATTATTATTTTGCTCAATAAGCGCAAGATTTTCTTTTTCTTCTGCACGTATTTGTTCGAGTTCTGTCGTTCGTTTCTGGAGGTCTTCTCTGATAGTTCCAGCGCTTGTGTCACTAATGGATTGATTTGCTGGTTGGTTTGCAATCTTTTCGAGAAGTACAGTATCGTACCCGCCTTTTAAACGATTAATCTCCGATTCTATTGAAATTTCTCGGTTACTTATCTGATCTCGTATATCTAGTAACTTAAGGAAATCAGAGTCATCTTGGAGTTTCTTGAAAGAAGTCTGGAGTTGGAGACAGTCAGGATGGAGATCTTCCGGATGTCTTCCTTCGGACGGAGTGTATTTATACGAAGTATACGTGTCGTACTGGTAATTTCTTACTTGGGAAAGTATTTGCTCTATTTTCTGTGTTTTGTTAGAATTTTCAGTATCTATGGCAATAGTCTGACAGTTATAGGGAATAATGTCCGCTGGTGTTGTAAAACTTGCAGTCTGGTCGGAAAGTCCTTGAAAGAGGGAAATGAGTACAAAAATATCAAGAAATATGATAATAATGAGTGAGAGTCCAGAAATAGGTTCATTACTACTTATAGAACGTAGACGAGAAAAAACTGTCTGAATTTTAGGAAGGATAGAAAATTTCATAAAACGAAAGGTTATGAAAATAGGCTTCATATTCGTAATTATAGGCAAATATTGGAAAATACAATATGCTTACGAAAGAGAAGGTATTGACAAGTGATATTTTTTGGATTAAAGGAATTCTCATTCTAATGAGTTGTAAAAAAATTTGCGTTACTTTGAAAATATAATAGTATTAAAGTCTATGTAAGCATCTTTTAAAATTCATCTTTATGAAACCTTCTTTATTTCAAAATATTGGACGTACTGCAACCCATGGAATTGTTTTTGGTCTCTCGGCAGTATTTACTATAATCCTTGTATCACTTGTATATGCCACAGCTTCTTGGGGCTCTCTTCCGACAGTTCAATCTGGAAGTGGACTTACTGCGACCGCTTGGAATGATCTTGTAGCTCATGTGAATCAGTCTGTAAAACAAGCTTCTCAAGTTATAACTGTAAGTGGTTCGAATGTAGGAATTGGAACGATAAATCCTCAAGAAAAATTAGATATAGTAGGAACAGTTATTCAAAATGGATTAAAAACTACTATTTTTACTGGTTATACAGCAGGTAATTCAAGCTTTTATGTAGATATACCCGTGCAAGATGAAGGGGGATGATGAGCAATATATAAAGTTGAAGCAACATTTGCTCATTATTTCGAGATGACTTATAATACTTTAAGAGAATTTTATGTATCTGCTCGAGGAACGAATATTTTTTTAACAAATATTACTGAAATAAATTCCTCAAATGGTGGTAGTTGGACTGCTTCTAAACCAAATGCAACAACTCTTAGAATTACTAAAAATGCAGGAGTGTATACTGGTTGAGGAAAGTATTATATAAAAGTTACGAGTCCTTAATCATTGAACAAGAGAAATATTTGCAAAATAATTGAATTATTTTTTTCTTTTTCCTTATTTTTCAATACAATCCCTCCGAAAAGTTTCACCCTTTCGGAGGGATTTTTAAAACTCTTAAAAACTATCAAATTTCATGCTCAATCCATCACAACAACTCGCCGTCGACCATTTGACTGGACCACTCCTCATCCTTGCAGGAGCCGGAGCTGGAAAAACTCATACTCTGACTGAACGAATCGCAACTATGATTTCTGATCGTGGGATTGATCCTGGAAGTATTCTTGCTATGACGTTTACTAATAAAGCTGCGAAGGAAATGCGGGAACGATTGGGAACGAAACTCGGTCGTGACACTGCAAATATGAATCCGTATCGTATGTCGGGATTTCCACTTGTCGGAACATTTCACTCGGTAGGAATTTTTTTTCTCCGCACTTTTATCGAGCATCTTGGGTATGATAAAAATTTCGTAATTTATGATGAAGATGATAAAATTCGGCTCATAAAAGCACTTATAAAAGCACGGAATATTGATGATAAAGAGATTGCTCCAAGAGCTGTTATAGGAACTATTAGTCAGGCGAAAAACCAAGGGATAACAGCTACAAAATATTCGACGATTGTAGATAATTATTTTCAGTCGATGGTGCGAGATATTTACATAGAATATGAAAAGGCACTTGTTGAAAATAACGCTCTCGATTTTGATGATATTCTTTTGCGAGTTCATGAACTTTTACAGATTCCAGAAGTACTTGAAAAACTTCAAGAACGATATCAATATATTTTTGTTGATGAGTATCAAGATACGAATGATATCCAATATCAGGCGATTCGACTTCTCGCGAGCAAATATAAAAATCTCTCTGTTGTTGGAGATGACTGGCAGGGGATTTATGGTTGGCGTGGGGCAAATATCAAGAATATTCTCTCATTCCAAAAAGATTTTCCAGGAGCTGTAGTAGTGAAGCTCGAACAGAACTACCGATCGACAAAGACTATTATTTCTGGAGCAAATGCAGTTATCAAGTGTAACAAGGAAGCACTTGATAAAACCCTCTGGACCGATAATGAGGAAGGAAATAAAATCCAAATTATCGAAGCATTGAGTGAGAAACAGGAAGCGGAACTTATCGTAAAAGAGATAAAAGAAGCGAATTCTGATTATAGTAAGTGGGCAATTCTTTATAGAACCAACAGTCAATCTCGACTTATAGAAGAGGCACTTATCCGTGCAGGGATTCCCTATAAGATTTATGGAGGACAACGTTTTTATGAACGAAAAGAAATAAAGGATATTCTCGCGTATATGCGACTCATTTTTAATCCACTCGATACTATGAGCCTCAGGCGTATTATCAATGTTCCGAGCCGAAAAATCGGAGAAAAGAGTGTAGAAACTTTTCTTGAATATGTTCATAATTTCCGTGCTCCATTCTCGGAAGTTACCGAAGGAATTGATGAAATGGATGAACTTACCCCTCAGGCTCGCCGTGGGATTGCTGGATTCTCTAGTCTATATATTGAATTGATAGAATATCTTCAGACTCATTCCATAAAAGAGCTTATGGAAGAGGTTATTAAAAAGACACAGTACATCGAATATCTGCGTCATGAATACGGAGAAGGGGAAAGTGAATCAAGAGAGGAAAATCTGAAAGAATTTGCCAATATGGCATCACGTTATGATGGTATGGATTCTCGCGAAGCTCTTATGATGTTTCTCGAAGATATTGCTCTCATAACCGATACAGATCGAGATGATCCAGAACAGAATAATTATGTTTCTATGATGACTATCCATTCATCCAAAGGGTTGGAGTTTGAGAATGTCATTATTGCTGGGGCAGAAGAATGACTCTTTCCACATTCACGAACACTTATGGAACCTCGAGAAATCGAGGAAGAACGTAGACTTATGTATGTTGCTATGACTCGTGCAAAACGAACACTCACTATTACTCGTGCTCGAGAACGATACACCTTCGGGAATTATAGTGCTAATCCTGCATCTCGATTTCTAAAAGAAATTCCAGCAGAGCTAACTGAAGTAAAAGCTCTCGAAGTAAAGAATCTTTTTGGAGGATTTGGAAGCAATCTTTCCTATCCGACTTTTGATACCCCATCCCATGAAACTTTCGAAAAATCAGTAGAAAAGAAACGATCTGTGACTTCCAATGATCCAAGTTCTTTTTCTCTCTGAGAACGTATTCGACATGTAGAATTTGGAACGGGAACGATAGTGAGTATAGCTGGTCCTATCGCAGAAATTGCTTTTGGATGAGGAAAATGAATTAAAAAAATGCACCTTGGAATCGCACCAATTGAAAAGGAATTGTAATTATAAAAAATCTCTCCAAGAAATCAGAGAGATTTTTTTTATAGTATTTTTTAAATATTCATACAGGAATATTTTTCTCATGTTTATTACTTATCATTCGAATCGATTTTTGTGAGAAAATCCACATACTTCTTTGGATATGCTACTATTGAATGAGAATGTCCTCTCTTTTTGTTGATTTCTTCGGTTTTTTCCTGAATATATTCGCGCGCGATTCTTAATGTCTCCTCTTTATATATATCAGGAACTTGATAATTTCTTTTTCCTCTCCCTTTTTTGATGATTTGAAAAAGATATACATGCTTGGATATGAGATACTGCCATGCTTCTTCTGCAGAGACAATCTGATCTTTTAGTAGAATTTTAAAGTCTTTAATTTGCATTCCTGGTTCTATATCTCATGACTCTTTGGTAGTTTGTTTTATGGATTTTTCTTTGTTCAATACTGATTCGATCGGTAACTCCAATAGTTTATCTACAAGCTCATTCGTAAGTGAAATAATTCTCGTGCTATTTTCTATTCTATCTTGAAAATTACATATTCACACTGTTGTTTTTAGATACTTGGATACTCGTATATTTGCTACTCCTAAAACATTGGCAATTTGGGAAATAGGAGCTTCTTTTCAGAGAATAAGAAGCTGTTCCTTTGTAGAGAGTGATTCTTGTCATTCTTGGTTAAAAGTATCCATGAGATATATATTATTATAGTGGGATGAAAATGTAATATATATATAATATATTGTCAACTATTTTGTTGGAAGATTTATTTTATTTTTTTATACCACCATATCTCGTACATTTAGCACAATTTTTTTTCGTCCCATCCAGACCTCCTCGTTTATCTCAACCACGAGAGATATATTTTCTGATTCTTGAAGTTCGTCATAAAATTCTCCGAATCCGAATGCATTGATGTTAAATTTTCCTGAGGATTCTATAAGTTTCAAATGTTTTCCGTCTTTTCCGAGATAATCAACACTCACTGGAGTAAAATCTCGTATAAGAAAGAGTGGTTTCGGATTTCCTATTCCAAAAGGCTTGAAGATTTGAAGAGTTTTGAAAAAATCGGGAGTAATCTCTGAAAATGAGAGATTTGTTTCTATTCGGAGAGTTTTTGCTTTGGTTGAGATAGCTCCATGTTTCTCTGTAAGTTTTCGTTCGATGGTTTGCTTGAATTCTTCGAATTTTTCAGCAAGAATAGTGAATCCAGCAGCTTGTCGATGACCTCCGAATGCAACGAAGTACTCGCGACATTCTTCCAGAAGTTCGACTATACTAATATGTTCGGGGCTTCGACAACTTGCTACAAGTTTATTATCCTCACGTTTGAGGGCGATTGCCGGCTTACCAAAAGCTTCAGTGAGTCGTCCTGCAATGAGTCCGATAATTCCATGTTCGATATCTGTGGAATCGTAAAAAAGAATTCCTTTGTCCCGATCGACAACCTCGAGAGCGTGCTTGATGAAGTGCTCCGTAGTGGTTTTCCGTTTCGTATTCAGATCTTCGAGTTCTGCAAGAATAGAGTCAAGTTTATCCTCTCCTGCAAGAAGAAGTGAAAGGGCTTTGTATGGACTATCCATTCGTCCTGCTGCATTGATACGAGGCCCGATATGGAATCCAACAATATCTGCATCCATTTCCTTGTATTTTCATTCAATAAGTTTCCGAAGTCCACTGGAGTTACTCGACTCCAATCTCTGAAGTCCAAGAGATGCAATAGTCCGATTCTCACCAATGAGTGGCATACAATCAGCAATCGTTCCGAGGCAGGCGAAATCGACGTACTCAAGAATTACCTTTTCGTACGTATCGGGAAATACTTTCATCGCTATTGCGGAAGCAACTTTTAAGGCCACTCCTGATCCAGAAAGAGAAGAAAAAGGATAGTTACTTTCTCGGATTTTCGGATTTAAAATAGCGATAACTTCCTGAGGAATTTCCTCTGGAACAGCATGATGATCAGAAACAATAACTTCAATCCCTTTCGAATAGGCATATTTTATGACTTCTAGATCTCGAGTTCCACAATCAACAGTGATAATAAGTTTTACATCTTTTTCTGCAAGTTCATCGATGAAATGTTTTTTGAGACCGTATCCATCGTGAATACGGTGGGGAAGTCGGTATGATACTTGTATTCCTATAGAGGCAAAAAAACGCACGAGAAGGGCGGTAGAACTTACGCCGTCGACATCATAATCTCCAAAGACTACCACCCGTTCTTTTTTTTCACGAGCTCTCAAAATTCGCTCCACAGCCAAATCCATACCGTCCATGAGATAAGGGTCATGAAGGTGCTCGAAAGAAGGATGAAAGAATTCGTTTTTCTTTGCTTCATCAAGCTCTATAAGTCCTCGATTCATGAGGAGTTTTGTCATGAGTGGTTCGTCGGATTCGCGAACGATTTCGAGGATGTGACCACGAATGGTTTGCATGAAGTGATTATTTTAATGATGAAAATTTGTTTCCAGAATGAAGTTATCTGATATTTTTTACTTAATCTTAAACAATGCGAGCCATCCATGATTTACATAGCTTTGGAATATCTTTACCATTTCATTTTGATCTTTTGGCGGATTCTTTTCGAGATATTTTAGGAGAGGGAGTAGATATGAATATTTTGTCTCGGTAATTTTTCCATTTTTAATAAGCTCGAGAATATGATTGTAACACTGGAACTGCTTTTCTCCACGATTAATAGTGGTTTCATTTCCTTCCGCATCTTTTTTATAGGACTCATAGTTAACTCCTGCATAAGTCATATAGGTGGTAGGATCTTTTTCTTCGAGAGCCATCTGAAGACAGAGACTATCGGTTTGAACAAGCTCAAGTCTATCGGATTTAAAGGTTTGAAGGAGATTCTCAAAACGTCTTGTGAGATCATGTCGAGGATCTTTATCGATGGTTGCAGCATTGAGATCTACAAGAAGGTATTTGAGTCCAAGTTTATACATTCTATCAACCGTAAGATTTGGATTCACATCATAAAAGTAGGTATCGAAGTTCATCACGAGACTATCATCATAATAACGAGAACGATTATTGTCAATAAAGTATGTAAGAAAAGTTCCGATTCGATAAATTCCAGCAGTATTCTTGGTATCTTTAGAAGGATAAAGAATTGATTTGTATAAATCTCAGAGAATAGTGCGTGCTTCAGTTTGAAGTGAGAGAATTTCTCATTGTGAGAGTCCTGTTTTGGTGAGATCAATTTTCGTTATTTGACTGAGAATTTGTTGAAGCTTCTCAATATTTCTTTCTCCATCAAGATTATTATCTACGATTTTTTTCAAAGCAACATTTTGAATTTTTGAAAAAGTAGTATCGAATATTTTTTGCTGAGACTCTATATTGAGATTTGCAAGAATAGTAAAATAATCAGGATGAGAAGAAAAAACTCCTTCTTCTTGAGAGAGAGATCCATTTTTAAAATCATTAAAACCAGCGGCTTTTAGATTTGCCCAACCATGAGGAATGGACGACATAAAGAAATAAGAGATTGTCATACAGAGAAATATGATAGATCCGAAGAAACGAATAGCATTGTCTTTAGATTCTTCTTTTTCTGGATTATATTCGGTCATATACCATCATCCTATAAGAATTGCAAGCAAGAAAGAGAAATACATGGAAATACCGTACCACACAATCCCGTATGCCGCGATAACAAAGAGGAATACATAGAAACTTGCAAATACAAGATTCAATAGAAATAATTCTGATTTTCTTTCTTTTCTTTTTAAAGCAAATGAAAAATATACGAGTGGAAGAAATGAAAATAATGCAATATATGCGTATCATCCGGGAAGGTCTTTTGATGCGAAGAATTCAGTAATAATTTTAGAAAGTCCCGTATTGAAAAAATAAACATATTCAAATCCCATCATCGCAATGAGTCCGATAATCCAGTAAGGATTTCGAAAGGCAAGAAAGAGAAATATAACTGGAATAAGCGCAAGAAAAAATGGAGTAATCTCCGTATATTCACCTGGTTGATTTGATTGCATCGTGAGATTTAATGGAAGCTTGAGGTAATTATTTACCCCATTCTCATATCCAAAATATCGACCAAGGTCTTCATTGGCAGTTTTTCCACTTGCAGAAGTACCTGTTACTATTCCTCTAGTCTCGATTTTCGTAAGCTCGTCTTTTGAGTATATTTTCGTATAATCAGGAGTAAAAATATCTCCTTTTCCACCAAGCATAGCTCCAATGCTTATATGGGAAATACCTCCTATTTCAGAGATATTCTTTATAATCCAAGGAGATACGGGAATTCCTACTCCAACAATGAAAATAAGTGATACAAGCAATGTTTTTTTAAAGGCCTCTGCTCGATATTGATAGAAAGCGATTCCGAAGAATATAACGGCAAGTACGAGTGAAATGATAGTTACGAGAGAAAGAAAATGCACGTCATCTTTCGGATAGTTAACATTGAGCTGTGCCCAAAGATTAAGCTTAGTGAATACTCCTACAAAGAGTGCAAAATATCCTGTAAATCCCGCAAGACCAAGCTTTGTATAAAATATAACTCCGAGAAGCCCGAGGATGAGCATAAGGGTTGTGAATTTAATTGCAAATGCAAGTCCTACGATTGTCCCGAGGATAAGAATATATGCGAGGTTCTTATGATGAGCAAAGAATTCAAGAGGAGAATCTTCTTTATCTTGTTCATTTATCGTAGTTTCCAAATTTTCTCGATATCGAAGAAAGACGTAAATTATCCCGTATATTCCGATGACGGAGATAAAGAAAAGTCCTGGATCAAGTTTCATATCTTTTGCTTGCTGAAAAATCACCATCGGCATTGCATAAAACATAGTCGCTCCAAGAAGCGGAAGATTGATGAAATTTTCCGTCTTCTTGA
Source organism: Candidatus Altimarinota bacterium (assembly GCA_028689065.1). Taxonomy (GTDB): domain Bacteria; phylum Patescibacteriota; class Gracilibacteria; order BD1-5; family UBA2023; genus UBA1545. The sequence continues at coordinate 3,808 of JAQTWX010000016.1, read as the reverse complement.
GAGAAGACTTATTATTCTTTAAAAGACTTCCAAAAGCTACAACAAGAACGATAATAGAGAGAATTCCTCCAATCTGGTTCATAAAAAATGCTTGTGGGGCAGAGTGAAACATAAACCCGATTCCTGTGAGCGTTTGCCAAGCGACCATCCCAGCTCCTTTGAGGATAGATCCATTATTCGCCATAATCTGTGGAAAGTTCATATATACTCCAAGGTCGTCCCATCCGATTGGCATCGGTCGTATAATATTGATAAAATTTACACTAATAAGAAAAGTAAGAATCACAAAAAGAATCTCGGTAGAGAGAAGGGGAAGATTTACTTGTTCAAAGAAATTTCCATGAGGTTTATGATTCGGGAGTTCGATTTTATATGTCCAGAGACTCGCGAGACTTTCTATAATCTCTTTATAAGCAATAATTCCTGATACAAGAAGAAGTCCGATAACTGCAGTAATATTATACCAACCAAGAGAACCAATAATTACAAGTGCAGTTAAAAAGAGTACGAAACCGAATCCAAGAGAGAGAAGAAATCGAAAAGCTCATTCTTCTTGTTTAAAACTCGGAATAAATCGATGAATAATCTTTTTTCCGAGACTATAAATAATAAGGGTAAGAATTGCAGGAAGGAGGAGATATCAAAATATCTTAAAAAATAGAACAAATCCGCCATTTGAACCTCCTACGAGACCAAAGTAGATAAAACATAGGATAAATATATGAAGAAGCGTATAAAGCGCTATTGAGAGAGGAGAGAATGTAACGGTATTTTTTCAGGAGGTGAGAGTAAGAAATTTATAGATTCCATATATAAAAATAAGCGTCATAAAATATGGACCATATCCTATTCCTGACTCATTATGAAATCCTATGTTATAGTATTGTACAAGGATAAAAAGAGTAAAGATAACAAATCCAAAGAGTTTGAAAAGATATGCGGACATAATAAACAGGTAAATAACTAAATTATTATCTGTTGTAGTATAGCGAAAAATAGGAGAAGTCCAGTTTAATTACCTTTTTTATTCATAAAAATAGAGCGTTTTTTGAAACGCTCTATTTTTATAGATTTTCCTTATTGAGAACTAGTCTTTTATACAACGAAGAGAATAGTAATCAGATGATGTTTTGTTTTTCATCACCCAAGAAGTACCATTGTAGTTATTGATAGAATAATCACTCTTTGATGACCAGAGATAAGAATCAATATTGAAATCAGTATAACTAGAAGATCCACTATCCCAACCTCCAGCAAGTTCGATTCCAGTTGGAATGAGTACTTTATAACTATCTACTTCTGTTCTTGTTGGAACATGCCAACCGTTCGGACAGATTCCCTGAGCTCCTTCAGTATTCGACCCGTTCATTATAGTACTCCATTTATAGAGAAGTCCATATGTACTATCATTTGAGGAGTTTCCATTTGCACTTTTTGGACTAGATGCGAAACTACCACCTGTTGGTGTTTTAGTAGCCCGAAAATTTGTTTTTATCCAGCATCCAGCACCAGCAAATTCTGTTTCATATACGTTATTATCAACGTCTGAAATGGTAGATGTACCGCAACCAAAAGTGACAGTCAGAGTTTTTGGTGCTACATCAGCACAGGTTCCTCAGACTGGCGTGATAGTAGTAGTTCCTTCTTTAAGAGTAGTTATATTAGTACCAGAAATAGTGGCTACACTGGTATCGGAGCTGGTATAACTTGCTGGAGCAGAAGTACAAGTTGTAGTAATAGTAACACCACTTCCCGCAGCAATAGAAGTACTAGAAAGGTTAAAAGTACCAACTGCTGCCACGGTTGAATTACTTACACTACTATTGGTAATAAAAGCATCAGCAAGAACACTTCCTGTTCCGCTTTCTTTTGTAGTACTATTAAAGTATGCGGTATATGGGGTGGTAGTTGTTGTAAGTTCAATATTTACGCCCGTCCCATATACAGGAGCAAGAGTAGTAGAATCGATAATGATTCCTATTTTTTTCCCGATGGTTCCTGGTATCCGCCCAGTATAGTCTATGACACTTGCTGCATAGGTTTTAGGGATTATATTTGGAATCATAGAAAGTTTGGTTACATCATACTCCTCAAAATGAGCCATAATCTGTGCCTTACTTTTTTTACTATTAATTGTATACGTGTAATACGTATTATCTTTTGGATCTCGTCATGCTCATTCAAATCCTATCATATCAAGAATAGATTTTCCAGCGATTCACTGATAGGAAATAATATTTCCACTCAGTGTAATAGTGGCATAATTTTCAGGCATAGGCAACTCCCCATTTTTCCCAAGTGTGATATTGAGTTGACCATAAATACTTTGCATATCTGCTAATCGCACTCCATCTCTTGCAGAGGCAAAATGTCCTCAGAGTGAAGTGAAACCTACGACAGAAAGAATACTAATAATAGCAATGGTCACAACAAGCTCTACAAGAGTGAATCATTGCGGACTAGTGAGTTTTTTGTATTGCCTTATATGAAGATTTTTATTATAAATTGTATTTTTTGTATCCATAGAAAAATGATTAATTTATAAAGTAGTAAGCATATTATAAATTATAAATAACAGAAAGTCAATAGTAAAAAATCCTATCTTTTTTGCTATCTATATTTACACTTCTTTCATACTCAATTGAATTTTTCCGGTTTTGAGATCTATACCGGTCACCCGGACTTTTACTCGGTCTCCGACACTCACAATCTCGGATGGATTACTCACAAATTTATCTGCCATTTGTGACACATGTACGAGTCCATCGTTCTTGAGTCCTATGTCCACAAATGCACCGAATGCTACGACATTTCGCACCACTCCATCGAAGATATCTCCTTCTTTCACATCTTCCATTGCGACCTTCTTTTTCGCTTTGGTATGGGTGGAACTGGTTCGTTTTTCCACTCCGAGTTCACTGTTTGCTCGGAGGATGAATGTTACTGTGTCGCTGTTCACATCCGGGTAGAGTTTCTGGAGTTCTGCCTCATGTTCAGGGAAACTATTCTCGGTCACGCCGTTTTCGAGGATATACTTCGCGAGCGGGTACTGATCCGGATGGATGTCGGTATTATCAAGCGGTTCCTTGCTCTCAGGCACTCGGAGAAACCCGATAGCGAGAGAATAGGCTTTTTCGGAAAGCACCTTCTTCAAAGCTTCGCGGGATTTGTACGGACGGTGGTTGTATATCTTCTTTGCCTCTCTTTTGTCTATTCAGGATATATGCTGAAGTACGTAAATTGACGCATTATTTACATTAATTCCGACTTCGTTTACTACGTCTTCCACGACGTATCCGAGTTTCTCGGTGAGTTTTTTCTCCGCAACATCGTGCTGGTACATCCCAACTCCGATGGAGCCGACCGGCACTTTCACGAGTTCCGAAAGCGGGTCGATATAGCGTCGTCCGATGGATACGGTTCCACGATCAAGCGAGTCAAGATTGGGAAATTCTTCCTGAGCTGTAGAGCTCGCAGAGTAAACAGAAGCTCCTGATTCATTTACAATGTAAACTTCTCCCGAGAAGAGTTCTGCGACGAGTGCACAGGTTTCATTACACCCCGTTCCATTTCCAACTACCACCACATCTATCGTATGTTTCCTCAAAATATCTGTGATTTTCGCACGGGCATTCTCCATTTCATGGAGGAATATTTTATCAAATGTAACAGGATTTCCGAGGGGGTCGATAACACACATCTTACACCCGGCGCGGTACCCGGGGTCGATGGCGAGAATAGTTTTCCCGTACTCCGGTCGAGTCATGAGAAGCGCTTGAAGGTTCGTCTGAAAAGTCTTAATAGAATC
>JAQTWX010000015.1 GCA_028689065.1 Candidatus Altimarinota bacterium | reverse complement strand
TCACTCATATTTACATTCACGCTCCATTTCTTCAATTTGTTTTTCAATAGAGATAGAAACTCATTGTCCCTTTGTATTGGAACGGCGGGCATATATAAAAATCTTTTTCATATTATTTTCTGATTATAGAATAGGGATTGGTTGCGATTTTTTTAAAGTCCTCTTCTATCTTCATTCCAATAATTTTATCGTTAAAAATATCGCCATCACAGGAAGAAATAATCTCAGAGATGAATTCTATTGATTGTTTTTCTAGTGTATTAATATCAGTATTATCATTCAGTGATTTTGCGAGTGTCTCTATTGAGACATACACACCTTTCTTTTTAGGGTGCTTATTGCCTGTAAGTTTCATTTTTTTCTCCCATTCATTCTCATTGCCGTAAAGTTTAGGAACTGAAATAATCAAATCTCTGAACTTTTCTATATTTTCATCTATATTCACCAAACAAATACCAATATTCATAGCCACAAGTTTCATCGAAGCCTTACCGACATCTTTCATATTTTGAAGCATCATATCTATATATTTTGGATCTGTTATACCAGAACCAAAAAGAGCCTCTACTCTTTTTCTAAGTGCCAGCTCACGAATTTCTATTTTCTCTCTATCGTTCATATATAGATATTAAAATTATAAAATAGTTCCAACTCTTATAGTATATGAATATATTTAATTAATCAATAGAACTTTTCATTTTCATTCAATTTACTATTCAACTCGAAATCAACACAAAAATACAAACACAAAAAAAGAAAAATCCCCTAAAAATCTCAAATCTACTTCTTCTTACAAAAGTCCATTTTTCCATCACTTTTTCTTTTTCTCATCATTTTTTTATTTTTTTGTCCTCTTCTCCTCTCTCTTCTCCTCTCTCTTCTCCTCTAACTCTCACTTATTATATATTATTATTACCATATTATTATTCTATATCTCATCATCATATTCAATATCCATCTATTCCATTACTACTCTATCCTGCCAGCCCCTCACACACATTGCCGATAGAGAAGTATAATCCCTTTAAAACGCGGTTTAAAGGGATTATACTTCTGGTGATGTTTGTGAGGGGCTGGCAGGTGCCATTTTTAGAAGCCAGTAAGTCAATACGGAAGAGGTAGAAATACTTTTTATTGATACTTTAAAACATTATCTTCATTCAATAGCTGAACTGAATAATATTCTTTCAACTTTTCTTTTGTTATACTCTCCGCATATGATCCTATCTTCCACTCTGGGCTCATTATTAAAAGCGTATGTTTGTCATCTTTTTTAAAGAATTCACAAAAACCCTCTTTTGATAGATAAAAATACTGATCCTTATAGCTCTTCATCTTTTTATTAAAATCTTTCAACGAATTTTTCCTTTCACATTCTATCCACTGAACCTTGTTTCACATTCTCAATAATCAATCAGGTATTATTACAGTATTCAATTCATTCTTTTTTCTGGTCGTTGTCCATCTCTGAAACTCAAATTGAGAAATGAAATCATCCACTAAGAAAGTATAGTTTTCGTTCTTCTTTTTGATTTGTTTTATAAGGAACCTAAGAAAATAGCCTATATACAAAGTATGGAAATAAGTGCTATAACTCATATTTATAGTTCATCCGAGTATCTCACTTCATATAATTGCTTCAATATCAGCCTTTTTTTGCTTCGTATTGAGCTGATAAAGTTTATTCCGTGTTCTTCCCCTCTGATCTTGGTTAATAGCCCGTATAAGTCATTTATCCTCCAATTTCTTTAATCTCTTGGTAAAAGTGTTTTGGCTTGTCTCACTACTGAGCAAATCCCTAATTAGATCACTTTCTCAGATTTTGAGTTTAGAAAGGAGTTTCAAAATATTAACATCTCTTTCAGTGATTAAAACATTCTTGTAAGTCGTATTTTTCATATAGTTTTTTATTAAGAGATAAGGTATTTAATTTCTTTTGTGTTCATTCCAAAGCCCTCTATCAATACAGTTGAATTTCATCCGTTTATGAACTTGAAAAAACCGTAAAATCGTCATCTTTGGTTATTGATTATATCTTTGGCTTCGAGCTGTTTTAAGAAACATCCTGAATTGAGGTCTGGTCAGATAAGGTCAAATTGTTTGTTATCTACTGAAAATACAAGCATAAAGCCGATATTCGGATAGATAAGCCTAAAAGCCTCTTGATCTACACTCTGGTAAAAAAAGGAAAATTGAAATCAAAATTTCCTAACCTGCGAAAGTTCACTCGCTACGATATTGAGAATATTGGCTCAATGAAGAATAACATCCGCCTCATCGATCCATACAGAAGTTTTTGTTAAGTTTTTCTTATTCTGATAATTTCTCACAGTTCCGTAATGATACGAATATGCCAATATGAAACTTGAAACGATTGCTTTTTCTTTTTGCGTAAAATCTCATAAATCGAAAAAATAAATATTGGTTTTTTGATAGTCATTTTTTAAGAAAAATTCTTCAAGGGAAAGTGAATAATTTTCCGTATTTGTATTCCCTCAAAAAGTCTCTTTTAATCATCCTGAAAAATCTGATACCTTGTTTATGGATGAAGAAAGATATCCTGAATTTTTCTGTAATTGTGTAAGGTAATACTCAATGTTTTCTTTCAATTCTGCTACTTCGAGGGCAATTTCAGAATGTTCAGAATTCAATCATCTTTTAAAGTCTTCCTTGATCCAATCAGGGAGACTTTTATGTATTTCTAAATATTTTAAAAACTTATGAATATCAGACAGAGTAAAAATCTTTTTATCTTCATTGTTTTTACCGGTATCTAAATTTTTGTTTGCCTCAATTTTTAGTCCGTTAAAAATGACAAAAAGTTTGATAACCGTAAAAAGTATTTCTGAATTTTGGGCTCAGAATGAAGTCTCATCATATATTCCTTTGATACTATCAAGACAACTCTCAGAAGCCTTGTTTACCTGCCTTAAAAACTCATCAGGATCACTTGTTTTTAGGTCTCATAGATACAATGGATTGAAAACAAGTTTTGATCTCTTAAATGGCAAGTCTTTCAGGTTTTCTTCAATAATTTCCTTGTTTAAATTCTTTACATATTCTGTGATTTGGAAATTACCCATATTTTGAAGGAAAGTCTCCTGGTTAAATATTGAAAGCATTCCATAAAAGTTTTTTTTAAGTGATCAATGAGGATCTTCTATAACTACCTGAGATTTTGGCAATAACTCACCCTCTTCAAATTTCTTTTTATCGTCCATAATCGTTTTAATCGTATCGAAACCAATCATTTGACTTGTGGTGAAGGATTTTCAGGCACCTGTGCCACCTAGAATGATTGAGTGTTGATTTTTAAGATTTTCTAGATCCAAAGCTACATATTCCTGATTATTAAGCCTTAGATCTCTAAATCACTTTCAGATAAATGTCTTATACGCTCATTTCTTCTTTCCAGTTCCATTGTTCAAAGCTAATGTTGGACTAATAGGAATGATACTCGAAGGAAGTTTTTTTACATATCTATTATTTTCAGATATTAAAGAAACTAATCAATGAGATAAAAACATATCCATTTGTCCTTTTCTGTATCTGTTTGCTACTTTTGGATAATCCTTATTTGAATATTTATACTCGTAATAATTCCAGTTGCTATCATACAACCTCAAATTTTTATATAAAATCTCTCAGAATACTTTTTCATTATCGAGATTATGACAAATCTTTAAATCGAATAAGAAAAACCCGAGTTTATCTGTAAAACTCCCATTTAATTGTTCTTTGTATTCCTCTGACTTTCAAATTTCTTTGATTGTATACAAGAATGCTTTGGTGAGCTGATCATAGCTACTTGGAATAATCTTGAACTCAAACTGTGTAAATTCACCCTGCTTCAATATCAAAGCAGTTTCATTAAATACATTTTCAATTAGTCCTGTGGAACTTGAAAATGTATTTAATCAGATTTCTCACGGCTTACAAATTTGAAATACGTGAGAATGATTTGTTTTGATACTGTAATAGTGCTTTGATCTATGTAATAACAAAGGATTATTTACCTTTTTAAAAGCAATACTTCCTGAATAGAGCTTTTCATAAAAGTTCAAAAGAAACGATATTCAAGCCTCAGAATTTGAAGAAATATATTGTTTCAGATAAATACCAGTCTCGTTTCTGAATAATAGGTATTTAAAGGTATATTCAGCCTTAATATTCACAAGTCCGTTCATATCAGTCTTGATTGAAGCAAGTAAGAAAGTTTCATCCTCTATTCTCCTTGGAAATACCTCATAAGTAAAATGTTCATTCATAATGTAAAAAAGTTAATGATAAATGCTTAGGTGTATTTATTTCACCTGAACATTTGGATTGTATATATGACTTTTAGAAAATTTGATGAAAAACTCTTGAAATGTTTTGAAAAGATGAAAAACAAAAAAGATAGGGAATTAACCCCCTATCTTACTTCTCCAATCTTGAAATAATGTTTCTATTTCTTCATCTTTGTAATAAATACAATTATCGAGATAGTTGGTAAATATAGTATACTCTACTTCATTTGGATCTTTTCCAGTAATTCTTTGTATTTCTTCTGAGTTTTGATTTACGAACATATCCTTTATCTGTTCGTAAGCTTCATAGATAAATATATTGATATTTGTCTTTCCAAACTCTCGGATAATATTTTCATAGTCAAGTTCAATACTAAATTCAGAAATAAGATTATCAAGTGAATTAATATCCATATACCCACATTCCAAAATACAACATAGTAATTGTCTCATATATAAAAGATAAGAATTAAAGTAAGGTAAAAAGAAAAAACTCTATAACCATAACAAAGCAAGTTGGAGGCTCATAGAGCACTATCTTGTCTTTTTATGGTGAGTTTTTAGAAAACCCGTCTTTTAAATTCTTGTCTTTTTTATTTACTCAATTTATGAAATATGTTTCAAGGATATTTAATATTGTTGTTATATTATATATATTTCTAATGGTGGCTGATGTCGCATTCCAAAGGGAAAAGTAGGGCAAAAAATGTGCGGGTTATGCCTTGTCTTGTGCGGGTTTTAGTTTTTTGAAGAAATGCCTTATTTAAGGGAAAAATCAAGAAAGTGCGTGCGGGTTTCAGAAACTTTTTTTAAAAAATGTGCGGGTTTTCGTCAAAATTTTCAATGACATTAATATAATTCTTAAAAGAAGAAAGATAAGAGCTCTATTTTTCTTCAAAGTTTTATTATTCATTAACTATTACAATTATGGCACATATTGACACTATTAAGGACTGGGTTTCATTTTTTGAAAAAAGATGATGTTTGTTTTTTGAGGAATATACAAAAAAGATACAACCAGTGGATATTATTAATTCTTCTAAAAAAGAACACACAAACCTCTTTTTTAGCATTTGCTGATTTCCTGCTTGATGGAGTAGAAAGGCTGAAAATGCCTATAAATTTCCTTTATTTTACTTTGATATAGATTTAAAAGATAATCTTCCCCTATCATTGGAAGGAATGAGATCAAAACTTGAAGATGTCTGGTATATGTTTGACTTTATAGTACAGTCTAGGAACTGATTTCACTTATATATTTTGAATAATGAAAAATCCTACACGGAAGAAAAATCTGAAAAGTTTTTAAAAGATTGGAAAAACAAGGCATCAGAAATAGCCACATCAACTAGATTAGTGCTTGATGATAAAATCTTTGATCTTTCAAGAATTTCAAGAATACCCTGATCTCTTCATAAAAAACCAGGAGATACAAAAAAATGTCGAGTTCAGATATTAAAAGGGGCAGAGCTTATTAGTTCTATATGAGAAAGATTAAGGCTTGTTAACTCTGTTCCTATCCATAAAGTGCTTGATATACTTTGAATTAAATATGCCGAAGATAATAAAACCATTATTGAAAACGGAGAAAAAACCAGCGGATATAAAATTAACACAGAATTAAATTACCTAAATGACTACTCTCATAACAGATATAAGTGAGAGCCCTTCGCTGTTGTAAAGGCTTTTAATAGATCTGAACTTCTTAAAGAAAAACCTGGAATAGACGAAAAGGAATTAAATGCTAGGTCTATTGCGAGGACTTGGACTTTTTTTAAGATTCATTTTTGAATTCTTGACGCAGGAGGTAAGTGAAGAAATATACCAATACCCAAAGATATTGAAAAGTGATTAGCTGAATCTAATATCTCAGGAAAAGATATTCAAACGATTTTAAAATTTTTCCGATTTGCTCATAAGCAACTTGATACAACACTTCCTTATTGAGAAAAAATTAAGTGTCATCTGATGGACTTTATGAAAGGGACAGGAATGCTTTATAAATCCAATGAATTTATTAATTATCTTCAAGATTTTCAAAATAGGATCCCTAAAATCAAAAACACCCTTCTTCCTATGCTTCGTTTTGAATTATTTAAAAAATGAACAGATCGAATGATATTATTTTCGGTCATTCCAGATTATTTTTTTAATAAAAAACTTCAAAATAATATCGATAATGGCGGACATTTTGTTAATACAAGAGCCCTGCTTATCCCAACCAATGGGAAGTGGCTGAAATTCTATCTTTATCTATGTAAAGAATGGCTGAATATATATGAAAAGAATACAGAAATTTTTGAAAGAGACAAAGAGTTTCTAAAAACCTTTTTTAAGGATAATACTTTCCAAAGAGTAAGAAATAGTATTCAAGAAATCTCTTGTATTACTCAGGATTTCGATATAGGGAACGTAAAATATGGGGTGATTTTTGAAAAAACTATAACGGATAAGTAGGATATATATGTGTAATAAATTTGCTTTATTTTTAAAACTATTACAATCACTCTTGCAGTTGAAAATTAAGTCGCTTTTTGTCGTAGCCACTATACGTGGTCTTCGATGTCTTTTTTATAGATTATATTTGATGTCAAGTTGGAGGAATTACGTCCATCCTCCAATATCAAATTCTTTTATAGAATTGACACGAGCGACAAATATTTCAACTGCAATCGAAATAGGGATGTAATTCCTCCACTTTGTTTGCTATTAAAATAGAAGCTACAAGGAAGGTCTACCCCTAAAACGGTAGACCTTTTTTATTTTGCTAATATTTCTCTACTATGAAAAAACTTATATCCGCTACCCTTGTAGTTTTTACTTTATTTACTACCGCTACAACTTTGGCTTTAACGCCAGTTCCTGTCAAGCTAAAACCAAAAGCACAAGCAACATTTGATAAAATGTATGTATCTATATCCAAAGACACAGATACAGTAAAAATTCAGAAACTGAATGCAGGTCTGAATAAGTTAGTTGGAAAACAAGCTATGTATGTAACTCTCGATCCGTCAAAAGAAGCAGTTAAAACCCTTATTTTACAGAAAATAGAAGAGCTCAATGCTAAAAATCCTACGACATATGCAGGTTGTAATAAACCTGATATAGCAGTAGGGCGTATGGTTTTTTCTGCCTGTAATGTTTGATCTACAATAGCAGGAACTGGATCTGAAAGTTTTGGAAGTTATTTTACTTTCGGAACTGGAATGACTATTGAAAATTTAGACTGGAAAAAATATAGTGCTGGATGGAAGAGTAAATGGACAGAGAAAGATCGTGGTATGTGCAATGTAAATTACCATATACCAACCAAAGAAGAATTTAAAGAACTTTTTTCATATGATAGCTGTAAGTTAGAAACTGGAGTAAGTAATAAAAACCAATCTTGTGGGTCTTCAATAGCCTCTAAACTTCTCATCCCTAGTGCTGGATACTATTATGGAAAAAATGGATTTAAAGCAGTTCCTTATGGTATTTTCTGGACAAGTAATGAAAATGAAAAAGGATCTGCTTGGAAATTTAAAATCAATCTCAATAATGCTGATAAAGACTATGGATATTCAGCTCTTTCAACCGATAGCAAGATAAACGGATTATCTGTGCGATGTATCAAGGATTAATATAATGTGTTTTACATTATATATAACCCCTTACTTATGCTAAAAATCTTCTCTTCATTTATCGTAATTTTTGTAATATCTTCATTTGTTTTTTCACTTGAAAACACAGAAGTAAAAGCTTCAACCTTTTCAAAGAACGATAAAAAGTTCATTGCTGATTTCAGATGACTTGATTTTCTAAAAATCTGTTCAGATAATAAATGCGATACAAAAAATACTCAGTGGCTTAGACTTTGACCAGAGGATAGTTGGTTAGAAGCCACAAGATCCGATGACAGTCAGGATTATTTGGATAGTTGCATTCTTTACGAGATATGAAAGAAAGAGATAAAGAAGGAAAAATCTTCTGTTCTTCCAAAAGCTATTCAAAAGGAATGGAAAGTAAAAAAAGACGTCTCAATCTTGAAACTTACAAAGATTTTTTCCGAATTAGACAATCCTGCTTTGTATCTATCAGATTTCGACTATGTAGCGAAATATCCAAGATACCTGAAGAAAATTGCGAAAAACAAAATGGTAAGCTATGCGGAAGTAGACATATTAAAGAAGAAGTGAACATTGGATCTCTATCTTCTAAAATGTAACATTTATATGTTGCCTGATATGATGACAAATGTTCAAGGGAAATAATTTTAAATTTAAAAACTATTCCATAACATATGAAAAAAATCACTTTTGTTATCTGAATTTTTGTTTTCTTTTTGTTTTCTTTTTGTTTTGAATCACTATCTGCCTTCACTACTGAAGGGATAAAAATCCCTTCAGATTTTGAACAAGCTGCGAATGAAATTTCCAAAGAAATGAGTAAATACGCAAAAGAAAATAAATTAACACTTCTTGCATATCTTGAGTGAGTCGATTGCTCAAAATTGGACTCTACTTGATTTGGAATCGTTTGAACATTCACTTGTAAAATAACAGATCGATTAGCCTACGAAAACTCTGTTGCGTATTTTTCGCAATTTCTTTCAACAGGAATGCGTGAATCAAGTGATAATCAAGTTTGAGATTATTCTTTCGATTCGAATGTTACTGCAAATTTAACTGAGCAAGATAATGACATTCTTGAATTCCAACTCATTAAGAGCAGTAATTTACCAATAAATACTTATTATCTCAGAAATTTCGAAGAAGATTGGAAATTTAAAATTCAGGTTAAAAGTTTAATTCCAAAGATTTTTGAGAAATCTGAAACAGCGGTAAAGCTAAATACAGAAATGTTAGCAATGGTAGATGCTTTCAAGAAACAGTTTCCAACAATGTCTTTGAAACAAAATTCTCCTGCCTGACTAGTATTCCAAAATCTCCCAAAAGAAGTTAGTTATGACTATATATGACCGACAGTAAATGGAAAAATACTAAAGCATTATTCAGTATTTTGATGATTTGATTGATCTGATATCAATGGAAAAATATATACCATTGATTATGTTTATCAAAAATTAGAAGGAATCTCGGATTTTGAAAGAATTGCTACCAAGAAATGAATATCTGGAGCATTCATTATAAATTATACGGATAATGAAATTACTTTTGTTGATATAAAAGATATTCCAGAATTTAAAATGCCAGAGTTATTGGAAAAATCCAATACAGATACTGTAAAATCAAAATCCTTATCTTCACCTACTTATACAAGGGATGAAGAATACTTGAACCAAAATCGACAGTATGATTTCTATTATGATGAAAATGGAAATCCTGTTATAGAATATCTCAAAGAAGATTATGAGTTATTGAAAAAGAAATATGGTAGCGATGATTTTTTCTATGGTTTTGTGGATATTGTAGAATTTACAGATAATTATAGTAGGACAGAAAGAACAAAGAACATATTAATGCTAGATGCAGATTATTATTCTTTTCAGGAGATGAAAAATTCTGAGGGGAAAGATATTATAAAAATTGTTTTTAATAAATCTAAATTCATTCAGGATATCAAGAAACAAAATCCAAAAATGGAAACAATACATCTCTGCTCAATACTATCATTTCGTAACAATACTTGTTCTACTCTCTCACCAGTAATATCTGATATATTGGAGAATAAAAACATTGAAAAATATTTCAATAAAACATCAGGAAATTGAGTGGATAAGAATATTATATGAAATATGGATCCTTCAAACCTTCTTATCTCCATAGGCTCATTATGAGCAACCAATAAAATCCAAATTTCCTTAAAAACACCTCCTGAAGTTGCTACAAAAAATACACAATATACAACTTTTCTAGAATATTTATATAAAAAATACTCACAATATCAGAGAATAGGTGTTAAAATGAATTATTATGGAAATTGAGATGAGATAACTAACGATTTTCAGTTCGATATTTCAAAAGATCGTGAAGCGATGATTGACTTCTCTATTGAGAATCTTTTGTTTCTTCAAACTGAAAATATAAAACTGAAAAAATCGGGGAGTTATTCAGATTTATATAAAGACAAGGAAGGAAATTCATATGTAAAGATAACAGGAGAAAAGGCAATAGAAACATCATTAAATATACAACTATGAAATAGTTATAATTGTTTTTATTTCCCAAATGGAAATACGAATATCTGAACAAAAGTTTTATTAGATTGTTCTATCTATTGAGTGAACTGATCTTCACAAGAGGACTTAAAAATATCTATCCAACCATTACTTATCGAAAACTCCATCTTTATCAATCTTAGTGATTTATACCAGCAAATAAGCAAGAAACCTTTGGATTTGAAAAATATTGAATGGATTAGTCTGAATTTGAACGATGTGGATTATTTTTACCAGAGTTATCCAAAAGATAATCTTTTACAATTCATCGATAACATAGCCACTCCAAAAACAGTCAGTAGTAATCCTTTCGTAATAGGTATAAACGGACTGTTTGCTTTATTGTATCTTCTTCTCTTCTATCTTACAGGGGCATTATTCAATTCTTACTTTCAAGAAAAAGGGAATGAACTTTCTATCAATACAAAGATGATTTCTTACTGGACAAAATTCTGGTCAAAAGTGTATATCTGACTGAAAAAAGTTTTAGCATTTCTTCGACTTGAAAAAATCAGCATTCTTAAAAATGCCTGAGAAAAGATAGAAAGCATAACCATTAAAAGAAGTCATAAAATCAATATTCTCATCGGAATACTTGTTCTTGGTATCATCAATTCTATTATCGTTTGAAGTTTTGATATAACTTCTGTTAATGGATGGTTCGTTATATGCCTCCTTATATTCGCAACAGGGCTATTAACTCTCTTAAAGGATATGATACTCTACCTCCTTGTAAAAAAAGAGGATAGAGGGCTAAAAATTGAACTTATACCATCAGGATATATCCTTGCTTCCATCATTGCCATATTCGTCCGTATAACGAATATAGTTCCAGGAACTATATTCTGATCCGCTGTTCGTATGAATACAGAGACTACAACTGCAAAACGAAAAGTGGGTAATGGAAGAAAGCTTTTTATAGCACTTCTTACCGCATATACCATTGGTATCATCTTTTGGTTCAGTTCTATACTAATTCCTGAAACAAGCTTTTGGAATAAGTTCGTACTTTTGAACTATTTCTCCATAGCTACTGATACATTCTTTACACTCCTTCCATTCTGATTATTCTGGGGTGTAAGTATCTTAAAAGACAAGAAATTTAAGCTATATTGGTTTATGTTTATTTTCTTCGCAACATTTACTTTATTTCATACGATTTTTAACACAAAAGGAGATTTCAATCAGATACTTTCACTTCAGAGTTATAATATGAACCTGTTCATAGGTGTATTGATTTTTTGGATGATAACTCTCTGAGGATTTTGGTATTTTCAATTTTACAGAAAAACCAAAAAAGTAGATTATTCTTTTTAACTTTTAACGTCAAAAATCCATATGGATTATATCTTCAATCTCATTAGTCATATACACCTTAATCCTGAGACATTTCTTTTCTTTTCAGAAATGGACAAGATTAAGCATATGAGCCTCAGTGCCACTATTCTTATATTCGATTTCATAGTTCGTTTCTTCTTTATACAGAAAAAGCAGAATGGAACACTTGCTCTCACTTTGGCTATTCGTGATACTCTCCTTATAGGAGTTACGAAAGAAATATTTGATATGCTTGGAATGGGAACACCAGATCTTCGTGATCTCTCAGCAGATATTCTTGGCTTTCTGTTCCCTATATATATTTACTTGGTATATTTAGATGGAAGAAAACTGAAAGATGATGATTTACTCAACTATTCAGATGATGCCTTCCGTGAACTCAGAAACAAGACAAAACATTTTAAAAAAGAATTTTCTGAATGATTACACTCTTCTTTTGGTTATTCTTGGAGTAAGACGATTGATTATTTCATTCCTACTTCATTCACGGACTTTGAAATGGCAGTAAAAAAACGGATGAAACAGAAAGAAATGTCAGAGGGAAAATATTCTCTTTCCCGACTTCTTAAAACCATTAAATACTTTTTTATCTTTCTTTTCTACGCCATCATAGAATTTTTCATTGATCTTTTTAAAATGCCTTTCTTTATCATCTGAAAAACTCTCTATTTATTTTTTAATTCAATGACGTTTATTTTGAGGAGGTTTGAATAGTAGTTTTCAAAATGATTAGCCAATTTACAAATTAAGAGATTAGTAAATCTTGAATTTAAAAAATCTGAATATTTTTTAATATTCAGATTTTGTCATCCAGCAAATTGTAGATCCATTGTCGATTACCCAGGTTTCTTCATCGTTGATAACTACTACTTGTAGGTAGTCGAGACTTTGGACTTTTCAGGTTTTGAAGAGTTCTTGAAAAACTCTTCAAATAATCATTTGAACCATTGTGTCATTATTTGATTTTATGAGTTCTGTTATTCAGATAGTCCCGTAAGCGGGCTTCTTGATATAGTCAAAGTCTTCTCAGATAAATCCTGTTTCTTCAAGCGGTGGATTGAACTTAAATTCAATAACATTTCCTTCAATCGTAAGTGTTTTCATAAAAGGTAAAAATTAGAAATAAGACAGACGAAGAAGAACACTTCTAAAAAAAGAAAAAGTCAAATTGGAGAGACGAAGTCTACTATTTTGATTTTCTCTTGGGAAGTGTAAATTTTGTATGTTTTGTTTCTTTTGTCTTGTATGAAAATTGATTGAAAATATAGAAAATATTGAGTTTTTTAATTTCATCTTCTTTAATGGCTCATTTAATCAGACAGTTATTTGCTTTCTATCGGATTTTATAGTATCATAAAACTTATAAAAAGTAATTACTACAAAAACAAAAATACAAATAATGAACAAGATGCGTGTAAATCCTTATGAACGTTCAATGGACTTCTCTTTTGAAAAACCAAGAGATGCTTTTAATAGACCACCAGAACGGGAACTGACGCAAGAAGAAAAGTTAGAAAAAGAACGAAAGATTGCTGAATGAGTGAAAAAGCTTATAGATCAAAATGCACGTTTTAAAACACTTTCTGAGTATTACACAAGAGTTGGAAATGTAGAACAAGAAGCGGTTAAAAAGGAGTATGATGAGATTTTAAAACAACCAGACTATATTTTCTCTGAGTGATATGAACGTCTTACTAAGATAGAAACTTCAAGAGCCGATATATGACAAGAAAAGATAATCATTGCAAGTAATACGATTCCAAACATCTGAGTAAGTCATAAAAAGGCAGAGATAGGATGAGAAGTAAAAGCAGAGCATCACTCAAAGGTAAAAGAACAGGTAAATACCACAGAAGTAGGCACTCCAACCAAAGAAGAAAAAGCAGAATTGGAGAAAGCAAAAGAATATGCAATGATAGCGAACCTTGCGTATGCTAAAGTTGAAAGAGTAGATAAAGGAAAAGAAATGACCCTATCAAACCTCAAAGTAAAAGAAGTGAGTCTTGATATAGCTAGCATCGACTTTACAAAGTTTACAGTAGAAAGCAATGGGAAACTTTCTGCACCAAACGAAAAAGACCTTACTCCAGATGAAGCATTTGTTCTTGCAAACTTTAATAATCCAGATGTCTATAATCAGTCTCCAAAGACAATGATTACAGATACAAATGATAAAAATGTGAGTGATGTCATAGATGTAGCACTATTTAGAAACAATCAGAAACTTGATGAACTAAGAAAAGCGTCTCCTTCATCGCACAACACTCTTGCAAGCTTGGATATCGATACGGATATATCAAATACTGGAAATACTATTCTATCAGATGTAGGTGGTAATATCCTTGATGCAAGCCAATGATTCAGTCTTAATTGGCCGAATATAAACGAAAGTCAGATACTTCAGAAATATAGGGAATTTTTGCAGGAACATAGAGGAAAATTAACTGAAATACTTTCACGGCTTAAATGAGAAAAGAAGACAGATTATGAAAAACAATTTGAGAAATTAAAAGAAAAGTGAGATTTTAAAATATTAGCCCACTACCCAGAAGAAAATTCAGATGATAAAAGTGGATTTCAATGCGTTCTCTTTGAGAAGAATGGGAAGAAGATACTTTCTATAACTGGAACACAATTAAACAACATTTACGATGCTGATACAGGAGATTTAGGAGCTGACATAGATCTCTATAACTGAAAACTTCCAGAAGCCCAAGTAAAATCTCTTATTAATTTTTGCAGAAAACATTTAAATGGAAACGAAAAAGTAGCAATCGTCTGACATAGTCTTTGATGAGCTCTTGCTCAAATTGGAACCAGTATCTACTGATCTTCTGAAACTTATACCTTCAATTCACCAGGAGCTAGAAACCTTGAAGTTTCTGTAAAAGAAGGAGACCCTTATACGAAAGAGCTCAGAGATTTTACAAATAATAGAAATAGTGATACAATAGCAGAAAGAATCACAAATGTGAAAGGAATAGAATGATCTAGTCCAATTTCGGATCTTTGAGTAGATATTGGAAAGTATCGTATAGATATCAATACTTCTTCTCATTCCATAGATAAGATACTGGAAGCAATGGAAAAAATGAAATGATTAAAGAAAAAGAAAGTTGATGAAAAAGAAATAAGAACAGACAAACATAGGATAGTAAGTAAACCTAAAACAACAAAATAATTTTATTTAATTATCTTTAGTAGTATGTGAACCGAGAGTTTACCAAAGATTCATATTGAGCATAAGAGTAATCTTATAAAACAAAAAGAAAAACGAATTTTTGACGACCTAGTAAAACAAGGTTTTGATAAAGAGTATCCAACCCTTAGAGTTGATTATATTCAAGATGGTATTTTTGCAGTCTGAGATGACAATGATATATCATACTTCTGTCAGGAAGATTGAAAAGCTATTCTCAATATTTGAGGAGTGAGAACATTCGAATTTGTTGATACTTGAGAAGCGGTTCTTGGTTCTGGATATTTTGAAAAAAAAGAGGGGGGTATATATCGATTATACCGAGTTCTTTGATTGGATATGAACGATAAACCAATTCTTGAAAAAACCCCAATTAATCCATATAGTAAAGAGTATTATCAAGCTTGGAAAGATATAGATTTCAATGCTACTATACTTGGAAAAACACTATACAAGAAGAATTCAACTGAAATGTTTACAAAAGAAGAATTAGAGAAGGAGCAGAAAAATATATTATTAGACATTAAAACTGGAGCTATTCTTATTGAAGATCTTGAAATATTTCTTGAGCAAAGAAAAATTACAAAAGAATTTTTTGGAAAAGCAGTTAAAAAGATAGTAGAAGAACAGCTTCTTCTACAATGTTCAGATATTCGACTTGATAAAGTTAAGCAAGGTATTACAGAAGAACAGTTAAAAAGATATTTTGAAAAAGGATATATTAATGCTGAGATAGCAAAAAATTGTGTTTTTACAGTAAGAGCAAGAATAAATAAACAGAAGAATAAAAATGCAATAGAAAGTAATACAGGGAAAAAAATTGGGGAAATGAAATAACTTTAAATTTTAAACCATAAGCAAAGCCTCTTTGACCTCTGTTATATCATAGAAAGTCATTCGTTTGTAATAACTAAATAGTTCCAACCTCTCCCTACTAGGCCCACCATTATAGTAAAATAGTTATAAAACCCTCTTCGTACGAAGAGGGTTTTATATATTGAGCTCATCCTCTTTCTAGGTATAGTATAAAATTTGCACTTTTCGTACTTCTCTCTATAATCCCCGTCATTCAATACTTTTTGTTACCTTGTAAAATGAAATTTCATCCATATTTTTTGAGTCAAAACTTTCTTTCCAAACTTCCTCTTATTTTTCTCTGTATTATTTTCTTTATTCCGATAATACTCTTGAGTATTGATTATCAAATAGGGATTCTTTTTATTGCTTTTTATATATCATATTGGACAGTAAAAGTATTTGAATCATATTATTACGTTCTTACTTCTTATATCGCTTTGCTTCGTACAAATAAACAGGATTATTCTGATTATCCTGTTATTCTTGATTGAGCAAAACATCTGAAGCATATCGTCATAGTGCCTATTTATTCTGAGCCATATGATGTTATCGCTGAAAATATTGAATCCATTATTGCAAATGATTATCCTTACAAGGAAAATATTACCATTCTTCTTGCAACTGAGGAACGAGGACCAGGGGCGATAGAGAATGCAGATAAGATAGTTACTGATTATACTCTTGTTTCTCCTATAAAGATAGTCAATGTTGTACATCCTGCGGATATTCCTGGTGAGTGAAAAGTAAAAGGATCCAATATCACCTATGCAATTAAAGAGTATATAAAGGATGAAAATTTGGATGATCATATGACTTTTGTATCGACTATCGATACAGATACGCTCGTAGAGGAAAATTTCTTTCTCATTACGAGTTATACATTCCTTTCTACAGAACACAATCAGAATGCTATTTATCAATACACTCCAGTGTATGCAAATAATTGGCATAAAGGGACTTTTTTTGCTCGACTCATTGCTATGGGGACGACGTTTTGGCAACTCTCAGAGTCACAGAATCCAGAGTTTTACAGGAATTTCGCTGTCTATGGACAATCATTATATTGTCTCAAGAAAGCGAATTTCTGGTCCCTTACAAGTATTGTCGAAGATGGTTTTCAGTATTGGCGAAGTTATTTTGCATTTGATAGTATTTTTCGAATCGTGAATGTTCCAGCTGTATGTAAGATGGATATAGTCGAAGAAGAAACTTTTCTTAAAACAATAAAATCTCAATATAAACAACTCAGACGTTGGTCATGGGGATGTACTGATATTGAATATGTTGTTCCGCAATTTGTAAATAATCCAAATATTCCATTTGCTGAAAAATTCAGAAAAACACGATATTTAATTTTAAATCATCTTTTCTGGTCAGGAGGTGCTCTCATGCTCTTTTTTATCGGATATATTCCCGGTATTCTTTCCTCGGTTCATGAATCTATTATTAGTCTTACAATCCCCCTTATTACCTCATTCTTATTTACATGGATCTTCGCGACCATTATCTTCCCGAGTATTGTCTCGATTCTTATTATGAAAAAATACACTCATTTTCGTAAACGGGATTATATTTTCAATATTTTTCAATGGGCGCTTATTCCCATATTAACACTCACACTTTTTTCTCTTCCTGCAATTGAAAGTCAAGTACGTCTATTTTTTTGAAAACGTCTTGGAGTATTTGAGACGACGCAAAAAATGAAAAGAAAATAAAAATTTCATAACTTTAAATTTACTTTTATGATTCCCTCTTATCAAGAAGAAATTCGTATACATAAAAAGAAAGATCGTATCTTTTGGACGATAGTTATTATTATGACAACATTTCTTTATTTCTTTTTTCAGGGGTATTATCCGAATTACGAAAGGTTTCTTGATCGAGAAGATGCTTCCAAGCAAGCATTTCTTAAACCCTTTGGAATTATTGATATCCATGTATTTCCCTCACCAGACAAGATACTTATAAATAATGAACAGTATAATAATAATTCCAAAACCATATTTGATCTTGGAGAATATACTGTTTCTATTCAAAAAAAGTGATATCTTTCGATTACATTCCCATTGGACATTACTAAAAAAAACCCATTTTACACCAATGTTGTTAATCTTTTTGCACTTCCAAAATATTCTTCCCTTCCATTGAGTTTTAGTGGACTTTCGTTTTACGATGATTTTTATCTTTTGAATACGATTAATACAGGCTCATTTCTTCTTGTAGATACTGATTTTCAAATACTTCATCACATAGATACGACCTATCAATATATAGGAGATCTTTATTTTACGAACGGTATTGATATTTTTGCTTATTCTCCCAATACAGAGAAATTTTCAAGCGTACTTGATATAAAAACAGGACTTCCACTTCAGTGTAAGAAAGTTTCTTATTATGGAGAAAAACTTTTTTGTTATGATACTATGCAATTTATCGGACCAAACAGTGGGATTGCACATGAAGAAATACTTGCGGTGAATGATGATATTATGATTACACCAAAATATATTTATAATCAAGATACTACAAATAAAACATGGAAATATTTTGAATACCAAACAGGTTCAGTATCTTCTCCTGAGGCAGTGGTACATATAAATAAGATTCCGTATATTCTTGAAAAATGACTACTTTATCCTATCGATGTGGGAGATGCAACCATAAATCCTCTCAAGAAATCAGATTGGTGAATAGATACTATCTCTCAGGTACGAGAATTTGATAGTGAAACAATTCTCTTTGGAGAAAAGAAAGGACGAGGAAAATTTCGGATCATAAGCACAGAAAAACAATATGCTGGAGAATTTGATTTTACGGATACAAAAAATATAAAGGTCTATAAAATAAGTGGGAATTATATTTTTACCACTTCGACAGCCGCTTATATCTACTATAAAGGAGCGAAGGATATTATAAAAATTCTCGACAGTGTGGATATTATCCATATGGTGGATGCAAAAATATTCTTCAACAAAGAAGGGAAGAGTTATATGTTGGATTTGCTCCGGAAAGAAAACAAGTAAAAAAATCTCGATTCAATTTGAATCGAGATTTTTTTATATCTTCCGTATTTTCGCCACATAGAATCCCTCAGTGAAGTTTGATGGGAGGATACGAACCGTATTTTCAATATCGCTATTATAGGTCGTCCCCTCGAAACTCTTGATTCCCTGTCGAGCGAACGGCATATCATCTAGTATAATCTTTTCAAGTCTTAGGTCCGAATGTTTTGCGAGTACACTACTCACCACTCCTTCGTTTTCCTCAGGAGCGAGTGTACAAGTTGAATAAACGAGAACTCCTCATTTTTTTAGAAGTGGTATACTTGCCTCAAGAAGAGTTGTTTGAATAATGGCTTTATCTCGAATATTTTGAAGAGTCCAGAATCCATAGGATTTCTCATTGGTAAGTTTAAATCGCCCTTCAGCACTACAAGGTGCATCAAGGAGTATTGCATCAAAACTTTCTTTTTCAAATTCTGTCATAAGTTTCAAGGCATCCATTTTATAGGTTTCTATATTAATGGCCCCTTGAAGTTTAATATTATGCATCAGCTTATCATATCGGATTTGGTTTTTTTCACAAGCAATAATAAGTCCAGTATTTTCCATAATAGCAGACATTTGTGTTGTTTTAGATCCAGGTGCTGCAGTTATATCAAACACTCGCATATTTTTTTGAAGCTCAAGGAGAGTTGCTGGGATTTGACTCGCAAGTCCTTGTACATAGATTTTTCCTTCATAAAAGAAATCACTTCCTTTTAAAGCAAATTCATCTTTTTTGTCTATAAAATATGCAAGAGGGATGTAAGGGATTTTTTGAAAATCAATATTTTTTGAATACAAAAATGACTCAACTTCTTCTTGAGTCGATTTTAAGGTATTTATACGAAAAGAACATATACGATCTTCGGTATATCCTTTCATAGTCTGATCAAACTCAGTTTTTGAGAGAAAAGATTCGATTCTTTGTATGTATTTCTTCGGAAGCATTTGAAAATGAGTTATAGGCTAGTAATCGCTAGTATATGCAGTTTTTAAAAAAAGAAGAAACTTTCTTTAAAAAACTTTTGACATTCCTTCCGAAAATCATACTATAGGCGAGCTTTATTTTTGAAGCACACAAACCCGCTCCTTAACATCCTACCCACAAGAAGATGAAACTTCAAGTGGGGAAGTAAATAACCACGATACATAAAGTACCTAGACATGTACTAGAAAAAGGTCTATTATTTAGATATACGCAA
>JAQTWX010000014.1 GCA_028689065.1 Candidatus Altimarinota bacterium | reverse complement strand
ATAATTTTTTTATTGTTTTTTACAAAGAATCGAAATCCTGCACGACGACCTTCACTGAGTTCTGTTTTTACTTCTGCTACATACTCTGGAGTGATAACTATTGCTTCACTTGAAGGTACTTCAGTAATTGTATCAGTGGGTGGTGTAATCTCAGTTATTGTTTTTTCTTCTATATCTGAAGAGATAATATTTTCTTTATTTGTATCAGTAAGTGGTTCCATATCCGAAATTACTTCTGATGTATTGTTTGTTGTGAGTGTAGATTTTTCTTGTGGGATTATTGATTGTCCCTGTTCTGTGATAATATCATCAAGTCCGAGTAAATCATCGTCGAGATCTAGCTGGCTAGATATCTGAAAATTTGGAAAAAATTCCTTTGTCTCTGTAGTCTGTGGAAGCTCTTTTTCGATAACAGGTGTTTGTTCATCAATAGTTATCGACTGTCCCTCGCTAGAATCTTTTATTACTCCTTCCTCTTCGATTACTATACTTTCCACTGGAGCAGGAGTTATTATTTCTTGCTCTGGAGTTGTATTGATAATTGTTTCTTGTTGAATAGTAATTACGTCACTATTTGTATTATCAGAAACAGGTGTTTTATTTATCTTTTCTGTTATTTCCACTGGAGCAGCTTGTATAGGTTGTTCTTGAGGTACTTCTGATATAACAGGAGAATTATTTATTCCAGAAGCTTTTTTTAATTGCATTAGTGAGATTTTTGGAGCAGCGCTTGGAGTTTTTGTTTCTGGTGATGGAGATACAGAAACAGTACTTTGAGAAATACTCGGAGGAGTTTTTTGAGAGAGAGTTACCGGTGATATGATAGTATTCTCAGTACTCGCAGTGTTTGTCGGTTCGAGAGAAATGTTTTTGAGAGAATTGAGATTGAGTCCCATAGTTACGTTGAATTATTAATAATACATGTTTACTATACTATATATTATTAATAGTGTCAAATAATGGAATAAGTTATCTTTGTATCATAAAGAAAGCGGTAACTGGTCAGGTTGTTTCAGTACGCAAGATACGTTCTCAGAGATGAATAAGCTGTACATTTTGTTCTTTGAAAATAGCAATCTCTCAAGGAGACCATCCTCCTTCTGGTCCGATAAATATATTGAAAGGATTTTTATCTGTATCTATATCACGGAGATGTTTGCTTCATTCTCATTTTGTATGGAACACATAGGAGTATCCATCTTTCGGAGTAGGTATTTTTTCTTCTGAAAACAGAATAGCTGGCACTGTATTTCCGAAACATTGTTCGGTTGCTTCTCGTGCTATTTCATTGAATCGTTCTATCTTATGAGAGTGTATCGCGAGACGTTGACTTCTCTCTGATCGAAAAAATATAAATTCCTGTACTCATACTTCTATTCCTTTTTGGAGTATGTATTCAATCTTCTCGTACTTATTCGGTAGTGCTTGATAGAGTCGGATAATTTTTGTCGAATCTTGTATACCTTGATGACTTTCTTGAAAAGAAAGCCCTATTTCTTTCTTGGTAATGGTACGGATAGTATAGATATATTCCTGTCCATCACCATTGAAAAGGATTATATTTTCTCCGATAGTCGCACGGAGAACTCGTGAGACCTGATGGACAAAAGAATCCTCAGAAATAGTTATATCTTTCCCGAGAGGGAGGTGAGAGAAAAAGAATCGTTGCATAACTTATAAGAGACAAGAAATGAGGATATATATTTTGAGTATATGGAAATTTTATTTTTTAAAAGAGGGGTTTTAAAAAACCCTGCCAATATGGCAGGGTTTCAGATTTTTTTAATAGGTAAATACTGGTTTCTGATTCACTTCCTCTCCAACCATCGCTTCATACTGTCGACCATCGATAGTGATGATAATGGGGCGAGGATTCTCTGGTACCTGAAATCCTCGATGCTCTCCGATACTTCCCTTGAGGAGTACTGGATCGAGCGCGGAGTTTTTATCTCCACCCATATATGCTCCGACGAACATGAGGACGGCGATATAGCCGACGAGACTCGTAGTATTGGTTATAAGAGCATGGAGTTGTTTCATGAGTGTATTTTTGTTTTGATGAATAAGGGGTTATTTATTTTGGTGGAGTGTAGCGTATTTTATAAAGAGAGTCAAGAGGAGATTATTTGATTGCATCATAGAGTTTATCAATATCTATTTTATTAGTGTCAAATATCTCTGAGAGACGTTTCTTTGCTGCTGTTTCATCTTGAGCTCCTGATATAATCTGTCTTAGATTTGTTTTATCATCCCCTTTTAGTTCAACTTCTTTCTGGGAAAGAATTGTTCATGATTCAAGGGCAATACTTCGTTCTTCATCATCAAACTTAAGCTCTATAATTTTTGTATTACCTGCTGATTTCTCTCCTTCTTTAGTACCTTCTTTTTTAAGAGTTACTTTTTCGTAGGTTTTTTCGGTAGTTTTTGGTGATCATGTGAGATGGTCTGTGATATTTTCATTTCTAAGTGGAACCATATCTCATTTTCTCTTCGCTAATTCTTTAAATTCAGTATTAAATAGAGCAACGGACGTTGCATTCTTTAATCCTTCCACGTCTTTACTATCGAGCTTATATGTCTGCTTAAGTTGTTCTATAAAATTTCCCTTCAGCTTTTCATTTTGTACAAATGTTTCAGCCTTTACTGGAAGATCCATCATGGCTTTTGTTGCATCTGCTCGTTGAGTTAGATTTCCTGTAAAATCTGCTCTTCTATCACGTAAAATGGTATTTTGTTTGTCTATAGCCTTTGCTATTTCTCCACTTTGTAACCCTATAGAGTTTCAAACTTTTTCTCCAAAACTCTGTCAAACATTATTCCACTCTCATTGAGCCATAGATGTAACTTTATTATTGACTCATGATCAGAATTGCTTCATTCACTCCATACTCATTCATTTTCCACCCGGCAACGGTATAGGTACATACTGTGGAGCTTTCATAGCAAGTTTTCCGATTTCATCCCCGAATCATTTAATCGGTGCAACGGCCGCTTCGGTAATCTTGCTCGCTCCGAGAGCTGCCATAACTGCCATCCAGAGGATACCGAGAGCAAGTATATTCATAATAATAGTTCCGATAACCCCCTTTCCTATATCAAGAGCAGTGGAAATCCCTGTCTTACTTTCAGAATCAAGAAGTCCTATGGATGTAAATGTAATTCCTTTATCTCCTGTTCAGAAGGTAAATTTCGTAGTAGTGTCTTTTGTTTCGATATTCACTACATCTGATTTGAGTTTTCCATTATCTCAAGTAGTTCATTGGCTCGTTGCCCCCATAACGAGACCGAGAAACATGAGACCAAATGCAAGGGCTGCTGATACATAGACAGGTACGAGTGCAAGTGATACAAATTCTTTAATAGTGAATTTTTCGAGTTTTTTTGCTTTGTCTCCGATTACGTAAGTGAGTGCGAAGAGTGGTGAAAACATCGCATAGAGCCAAAGCATGGCAGCACGAGAAAAGAGTGCATAGACAATAGCGATAACGAGTATCCCGAATACCAAGAAGAATATAGTTCAGAATCCGAGTTTGTATGCAATATCAAGTACTTTATTAACTTTTTCTTCAGGAGTAAGAGCTTTGTAATCTTGAATTCGAAATATTCCATACGCATAAACTGAAAGGAGATTATATGCTCCACCTCCACCGTTAGTGAGAAATTCTTTTATAGAAATACAATTATTCGAATCCTTCTTACAATCAGATGCTGTAAAATTTCCATTTTTCACCTCTGTGTTTGTAGATTCTGTACCTGTGCCAGTATTCTTGTTGAATGTAATTTGCTTTGGTATAATAGGATCTGCTAGTAACTTACTTGTTTCCCCCCCTGCTTTTAGAATTGTTTCCATAGGGAGACTTATAACAGATGCTGTTAGTATATTAGATATGGAAAGCACTGCACTTACGATAAACCAGGTAAATGGAACTATAAGCATCCCTGTTACGAGTTTCGGAAGCATAGTTTTCATCTCATAAGCTTTGGAACTCTCTCCTCCAAATATATTCGCAAATGCTATAAATACGAGCATAAATCCAAATATAACATAAACTACATTGGAAATAAGAATCCAGAGTTGGTGGAGTATCGGACGAAGTCCGAAAATCTCTCCGAAAGTCCAGTCGGGAGAGAGGAGCCACCCGGCGAGCATAATGAGTGGAGTAATGAGGAAGGTAAGAACTCCAATCCCGAGATTCAAAAAACTAATAATAGAATTAATAGTTGTATCCGTTGTGTTATTTTCTGCTGCCATTACATTTTGTACTCCAATATTTCCTATTTGTACACTACCCTCCGTACTCATACTGAGTTCCCCGCTTGTGAGAAAGAGTCCGGTATAGAGCACAGAAAGAAGCCCGAGTCGGGAGAGGCGGGAGATAAGAGTGGAATGAGTCATATTTGTTTATATTAGTGAATGAGTTTTTTGCTTTCTTCCAGTATTACATCATATATTTTGTTATTTTGCAAAAATTATTAGATACTTTTTTACTTTTCTTTATTTCCCGATAATAGATATAGAAAAAATTGGATTCATGTGTTTTTTTTGATTTTTTAGACATTATAGGATATACTCGCAGGGAATTTATATATTTCTATATACAATATGACAAAAAATACCGGAAGAAATACTGCAAATGAGAATACAGAACAGGTAAATGCTCAGAAAACAAAAAAAGCGAGTGAATCCCTGACAACTCGAGCTATTCGAGGATTTGTGGAGAAGAAACTTTCTCTTTCGGGAAATATTTTTAATGAGATGATGGTATCGAAGTGTACAGGACTTGAGAATGAGTTTATAGAATATACCACGCATGCTCGAGAGTTTGATGGAGTATCCAAAGAACAGCAAGAGGCATTTCGAGCAGTGACTTCGGCACAGTTTCTGCGAGAAACTATTGCTCTCGGAGTAGCTTTTACGAGCAAACGAAAGGCTCTCGAATACGTTACGAATCGCGAATATAGCTTTACGAGTGTCGAGATAAATAAGATACAATCAGAATATGAAAGTCTCTCTTGCGATGAACTTACAAATCTTGTTCAGAGCGAATCCAGACGTGAGAAATTTTTAAAAAATCTCTTCCCCGGAAAAACTCTTCCCTATAAATCGGAAAAAGACCAGATTATAATGATTTTTGGGAAAAATATTCTGAATCCCATGCAGGAAGAGAAGGTTTTGAATCTCCTCGTGAAGCGATATGTAGATCCGCAGGAAGTGCAGGAAGCACTTCCTCTTTTTGACGACATACAGAAACAACTTCTCTTGAAGACATTTCTCCCGACTGTGACACTCGGACAACTGTGGGGTATGGGAGTACTAACCAAGGCACAGGTGCAGTCCGCTGTCTATCAGAGTATCGAAAAAGGGAATCTTGTGCCAGAGTTTCATTCTTTGGGTGATACAGAGAAAAAGGGGGCAATAGATCAGATTGATCCGTACGATATTGTTATAGAAACTATGCTTTTTCCTAAAGAGATTGTTGATACAATCCTCCTCGGACAGGGAAGTCGAATGATTGCACGAGAGCTCTCAAAAATAAATGCTGCCCGTTACGACGAAGTGGATGCGGAAAATGCTCTCAAGATGCAAGCAACTCCGGAAGGACTATTTTTCCCTTCATTTCTCGAAAAGCTCAGAATGAGAAATGCTTTCGATTTTAAAGAAGGGGCTATTATTCGAGGAACTATTCCTGGAATGAATGGAAAAGATTTTGAATTTGCGTACCGTATTGATGGTATTAAAGATGATCCTGAAGAAAATAGAATAACTAGTGGAAATGGTCGGGTATTTGCCATAAGTGACGTGCTTCTCCCGAACGGGATGCTCCATCTCGGGAAGAAAAAGAGTCTAAAAGCGGAATATACATATGCTGAGATATACCACATCTTCGACAAAGCGAGATCCAACATAGAGATACTGACTCCAGAGGCGACACGGCATCGTATACAGGCGGGAGCTCTCAAAGAAACACTCATGGAAGAGGATATAAAATCTCTCGGAGATCTGAATCGAGCTATGAATACTATTGATCCTAAAGGAAATATATATACACTTAAAGCGGATGGTGGTGTTTCTATCGAGGTAGGTGAGCCGGGAAAAGCAGATTATTGTATATTTCAGATTACATCTATCAATGAAGCAAAGGGAACTATTGAACTTACCAATGGACAAAATAGCGAGATTTTTGACTATGTGACATTCTATATGCTCTTCGAGTCCAAGAAAGCAAAACGTCTTCCTTCTATGAAAACAGTTTCTGATTTCCTTGAAGCGATGAAATCGCACAGTCTCAAAAAAGATGCGTACAGTAAACTCTCCATGGAGGGGGATAGGATTGTCCCAGAAGACCGAAAAGGAGAGGAAAAATACGCAGGAATCACGGAGTTTGCAGGGTCGAAGGGGTATGTGAAGATAACTGATACCAAAATTCCCGGAAAGGTGGAGTTTCTCGTGTACGAAGACTTCGATGAAAAGAAATGACTGAACGAACAAAACCCGAAGCCAAAGAAATACAGTGGAGGATATAATCTTCTCTTTACTTTTCTCAATACGGAAGCGTTTGAACCGAATAACACTCCGAAAGAAACCGAGGTTCCTGATCAGGTAGATCCAAAAATTGATTATAAAAAAGATCGACTTCATAAGTATATGGGAAATCCAAGTCTCCATGATATATTTCATGGAGCGAAAGGGGTGGTAGATGCTATTAAGAAGAAACTGGAACATGGATCACACCTCCATGCTGCCAATGTTCAGCTCGGAATAGCAAAGGGAATGAGATCCCTTGGTCTTATAGATGATGGAATTCTTCGTGAAATGCGCGCAGGAGTGTATTCAGGAAATAAGAAGCTCATGCAAGAGATGGTTGATGAGCTCAAAGGAATGTCAGGACCAGATAGACAAGCGGATGTTATGCATATACTTTCCACGAAAGGCTCTCATGACTATGAAATACAAGCAGCAACGATTGCTATGCTTCAGAAACACGGAGCTCTCTATGTTGGAAAACTTCAAAAGTGGGAAGGAAGTTTCATTTACTTTGAACGTCTTTCCGGACAGAAATATTCTATGAATTCTCCAGCAGTTCAGAGTTATAGAGATCGATGTGATAAAACAGGGGAACCATTTACAGAAGAGGGACTTATTATCTCCTACATAAAAACAGCAGGAGATAATGGAGAACTCGATAATACTCTCTGGACAACTTTTGCGGGAGCATGGGGAAGTGGAGTAAAAGACGAGACGGAAAAAGGAAAAGAAGAAACCGAGAGATTCCAATTGTCGAAGGGACGAATAAATGAAGTGATGGAGAAACTTCAGGGTGGAGAGAAAGCTAAGGGTATTGGTGGATTTGATGCTATTTGGGCGAAAGGATGACCTGCTCACGAGATGCATATGCCTGCTATTGTTCTTGCTCTCAGTAATATTCCAGGAACTCTTCAACAAAAACAACTTGATACTCTCAAAGGAAAGTTTTATGGATGACATCCATACACTGCTCTTCTTTTTATTGGAACGACTGGAAATCAGAATATATTTCGATCGGTCATCAGGAAACTTGCTGCAAGTAATGGGCTTGCAAAAGAATATGCAAAAATCGAGGAACTTCAGAAACATGATCCAGATAAGAAACTCATAAAAGCTATTATGACATTCTGGATGGAACATGGAGCATTGCTCAATAGTAAACTTAATGTCACTCAGGATGGGGAATTAATTCATCTCGCAAAGACTGATTCTGATTGTGCAACATATCTTAAAACTTGCGGAGGAAGTATTGAAGAAGTAGGAAGACTCGACGAAGGAGAACGTGATAATCATACCTATGAACATGAAGGATCTTCTTTTCTTGGACTTAATCCTGATCATTACTTTAAATTTATTCGTATGAATGCGGGACAAGTAACCTTTGAAAGTGATGATAATACTGAAAAACTTTGGCCAAGTTTTAAAAAGAGTCTCGGAGCAATTCGTGACATGAAGACAGGAACTCCTGAAGAAACAAAAGAAATGCAAAAAGAGCTCTATATGAAATATCACAAAGCTCTTATGTCTTATTTTAATGCAGGACGTATTGAAAAATCAGTATATGAAGATAAACTTGGAAAACAGGATTATATCCAGGAATTGAAACGTAATTATGGAATACAATTAACTCCTTATGGAAAGTCATTTCTTGAAACACCAGAGTATATACAACAAGCAGAAGCAGATTTTGAGGCATTTCGTGAATGAGGACGACCTGATGATATTGTAAAAGAGACAGAAAATGTGGCTGGAAGTGTTGGAAATCTCCTCGAACAAACTGGATATCGCGGTCCTGTGACTAATGATTAGGTACGATTTAGTTAAATAAAAAAACTCCTCAATAACGAGGAGTTTTTTAGGAATTAAATTTATTTTCCAAAAAATACATATTTCTGTAAAACTATGAAAAAACATTTGCATTGAAGAAGTTTTTTTATATAATCCTCATATATTACTTATTTTTCTTTCTATGAAACGACTTGATTCTCAGCAGAAAAAGATTCTTGCCTTTCTTGAGTTTGGATGAGAGGATTCATATACTCTCATGGATATAGGAGAGAATGTCGGTATTGATCATCCACAAAAAGTACAAAATAAGATTAATCAACTCGAGAATGCAGGATATCTTACCCGAACTTCCTCGGGAATATATCGTGTTTTGAAACATTATGA
The DNA here is from genome assembly GCA_028689065.1 of Candidatus Altimarinota bacterium. Classification (GTDB taxonomy): domain Bacteria; phylum Patescibacteriota; class Gracilibacteria; order BD1-5; family UBA2023; genus UBA1545. The sequence continues at coordinate 12,625 of JAQTWX010000014.1, read as the reverse complement.
GGAAGGAAATCAGCTCTGTATTCCATTTTTTGGCTTTGCACAGTGTGGACATGCTGGAAAGACTATTCTTGAAGATGAATACCCTCGAAAGAAAATTCCCATACCACAAGAATATATTGATTCTCAGGATATTATGAACTATTTTATTACCAAAGCAAAAGGTGATTCTATGGAACCGTTTATTCATAGTGGTGATCTTGTACTTATAAAAATCCAATCTGGATATAATCCAGAAGATATGGTTCTCATTGTACAAAATCAACAGCCAAAGATAAAACGTATCAAAGAAGTATGAGAACAACGATTTCTTCTTTCTCTCAATAAAGAACACAAAGATCTGGAACTGAGTCCTTTTGATGAAACATATATTGTCGGAGTGGTAAAGAAAGTTCTCTGAGAAGAAATAGAAGCATAATACAAAAAAGACTATATTGAGAGATATAGTCTTTTTATAACTTAATATTATTGCAATACGTTCCGTGATTTTTATAAAAATTTTTATAAATATTTGCTTTTTATTATTTTAGATGCTACACTATTTTAGAAAGACTTTTTTATTATCTTTTTAAAATATTTTTATGAATACACATATACCAGTGATTGATTCAGAAAATGGAAGAACAGTCATGTCTATTGCTATATCAAGTAATATGGATTTTTCTCCTCGTATTCGTGAATTGGTTCTTTCTGTTATTCGCAATAACACAAAGTTTTCATCTCGTTGGGCATATCGACTCCAGTCTGTTATTGATGAATTGGTGAATAATGCTATTGAACATGGATCGGATGGAACTTCATTGGTGATAATTACTCTTTTACTTAGTTCTATTGATGGAAGTTTGGAAGTAACTATATCTGATTCTGGTGCGGGGAAGAAAAAAACTAAAGCAGAAGCACTTACTCAGAAAATGCGAGAAAATTATGAACTTATGAAGTTAAATCCTCTAAGTAATACTACTGTTCGCGGAAGAGGGCTTGCTCAAATTGTTTTAAATTGGAGCGACAAATTCGAAATTCAAGATAACGCTCAATGATGACTTACTATGAGTGTAGTAAAAAATCTCACTCCTGAATGTCAGGAACCACCAAAGAAAATGGAAGAAGAAATCATTTCCCCTATTGATATAAAAATAGAAGTAATTCCTCATATATAAGAAGTTGTATTTTTAATATATTTTTAAACTATTTTCACATGAAATCTATATTTACCATTAAACTTCAAGGTGATCTTGATGCAGTGACCATTGAATCATATAGTGAAGCCATAGATAAACTTGCTTCTACTATTACTACTCCATCTATTGCAGTACTGGACTTTACTGAAGTGAGATATATGAACTCAACTGCCATTGGAAATGTTGCACATTGGTTCTCTCTTTTTCAAGAACAAGAATCTGAAATGCATCTTATAGGACTTACTGATAATGTGTATGATACCCTCGATCTTGTTGGTCTTCTTGAAATCATTCCCCATCATGAATCCATGGAGGATTTCAAGATTAAAGTAAGTGCTTAGTATTCCAGTAAATTCTATAATTTTATTTTATATACGTCCGTTTTTTCATACATGAGTATAAAAAATAAATTCCTCCTCTTTTTTTCGATTATTATCATCGCTTTCATAAGCACTCTTATGTTTCTTCTCTCAGAAACCGAGAGTATGATTACAAAAAGTTTATATAATGATTTTTCGCAAATCGCAAATAGTACTGTCAAAGAAATTGACAGATTTTTGTTGGAGCGAATTTTGAGTTTGGAAACCCTTTCTCATAATGAATGAATGAAGGAATCTATTGCCGGAGTAGATGATACGGAAATAAAGAAAGAGGAAAATGATGATAATATAAAATGTATCAGTACATCAACAGGAGGTATTACTCCGTCTTTGAAAAATATTACAAATATCCAACAAACTTTTTCCTGAACAGTAAATCCTTCTCGGAATTTACGTGTGCCCAAGAAAACAGATATTATTACGGAAGATGAACATCTTCAAGAGGTTTTGGAAGATTTTATTAAAATCAATACTGCCTTTCATTCTGTTGAAATTATCAGTGCCTCGGGGAAAACTATTGCTTATATAGTTGAAAACCAATTTAAAGAAGATAAAGAAGAAGGGGAAAAGCTTGTTAAAAAAACTATTTCTGAAAAACTTGGTCGAGATAGAACAAGCAAAGAGCTTTTTATACAAGCAAAAACAGGAAATAAATCATATTATATCCAGGATGTTGTACAGGAAGATGACGGGGCATTTACAATTGATATTGCCGTACCTATAATGCTCACTCAGTGAGATAAGAGAATATTTATCGGTGCTATATTAGGGGATTTAGATCTCCAACATATTTGGAATATTACCGATGCTATAAAAATAGGTACTACTGGGGAAGTTATGCTTTATAATAAGTCAGGAGCAACTATTGCTGATCGATATAAGGAAAAGATTCTTACATATCCAAAAACAACTATTCCATCCATACAAGCACTTATGCGGGGGGAAAGTGGGGACACTATAGAGATATCAGAAATGGGAACAGAAGCCATTACTGCCTATGCACCACTTCTCTGATTTGATGAATACAAAGGACTTGGGTGGGGGATTCAGGTAACACAAGATACTTCCGAAGCCTTTGAGGAACTTCGAATGTTTCGTTCCTATGGTATATTATTGATGATAGTAATTATAATCATCGTACTATTCTTTGTATATCTTATACATACTCGTATATCTAATCCTATTATTCGTCTCGCACGAATCGCACGAGAGATAGGAAATGGAAATTATCTTGTTGATATGAAGGATGTTACAGCTTCTTCTGATTCTCGAGATGAAATCAATCTTTTTGCAAATACATTTCAAGATATGCTTCTGAATCTCAGAACCAATATTAGTCTTATGGAACAGTATAAGCACACAATTGATGAAAGTAGTCTTGTTTCCAAGACAGATCTCCGTGGAATTATTACGTATGCTAATAAACAATTTTGTGACAAGGCTCAATATACTGAGGAAGAACTTATTGGAAAGCCTCATAATATCGTTCGTCATCCTGATATGCCAAAGGAAGCTTTTAAGGATCTTTGGGAAACTATTTCTGCAAAAAAAATATGGAAGGGTATTGTAAAAAATAAAGCAAAAGATGGATCTGAATACTGGGTTGCAGCAACAGTTAGTCCACTCCTTGATATATATGGAAATGTGATTGAATACATGTCTGTGCGAACTGATATTACAGAACTTCAAAATACCAAAGAACAACTTGCAGAATCTTTCAAAAAACTTCAGGAAAATACTGAAGCTCTTATTGAATGACAGCGTATATCTCGTGAATTTGAACTTGCAAAACGTATTCAAGATAATTTTCTTCCTGTAGTAAATAATAACCATATTCCACACCTTGATACGCATTGTGTTGTGTATGCAGCAACAGAAATTGGAGGAGATATGTATGACATTATAGCATCTCCTTCCAAAGATGAGTATATGTTTTATATAGGAGATGTAACCGGACATGGTCTTATCTCTGGAATTATCATGGCAATCGTAAGTTCCCTCATATATGCATTTAATCGTGAGACAGGTGGTGATATCCAGCTTCTTTTATGGAAGCTTAATAATATTGTTATTGCTCGTATCCCGAAGAAGATGTTTATCACAATGCTATTTATGAAATATACTCCTGCCACGAAGACATTCTCTTATATGGGAGCAGGACATGAACGGTTCCTTATTTATAGAAAAGCCTCTGATACTATTGAGATTATACCATCTGGAGGTATTGCTGTAGGTATGTTTGCAAATATGTTTACAAAAGATGTATCTCAGCAATTTACTCTTGATACAGAAGATGTGCTTTTCCTTTTTACTGATGGTATTACCGAAGCACAAAACAAAGAAAAAGTATTGTTTGGTATCGATCGACTTATGAAAAGTATAAAAAAACATCATGATAACTCCAGTGCTGTTCTTTGTGAAAAAGTATTTGCTGATATAAAAGAGTTTACAGGTTCTGACATATTTGCGGATGATATTACTATGATGGCATTTCGAGCAGAATAGTTTGATTGGAAATATATAAATCTAGAATGATACTATTCTAGATTTATATTTATTTTTCAGTAGTTACGTTTTTATGAAAAATGAAAATAATTGTGTTATTTGAATAAATACATACTATATTTTCGTATAGAAAAGTATGTATTTTCATAATTTCTTGAAATCATGGAAGATAGAGATATCGTAAAAAGGATTTCTGAAAATCCTGAAGTATTTGGTGAGATAGTGGATGTATATGAAAATAAACTTATGAGGTATATCATTCGAACTACTGATATTTCCGTCCCAGATGCAGAAAATCTTCTCCAAGATATTTTTATAAAAGTATATCGATATATTCATGAATATGATGCAAGATATAGCTTCTCGAGCTGGATTTATCGCATTGCTCATAATATGATTATCGATAATTTTCGCAAACATCAAAAAGAGATAGGAAATATATCCCTTGAGGATGAAGAATACATGCATCTCATTCATTCTCTCACAGATAACAATTCCCCACACCGAGATCTGGAAAGAAAAGACATAAGAATGTGTGTTCAAAAAGCTATTACTCTCTTGAAGACCGATTATAGAGAGATAATTATTCTTAGATGTATAGAAGGATATTCTTATGAAGATATAGCTGATATACTAAAAATACCTATTGGTACAGCAAGTACTTTGGTAAATAGAGCACGGAAACAGCTTCGTGAAAATCTTATAAAACTTTCATGTAATTCTTAATGATATTTCTTTTATGAAAAATACTTTCAAGGATGCAATACTCGGCAAAATCAAAAAAGAAAATATAGAACCACTCCCAAAATCATACTTTACAAATAAACAGAGAATACTTTGGATAAGCATAGGAATATTTTTCTTTTTTGCCATGTTTATTGGGTGATTTTTGTTCGACAATACTACTGAGTTTTTCTGAATGCAGAAGTATGGGCAAAGAGGTTGGAATTATTTCTTTTTCCCAAATATCGTATGGTTGCTTCTTTTGCTAGTTCTCATATTTTTTGGTTTAAAAAGATTAAAAGATACCACTGTTGGATATAGAAATCCTTACTGGAAAGATATACTTATAGGTATTGTAATTATCTTTGTTGGAAGTTTTATTCTTCGGGGGATTGGGATTGGTCCAATGATGCACACATTTATTGCAGCGGATATTCCTGTTATTTCAAATATTCTTTATAATGGATCTTCTTGGGATAGTCCAGAAAATGGAAGACTTGCAGGGAATATATCACAAATAGATTCTGCGAAAATAGAATTTCGAGATATAAATGGACAGATATGGGAAATTCACATAGAAAATGCATTCATATCTCCTTTTGTAGAAAGAAAACAGGATGAAAAAATTCGAATACTCTGACATAAAATTTCCCCCACTGTTTTTGAAGCCGAAAGAGTGATGCCTTGGTTTGGAGGATGAATGAGAAGTCATAAATGGTTTTCCGAAGGAAGGTGAATGATATGGTAATATAAAACTCTATTTTCTCCATGAAAATAGAGTTTTATATTTTTTTTGAATAATTTTTTCATCGTTCTACGTACTAGAGAGTGAAGGTTCTTTTAAAAAGAATCTCGGAATTCTTATTCTTTTACTTTCAAACTATGAAAACCAGCATAAAAATATATACAGCAGTAGTTATAACTGCTCTCATGATTACAAGTATAGGTATGACCTATGCAATGTTCTGACAAGGGAATGGACAATGACAAAATATACGAAGTTTTGTATGAATGGAACAAAGATCATCGTTCTATGATATGAATATATCTCAGAAATTATGAGAAATGCATTCTCTAAGGATGGAGAATGAATGAAGTGCAGTACAAAATATAACACCAAGCAATCTTTCCGACCAGGAAAAACTCGATCTTGCTTATCAATATAGCGAGGAAATGGTAGCCCGAGACGCCTATAACTATTTTGCTACACTCTATAACGTCCAGGCTTTTAAAAATATCGCAAGTTCTGAACAGCAACATATGGATGTGGTAAAAGTGTTACTTGATAGATACAATCTTCCGATACCAACAGGATATGGAGAACTTGAAACAACATTTGCTACGTTAAAAGCAGAAGGAGAAAAAGGCCTCAAGGAAGCTCTTGAAGTTGGTATAAAAATCGAGATTTTGGATATAAAGGATATCGTAGATACTATTAAAACAACAGATAATGATGATATCAAAGCAGTACTTATAAATATCTGAGGTGCTTCATATAATCATATGAGAGGATTTATAAAAGCACTTGAAAGTAATGGATTTGCTACCACCATAGATTATAGTACATATCTTTCAGAAGCTGATTTGAATACAAGAGGAACTCTCAAGACAAAGCTTTTTGATAAACTTGCTTCAGAAGGAGTAATACTCCCAGCTCAGGCGAGTACTTCGGGAAGAGGTATGCACGGCGGAAGAAGATAACATAAGGAAGTATATATAAAATAAATAGGCAGGATTTCTGCCTATTTATTTTATATACCTCTCAAATGTGAGAATATTTGCAGATAATAGATATCTGAAATATTATTTTTGATGAATAACTCTTTGAGGAAAGGGAATTTCTATACCTTCTTTATCAAAAGCTATCTTGATTCTTTTGCGGAGTTCTCATGCAATCTCCCACTGCTTAAGAGGCTTTGTTTCTCGGAGTATTTTTAGCATGACTGCGGAATCAGCGAAGTCATTAACTTTCAGAAATTGAGGTGGTTTAATAATAGAATCTTTCCACTGAGGATCTTCGAAGAGTTCCATTCCTGTACGATTGATTATTTCGATAACATGTTCTAGATTTGCATCATAGGAAACTCCAATATCGAGATTAATCCGAGCAAAATATTTGGAGAGATTCGATACCGTTTTGATTTCTCCATGAGGAATATGATGAATTGTCCCATTTTGCTTCAAATTGCTCCGATTTTTGCTTGTTTTCAAGAAAAAATTCACTAATTCGATGAATTCATTATAATATTCATTATTTCTTAACTTTTTTATCTATGAATGTCTTTAGATCAAGGTTAGCCAATAGATTGGCTGTATCAAAAATGACAGGTTTAATATTTGGAGGAGTTGCTTTTTTCCTTTTGCCAGTAGTTTTTAGTAATGCTGATATATTTCTCAGATCTGCTGTATGACTTTGGTATATAACTCTCTGAGCAGTAGTGTGAGTTTTTGGGGTTATGGAACGGATCCCAGTATTAAATCTTCCATTTTCGTATTGGTTTCGTGGGGCTTTAATTTGTGCTTGGATGAATTTTATTCTGGCTTTGTTTATGTATGACAAACTAACTGTTCTTATGCAAGATACTATATTTGTAGGATATTCTCCATTCTGGATTATGCTTGAATGATTGATTTTTTGATTCATAGTGGATTATCTTGCTACTCGGTTTGTTTGAGAGGGAAAGAAAATTGTAGATTAATGAAAAAAGTTTCAAAAAACCTTGCTCTTAATAAAAGGGCAAGGTTTTTTTTATTTCTTTTATATATAGATAAGGAAAAAATAGTTAATTTTATCTATATAAAAGTTTTCTAGATTATTATAACACTGAGTTTCCAAGTAATGTATTCACCTTTTTTGAAGTGCCATTTATTTTAACTTCTAAGATTAATATAAAGCTCTGGATCTTATTGTAAGCTTCTGTATTTGTTTCTCGAGCAATATTTAAAAAATATTTTTTTGTTTCGTTTACTTTTTTTCTCACTTGTTCTAGATTATTTGGATCCCATTGAGTTGAAAGATTATGAATTCTATCAGCAAATTTTACATCAAGAGCATTTCTTGCTATTTCTTCTATTTTTTCTTCACTCAATTCAAATCATTTTGACCAAGCCAAATCTTTAATATGTTTTTTAAAAGTATCAAACGATGCAAGATGTCAGAAATATTGTTTATTTCTTATGTCTTTCGCTTGCTTCTTTTTTTCATCCTCATGTTGATTATCAGTAGCTATATAATATTCCCAAGAATCCTTGCTAATTGCTTGCACGGCCAAAGTTATTTCATGTCAGTATATAATATTTAATGTACGGAAATCTATATTTGTATCTTCTATACAATCATGAGAAATGGCAATAAGAATCTTTTGAGTATTTGGATTCGGTAATTCTAAAACATTATTTACAACAGCCCGTAGGTGCTCGAAATATCTTTCTCAAGTACTTCTGTATTTTTCACGAAATTTCTTTTTCATTAAATAGTACATGGATGTAAAATCTTGTACAAAAACTTTAAATTCTTCTATATTCTCATCATTCAAATCATTTCAAAATATTTTTTCTTTTATTGAAGCAAGTATTTTATCAACTCATTTTTCTTGTTTTAAAAGTCAAACAGCATCTAAAACTTGTTCGAGGGTATAGTGTTGTTCCGAAAACATAAGTTTAAGAATAAAAGATAAATGAATATGAGTACTTTTTTGTATATTAATAGTTATAGTCACATATAAATATAAGTCAATTTTTAATAAAATTAACACAGTAAGAATACTAGAGTTTTTTCAGTACTGCTGTATTTTCAATTTACCAAATAAAAACCCCCTTTCGGGGGTTTTGAATGACAAATGGTGGGAATGCCGGGGCTCTTTTTTTCGAGTGTCGTCCAGGCTTTTTTTTTAAAGCCAGTACTCGCCCTCAAAAACGCCTTGCCTAAAAAGCCAAATCGTTGGCTTTTTACCGAATTGCCACTACGTGGACAATCCGGAAGGCTACGGTTTCTCGCCCCCGATCTATCTACTATTTTCGCCAAAAAATATACCACCCATTTTCATGAGTGGTATATGTTTTTATCGAAATGGTGGGTCATCCAACTTCGTCAAAGTTTTTTTACCTCGACACCTCAATGGCAGGAGGTTCTTTGCACCAAATTTCAAACTCGATTCCCTTTCTTTTGCAAGTAGCGCGAAGCTCGCCGATGGCACTTAAGAATTGTACATCAAGGAAATCTGGAGTGCTTCCATAATTTTCAAGTCTTGACTTTAAATGTTCGGCAGTAAAGAAATCAAGAGCAAGCACGAGCCTCTTTGAGAATACCTGTCTGCCTTCAGTGAATTCTGCTAAAAATTCCTCGAACTTAATTCTATCTCATTTTAATAAAGGGTGTTTTGAAACGGTTCTTTCAGTGGCCTGGGGAGTTTTTCATTTTCTGATTGAAGGAGCTACGCGCCTTTCTTCTTCAACAAGTTTCAAAAACTCACGTTTCGTAGATTCTTTTCTGATATCCATATGCTCAAGATTCTTCAACGCTTGCGTTATTAATTCAGAAAGAGCCGAGACTGAGTTCGTCGAATTGGTTGCCCCCACAGCCTTTCCATGAACAAATATTAATTCGTTGGCAGTAAAGGCGATATGATCCGCCATTTCATTTCCCATATCGCCGCAGAATACGTATTTCGTATCGTCTCTTCCTTTGAGGAGGGATTCAACGTGAAAAAATATGCTGTTCTCCGACCACTCGTTATTTTCACCATCGTCATATTCTGAATACAACCCCTTTTCACTGCTTACAGAATCGGGAAATCTCGGGATTGTGGCATTAACTATTGGTTTGATATTTCCAACATCCGGACTTCTTATCTTATAAAAATCTCATTCAAAATAAGAAGTTTCGTGATCAAAATGCACCTTGAAAAATCATTCGGATCTTATTGTCTCTAAAATGTTTTTATAATCCTGATCAGCCGTCTCAAAGTCAATATGAATGCTTTTTCACCGTTTCGGATCCGATATATAAGATAGTTCAAGAGTTGCATCCGAAAGAAATATTCCTCAAACACATTTAAATCTCAATTCTCAGCTTTCTTCAGTCGGTACTTCGGACAGCTCAAAATAATCGTTGAAATCGTCCAATACATCGAGCAGCGCTTCATGGTCAGGGAATGCCGCCTGATTCTCGCGCACGTAGGATTCTATATCCCCCGTAATGAACTTAATGTATCGGGGCTTTGTCCCCGGGGTCGGAGCCTCGATTTTCTGCAAGAAATACTCTTGAAATTGAATGATGTCATTGGCAACAATGGGGTCCGAGGAACTAAGCAAGGCCTCCTGATCTGAATAAAATTCAATTAATCCGGTCAAATTATTCTCCAACTCCTGGTTCGCAAATTGGATTCCTCAGGTAGCGGAATTTATCGTCATAGTTTTCTTATCCGATAACTTCCCCGCCTTGAGGCTTTTTGGGAAAAAATTCATAACGTCCGATTCCGGAAGAATATCGAGAATATTTTCAGCTTCCAAATCCATCGCCTCGTACTCTTTTGGTGAGTTTTTGACGTTAGCCATGCTAATCTTCTTTAATTTATCATAACCGGACAAAAGCCTATCGCGATATCCATGGCTTAATCAGACGAGATTCAGCGCCTTTTTCATGCCCTTCGTAAGGGTATTTAGTCATCATGTTTTCTGTAGGAAAATAAATTTTCCAATTTTAATAATCAACACATATCAGAATTTCTTCTCTATAAATGCGCTATAAAGAGAATCGTTGCTTCAAAGCGGATTTCTTGCTACGAACGACGGAGGATTTTCATATCGAAAGAATTCGAATACGAATTCAATATCTTTTCAGTCGATTTGAACCTTATGATTAAGAATGGAGCGTACGGGTTTGTTTTTCAATTTTCATGTCAATGGTTCGTAGCTCAATATGGGAGCCTTTTCATTCTTGAGCAGATCAAATAGTTTTTTGGGATCAATGTCGCTCTTGTTCCGCAATAAATAACAAGAAGGGTAGAACTGAAAGTTTTCGTCAATGAATGAAAGGTATGCGGAATTTTCCATAAAGTAAGGCGGACAGTTTTTATGTGAAATGACGTTCATTATACGAACAATCATTAAAAATTTCTTAAAATCCGAAAGTATTTTTAATTTTCGTCGGTAATGGAAATTACATATAATGTACATAAATTTATAAAAATTCCAAATAACCGGAAAAATGACAGTTCACCACATTAATCTGCACTACCTTTCGGACTTCGATTACGAATGAAGGGACGCTCTTGCCGACGCGTATAATGAGGCTTTGAAATGCATCTGAAAAGATGGATTGTCCTTTTTCGACGAATGGGCGGACGAAATGTACAAGGATTGAGTGGACTACGAGGAAAACGAAACGTACGGGAAGACTTTCGAGATACGCGGCTATCAGGAGCTCTGAGATAACAACTACTATTCGGTCCGGATCAATTTCCATAGCATACCAAAAGAAGATATCGACCGTTTCCAAGAGAAATTCCTTTCGGAACTGAGGAAGAAAAGCCAGGTGGTTTATAAATTCGAAGATTCCCGTTTCCTCGAAGTTCGGAAACAGTTTTTCGAGGATATATATAGAGTTGAAACAAGTCTTCGCGAGGCAATGAGTTTCATATTCTTGACTACCTATTATGACTTCGGCGACTTTTTGAGAGATCTAAAAGTCGGTGATGTCACCACGAAAAACAACATTACCCAGGATGATCTACGAAACAGTTTCGAGAACGAATTTTTCTACATCTCGTTCAAGGACTATCGCAATCTTCTCGAATTAAAACACATAAAGGAACTCAAAGAAGGTAACGTAGAAGCTCTCATAACAGATTCGGCATCTTTTGAAGATTGGCGCAAGAGAATCGAAGAACGTGGAATTCGGGACGAGCCTTACGTGGCTTTCATAAAATCAATCAAGATGGATTTGGAATTTTTAGAACAATTTCGAAATGCTGTAATGCACAACCGCCATTTTGATATGAAGTTGAAGCAAGGGTATGAAAAGGCAAGGGATTCCATTCTCGCAAAGGCAAGGGATTTTCTCTGAAAGCACGTACATTTGGATGGTAATTGGTACTGACTTATTCCCTGAAAAGAGTATCAGTGCACTTGGGATATGGAGCATTTCAAGAAATGAAAAAAGTATCCTCTCGCGAGAATTGTCCATGGGGATTACATGTTCATTTGAGATGATGGCGAAGAACACTGGTTCCGGGACAAGGAATTCATGGAATTCTTCAGGTATTAATGGGACATCGACTGATTCCTAACCTATTTCGCATATGGAATATTCTCCGAGACTCAAAGACCGCGGGTATTACGAAAACCGTTACGACGAACTGGTAGTGAGCCAATGCCGGATGGTCGAAAGCGTCCACGAGTCCGTCCTGAAACAGTCATTGGAGAAAAAGGGGCTCTCGTACGGTCCGGAAGAAGTACGGAGGCAATGCGGCGTCATGTCCGGCTTGGACCTTTACTTTCGGAAATGAACCCTTGCGGAAAAAAGGGACAAGCGGATCGCCGAATGGATGGACGAGGACAGAAAGGCTGACGAATTCTATCTCCGTACGCACATTGATGCCCCATATTGCATTTACTGCAACAAGGAAATGCCGCTTTTCCTAAAGGATATGGAAGGCTGATACGCGGACAGGAAATTACGCATCCTGTTCGTATTCAAATGCGAACCTTGCGGATACGTGCGATGATCTTGGAACGACGGGGAGGAATATAAAATACGGAAAAGCCGTTGTGAAAAGTGCGGAAGCGAGGATTTGAATTCAAAGCTCGAACGAGGGGAGAAATTCGATACGTTTCGGGAAA
>JAQTWX010000013.1 GCA_028689065.1 Candidatus Altimarinota bacterium | reverse complement strand
CGTTCAAGTCCAGAAAGTCTCTGGAGTTGCATTTCAAGAATTGCCTGAGATTGTTTGTCAGAGAGTCCGAATCGACTCATAAGGTTATCGTGTGCTTCTTCCTTACTTCCTGACTCCTTAATAGTTTTGATAACCGCATCGATATTGTCGAGAGCAATCTTGAGTCCTTCGAGGATATGAGCACGAGCCTCAGCAATCATAAGTTCATAACGAGTTCGTCGCTCGATAACTTCTCGTCGATGTATGATGAATTCTTCAAGCATTTCGAGGAGATTGAAGAGTTTTGGTTGGATTCCACGATCATGAAGCGCAATCATATTGAATGCAAAGCTTGTCTGGAGTTGAGTAAGTTTATAGAGTTGATTAAGAATCTTTTTTGGAAAAGCATCTTTTTTCATCTCAATAACAATTCGAACATCTCAGAGACCTTTAGATTCATCTCGGAGATCGGAGATTCCGACAATAATCTTCTCTTGAATAAGTTCAACAATCTTTTCTATAAATGCTTTTTTGTTGAGCTGATAAGGAATCTCAGTAATAATAATCGCTCGTTTCCCGTTTTTAAGTTCATCAATACTTGCAACTCCGCGCATAGTTACAGAACCACGTCCTGTTGCATATGCATTAAGGATATCTTTTTTATTATAGATAATACCTCCAGTTGGAAAATCAGGCCCCTTAATAAAATCAAGGAGATTTTCGATCGTGATTTCGGCAGGATTCGGATGGTAGAGGATGAAATTGAGGGCATCCATCACTTCACAGAGATTGTGAGGTGGGATATTGGTTGCCATACCTACGGCGATACCCACGGAACCATTCAGAAGTAGGTTCGGAACACGAGTCGGAAGTACACTTGGTTCTTTAGTCGATGCATCATAGTTATCTCTCCAATCAACGGTATCTTTATCAATATCAGCAAGCATAAGTTCTCCGAGTTTTGCCATCTTTACCTCGGTATAACGCATAGCAGCAGCAGAGTCTCCATCCATAGAACCGAAGTTCCCCTGACCATCAACGAGTGTATAACGCATAGAAAAATCCTGTGCCATACGAACCATTGCTTCATATACAGAACTGTCTCCATGTGGATGATACTTTCCGAGAACATCTCCGACTACACGAGCAGATTTTCGGTGTTTACCTGTCGCTCGAACTCCTCCATCGTACATAGCATAGAGTATACGTCGGTGAACTGGTTTCATACCATCACGGATATCTGGAAGAGCACGACTACATATTACGGACATCGCGTAATCGAGGTAACAAGTTTCCATTTCTTCAACTATGGAACGATTTGCATCTCCATCATAACTAATGGCAGTACCAGAAAATGGCGGAGGAAGTTCGTTAGAATTCTCTTCGTCTGAAGAGAGAATTTCTGTGTCTGTTGTTTCAAGATTTTCAGATTCTTCTGGAGTGATATTTTCTGACATAAAAATATGAATCAAAAAAAGGTAAAATTTCCTGATTAATATACGGAATTCGTACTATTTTGCAAATGATTTTTCATATAAAAATATTCATTTTTCATGAACAAGTATTGACAAATAAATTATAGTATATATATTCATAATAACAGAGACAATTTAATCCTATTTTAGTGGTTTTTGCTCTGGGGAAATACATTTACTTATTGAAAGAGGAGGTACATCATGACTAATGATGAACAGATTAAACAGGGTATCAAGCAAATCATCGGTGATATGACAGATGCTGATGGTTCTCTCATAGAAGACAGAGCGACTATTGAAGATTGCATGTTGGATATGAGTGAATTTACTCAAGAACTGGAGGAAAAATTCAACATTACCATGGATCGTCTTGTTCCATCTATGACTGTTCATGACATTGCACTCATGATTGGCAACATCAAGGAACATCGGGCGATATAAATTCTCTTCTCTCGATTAATGAAAAGCCCCGATTTCGGGGCTTTATTTTTATATAAAATTCTACAAGAATCGGAAATATGAATCCTTAAAATAACACTCGTTTTCTATGAAGTTGAGCTTAAAATCAGTATATCACTGTTGTGCTTTTTCCATGGAAGAATCTCGGAGATGATCGAAGTTTATATATTTAATTCCTCGCTCGACACTGTCTGAAAACCATCGGTCAATGAGTCATGTTCCTGCCTGCAGAGGACCTGCTTCTTTACTAGTAAATGCCACGAGATGTACACTGGCATTTACTGAGTAATCATGCACCGCAAGACCAGAAATAGGAGTATTTCCTTGATAACAAACATAGCTTCGTATAGAATCAGCACCTACATTACTCATAGCTTGATAATACTTGATATAATCAGACTTGAAGAGATGTTTGACCTTAACTGACTGAAAAGCTATCGTGAAAGTTTCCTGATCTACAAGTTTTATAGAGATTTCTTCTGGATTATGAGAGAGAAATTTTTTTCTGGCACGTTTCGCACGTTCATTCCATTTTTTATAATACTCATTATTTTCTAATCGAGTAAATCCGGTTCTCGTAAAATGAGTTCCGATAGCGAGTTTTCTCCATCCAGGAGGAATATCGGTTCGACGAAATGGTATCCAAATAACAAATCCTCTTACGAATCCATGAGTCTTAAGGAGTTCTTTTGTTGGCTCAGTATCGACTCGTTCAAATTTTACGAGTTGCATGTATTTTCCAAATATTCGTTTCATCCAACCAAATCTAGTACCACCTTCAAATGAGAGAGTATGAATGTGACAATAGTCTTTTAAATATTTATTATAGACATTTGAAGTAGTTCGGTAATAAGTATGATCTTCTGGAAATTCAGATCGTTCTATGAGAGACATGATAACAGGTTATGGAGATGTTATAATTATTTTATATCTATCTTTTGTATCGCTTCACGGATTTTTGTATCGAAAATTCCATCCAAATTATTTATCTGAAGAACTTCTCTTGAAAATTGTATAAGATATGCTTGAGTAGATGGTCCGAAATAACTTGTTGGACTCAAGGTTCCAAAATACCCGTAGGATTTGAGTACAGATTGAAGATTATAAACATCTTGATTCATATCACCAAACTTTAGATCACGAGAAAATGTGTATATATCTCCAATTTTTTGTGGAACAGCAATGGTATTGATATAGGATTGTTGTTTCTGAAGAAGAGCAGGATCAAGAGTTGGTTCTATTTTTGGAAGAACCTTTTTTGCATAAATGGTTGTAAATATCTTAATGGCATCGAGTGCTCGATTTTTAACAACAGAGCTCTTGTTGAGACTACGATAAATAGAAAGATGAAGAACAAAATCATTGTATGCTTGTACTGCTATATTGTATTCCTCAGGAGTAATAGTCTCTGAAGAAAGAAGGAGATCAAATTTAGTAAGCACTTTTTCTTCTAGGATAGAAAGTGGTGTATTAATGGCAGTAATTTTTGTTCGGTACACAGTGATATTTCTTGTATCGAGATAATGGCGAATAATATAACGATCAAGATAATTCTTTGCGAAAGTAAGTCCATTATTTACTATGTTATAACTTTGTTTTCCATCGCTTCGTACTGAAGCTGAACGATCCCCTGAAACTGCATCTTGGACACGAAGGAAGAGGATTGTATAAGCATTGACGATCTGATTATATTGTACAAAAAGATCACGGTCAATTGTAGGATAATATGATTCATCTCCTATCGCGAGTTGAGTTGCGTATTTATCTGCAAGTGAAGTAATGCGATTGTCTGAAATCTGTGTTCTTAGATAATCTCTTGCGGCAATAATCCCAGTGAAATAATATGTCCCAAGAGTATTTATAGAAAGGGAATCAAGCGGGGAGAGTGCAGGAATCCAACCGGAAGAAGATGAGATAGTAGTAGTTCCTGTTCCTGTAGTTGTAGTTGTACTAGGTGCATTACATTTTCCATCGTACAGATTTCAAGATTTATCTCCGAGGGGACATGTATCTGGATATGTGTATGATGAAGATACTCATCCTCCACCACCGGTGCTTATCAGTGCACAAGATCCATTAGAAAGAATATAGTTAGTATTACAAGTAAAATTACAAGCAGGGAATGCTCCAGTAATAGTTCCATTTGCTACTGGTGTACAAATTGGTACAGTGGTGTTGGTAATAGAAATTGTAGCACTGAGACTTGGGAGATTTGTATATGCTACTTTAAGGGTATTAACACTATTGTAAGTGAGTCCCGTGAAAGTTTGTGACCAATGATTTCCAATACATGATACGGTTCATATATTGGTGGTTCCGATAAAAGTATCAAGGAGAGTACCAAGAACTGAACCAGTTGAGGAAACATAATTACAAGAACCACTTAATACAATTGATGTTACAGGAGTGCTGATGGTAGAATTAGAAGCAAAATTTATATAACTAAGTGCATTATCATAGATAATAGTATCTGAGTAAGTAGAGCTAATGTTTCCTGCAAAATCTCGAAATTTTATGTATACTGTTTTTGTTCCTGTTCCGGTGGTTGTATCTAGATTCCAATTTGCTTTTTTAGTCGTATAAGTTTCCCATATGGCTCCAGAGAAATCTACAACATTTGATATCATCATACTTGCAATACCATTAGTGTCCGAAGCAAGAATATCAAGTTGTACATTGGAGATATTAGTTATCGAATTCCCTGCATTGATAAGTATTCCAGTTTCAGTTCCAATTGTCCCTCCAACTGGTGCGGTGATATCATTGACAATAAGATTATAGAAAGTTTGAGAAAGAGCATTAGCATTAAGTGACCAATCGGTGGCTCCAGTAGTAGATGAAAGAGTGTATGTTCCAGTAGAAAGGGGAGAAGAAGGAGTAAAAGTCAGTCTATCAAGCGAAGTATTGAAAGTAAAGTTTCCAGTTACGGAAGCAGTACCAAATACAAGCGAAAAAGCGTTTGCAGATGCAGATGTCATTTTTTCAGAAAAATCCACATCAAATGCTCCAGTTCCAATAGAGACAATTTGTCCTGTGAGAGTTACTCCATTGATTTTTGTTATCTGTGGTCTCGCTCCATCCTCCTCATTTACCATATTTACTCAGAGTGTAAGTGAATCGAAAACTCCTCCAATTTGAGGAAGATCTCCGGTTCTCAGTACATTATCTGTGAAGGGGAGAATCCAATTTGTTCCGCTGGCACTTGCAGTTGATGTGGTAACTCCAGCAACAGTAATAGCAGAAAGAGTGGTTGTATTGACTCCTGTAGGAGAAGCGAATGAAAGAAGGTAGGCATCGATAAAACCATTTCCATTTATATCTTGAGTAAGCGCTTTTGTAATAGTATTGGAAGATATTACACCGATGGTTATAGTACTAAATATGCTCCAATTTGTTCCATTTTTCTGGAGAAGAGGAATAGATTGAGTTCCAAGAGAAGTAGTTCCAGTGATTTGATAATTAAATACGGTTTTTACGAGACAAGTTCCCGTTCCATTGAAAGAAAATTGATAGTTACTATCACTTGCATTCATAGTAGTAAATCCTGCACAAGTAGTTCCAGTAGTATCAATCGTTCCAGAAAAAGCAAAACCTGCAGGAAGATTGATAGAATATTCCTCGTATCCTCCATTGGAAACTTCTACAAATTGAAAGGTGACATCCGTATTAGTTCGGCTTACGTCTAGAAGTGAAGTTGTGTAAGTAGCATCTCCAGCAGAACTGAGTTTTACATTAAAATTCGTTCCCAGACTTGCAGAAAAAAGAGAATGGAATGGAATGAATGTAAAAAGAGCGAGAAAAGATACGATAATATATTTACGCATAAAAATAATTAATGAGTGATAGTGAATTTCATGTCATGAAGTTCGTAAATTGAACTCGTATCCATGATATTAAAATAATATTCTCCGATAGGCAATCCTTTTGGAATCTTTACCTCAGCGACTTGCTTATTTATAATGTGAAATTCTGCATTTTTGAGGATGAGATTATTACTGAGTTGAATGGATATAATTTTATCGAATCCATTTCATTGAATCACAAGATATCGATCCATATCATTCTTCAGAGTATTTGGAGTAATATTCGCTATATTAATGAGAGCACTGGAGTGTTGAAAAGTAATTTTATCATTCAAAGTGATGATTTTTCCATTGTTGAGCTCGAAGAATACAAAGTACTCTCATGTTGCGAATGTATCTTTACTTACTTGAACATAGAGTATTCAACTACCAGTAATTGGTTTAAATCCAACACCGCCAATATTTACAAGACTTATGCGAGCAAGATTCGTACCAGTTATAGAGATGAGATTATTGATATTAGAATTATATTGGATTTCCTGGAGAGTAATATTTTGAGGTTCTGTATCTGGAATATTCTCGATATTAGGTATTGTTTCCTCCTCTTTTAAAGTGCGGAGAGTTGTTGTTGTGATGGTGGGAATATTATCTATATCATTCGTATTAGTAGTTTTTGCTTTTCCAATAATCTTTAGAGAAGAAGTATCTTTAAGATGAAGATTTGAGATAGTATCTTCTGAGATTATTTGTCCATCGAGTTCTATCTGTGTAATATCAAGAAGTTTTTTGAGAGAAGAGATATCAAGCGCTAAATCTCGTGGAGTATCACTGGAATATATTTCAGTATATTCGATCATATCCCCCTTTTTAAAAGGGATATTTTTTTGAAAATCAGTTTGCCATGTAAGGTTTCGCATGAAAGATTCTGTCCGAAGATGAGAACTAAAATCAAAATCTCTGATTTTCAAGAAAAAAAGGAAAAATCCTCAAACAATGAGGATAGAAAGAAGAAGAAGGATTCGATATTTTTTATTCATCATTTTTTGAAGAGTATATAAAAATCGATGAGGGCTTTATATTTATGAAAAATCCTTTAGTAGATATAGAGATTGAGAATTTTATTTATAACATTTACACCATCATTAAGTGTTACTGTGATAGTTGTAAGATAAGGTACTGGAGCACTTCCTGGAGCGAGATAGGTAAAATTAACATATGCTCCGCTCTGGGTATCATAACTTGAAGAATTAATAGTTCCACTTATAGGATATACGTAACCACTTGCTGGTGTTATGGTATAAGTAACTACATCTTTTTCATCATCTCGAAAGTAGATAGTATAGTTTTGAATCTGATTTATTCCGAGAAGTTTTGGATCGCTTGCAGGGAGGATATCTGTTATAACAGGACTATGATTAAGAGACCCAACGATAGCACTAACTTGAATAGATGGTCCAGCAAAAACAAAATATAGGGACGATAAAAGAGCACCAATGAAGAAGCATATTATAATAAGGAATTTTTTCATAAGGAGAAAAGTTATATACTAAGCTCTTGCTACTTATCTTTTGCAAAGAGCGATAAAATTCCTCTTTTATTTTTCTTCTGAATGAGAGTTATTATTTGTCTGTGCGAGATGTGCTTCAAGAATTTCTTTTCTAAGACGTTCCTTTGAAGCTGGAACAAAGATGAAAATATAGTATCCGAGTCCTGCGAGGAAGAGTAGAACTCCTATGATGACAATATAATTCAGTCCAATATACTGTTCTTCATATTGAACAGTAATTTTTTTGGATTCTTTAAATTCTTTCTTTTCTTTATCTTTTCCTTCGTAAGAAAGTGTAATAGTAGCAGTAATTTGTTTATTTACACTTCGTGAATGGATGGATTCCCAGAATTGGAGGAATGCTCGTTTTTCTGCCGCTTTATCTGCGTAGTATTCGGTAAGATTTTTGAACTTTACAACTTGTGTTCCATCCTTTGGATCAATATAAGGATATCCAAATCCTTCCCAGCTTGATTCAAAACGACGTTCGCTTTTTGGAAGAACATTTCCAAGTCCATCATTAACAGGAATATAATCTACCATTTTTTCTCCAATAAATGCACCAGCAGGACTTGTGACCGCTTCTTTCCCGATATTTTTGAGAACATCCCCATTTTCATCGATAAGTTCTATACGACCAGTTGGTTTTAAGTGAGTATTTCCCTCATTTTTAAACTTTGTTTCAAAAAGAACAGGGAAAGAATCAAAATTTGTTTCTTTTATGAATGTGTTCTCAAACTTTTTTCCGATATCAAAACCAGAGAGATTTCCTGTGATTTGAATATCACCAGGAACATTAATAAGAATGAGGACTCCAAGACGTTGTACTACAGCAACTTGTGCTCCTGATGGTGTTCCGGGAGAGAAGAAAATCGCTCCATAATGCCCTCCAGGTTCTCATTTTTGAGGAACTTTGACAGTAAAACGAATTTCTCGGGATTCACCTTTCCCAAGAGTAAGATTCTCATTTTCGATACTAATCCAGTTGGAAAGACTGTATATATCAGAAGTCTGACTTCCTGGTTTAATAAAAGCAGGAGTACCTGTATCATCTCCAGAAGTAAAATCTTCTTTGGAAGTATAAAGAGTAATGGGTGTATCGGAAGTATTAGTAATCTTGATAATTCCTTTTTTTTCTGTTCCAGCTTCTATGGTGAATTCATGTTTAAGAGGGGAGATGGAAAGACTTGCCTGAGCTAAAGAGAAAAAAGAAAGGGAAAGTACAACGACAGCTGTAATTCGGAGAAACTTCATAAAAGAGAAATAAAGAAAAATAGATAGTGTAAAATATATTCATTTCTTTGATAAATACAAGAAAAAAGCAAAAATAAATCCCCCCAAGAGAATCGGGAGGATTTATTGAAAAAATATAAGAGAGATTAGAAGTTACCAGTTACAGAAAATGTAATAGTATCTGAGTAATCAGAAGCTGCAGGAGTTTGGTATGCAATAGAAGATGTCACACTGAAAGTTACATCTGGATTAGTACCATCAACTGGTTCTGGTCTGTTAGTAGTATAGATAGTCTGAGCTACACTATTTGTCATTTCTGTATTAAGAACTGCAGAAGAAGTAAAATCTGCTATAGTAGAATCTATTGTACCAAGAGTAGAGAGGAATTTATAAGATTCAGCAACCCCATCTGTTGTAAGGCTATTAATAATACCAGTAGCAGTAGCACTTGTAAGTCCACCATTTGCAGACTGTGCAGTTATAACGAGTCCATTTGTTGCATTAGTTCCTACTTCGATATTGAGAGATGCAGTAGCTGTTGTAGCAGAAAGTACACCAAGACTTAAACTTCCAGTACTAATATCCATAGTAAGAACTGGACTTACAGAAGCTGTAACGAGAATACCAGAAACAGAACCTGAAGCGCTATTAGTAGTGTAAGTTCCATCCCAGTTAATAGGGCTTGCAGAAGCACCACTACCAGTAATAGATCCAGTACCGATAACAGCAGCACTTGCTACGGACATATTCATAGCAACGATAGTGACAGCAGTTACGCTTGCTAGAACCTTTTTAAAAGATGTCTTCATAAAAAAAAAGAAAAAAAATAAAAATAGATTTGTGAGTTTTAGAAACACACGACCTTCAATTAAACGTGACTCATTTACTAGTCATCAAGAGAATACTAAATATTTGTTTTTGGAGGGGGTATATATTTGTTTGATGGTATTTATTATGTCTTTTTTTAGAAAAAGTCAAATAGATTTTCGAGAAAATTACATTTTCATAATATATTTTTTAAAAAAGTCTATAGATGAGATTTTTTTGAGATTTTATTCTCAAAAAATCTTTTGGTAATTATATTTTTTAGTTTATTAAAATAGCAGATTAATAAGTCAATGAAATATTTACAGAAGTATCCGAGGCACTATAAATTCCTGCTGTTTGAATAGAGCTAATCTTGGCACCATACTTGATCGTATAGGTGAAAGTATGAAGATTTCCATTACCTCCTATATAACTTCCTGTTGCAAAGTTCTCGAGAACAGCTCCAGGAATGGCAGTAAGAGTCCCATTATATGATTTGAGAGTCCCAGAACCTGTTACAGCATAATCTATACCATAACCAGTGGTTCCATTGTATGCATTGATTTGAGATAATCCTGCATTAAGGACTCCACTTCCTCCGAGAGAAAGATTGAAACCTGCTCCGAGAGTTTGAAGAGTAATAGTCATCTCTCCGGCTCCAGTAATTATATTATTTGGTGAAAGTGTTCCGATGGTATAAGTTTCAGGATTGATAGTGAAATTTGGTGCGTCTACATAGAAACTAGAAACTTGCTGAGTAGTATTTCCTACAGCATCAGAGATAGTGAATGTTGCACGATATTGTCCATAAGAAAGAGTATTTGTTGTAAAGGATGCAGTACTTGCATTGATGTTTGATCAACTGAGTGAAGCAGTAGTAACATCAAAGTACCCTCACGCACCATTATTTTTTTCAAGTAAAAATGTATAATTTGGAACAGCTGCCATTCCAATAGCATCATTGTAGTTATACTGAAGAATAATATCTCCGATTGGAGAGAGAATATCATTTACTGGGCTAAATGATGTAATGACTGGAGGTGTTGCATCAAAGATATTAGTATTACCAGGAGTACCAAGAGGACCAGTTGTTTTAAATCCTACTCCTGTTTGAGCAAGATACCAGTTTGTTGAAGAAAGTCCATCTCCTGCAGAAATTTTTCGTTCCATAGAAGCAGGAGTGTTTCCATTTCCAGCAGACCATGGATTTGTTTTTGCTTGGTCATAAATTACTCCTCCATTCCTGAGAATGAGATTTCCTGTTTGTCCTTGCGCAAGACTAAGTGAATTGGCAAACTGAACAGTTACTCCTGTGGAGATAAGATTTGAAGTGTTACTTGTGGCAGTGGCAGTAATAAGATAAAGTCCATTAGCTGCTATTGTTTGAGTAGCAGGAATAGTAAGGATGGTTGTTCCAGAAGAGGCAGCATTATCAATTGTCCATCCAGAAATATCAATAGGAGTAGAACCGAGATTACGAAGTTCTATATATTGACTTGCGGATGAGCCAGTTTGTGACCACATAACTTCATTAATGATAACGGATGCGGAAATCTTTGAGAAGACAGTTCCTGTCTGTTTATTTCCGAGAGAATCCCCGACGTTATTAGGAGTAAAAGAAAGTTCACTTGTTCCATAAGTGATACCACTATTACTAAGAGTAATGGTTCCAGAAGTACTTCCTGTTGGGATATTGATTGAACTAATTGTGGCAGTTGCTCCACTGAGATTAAAAGAACTTGGAACAAGAGTACCGGAGATAGCTTCAGAGAATGTCGCATAAAGCGTATTAACTCCGTCGAAACGAACATTCATAATAACTGGTCCAACAGCATCAGTCGTATTTGTTGTACTTATTTCGGAAGTTATAGGGTTTCCTGTGATATCTGTAACAGTCGTGTTCTGGAACTGTACTCATGGTGTAGTAGAAGTATCAACAGTTGTTGATTCTGTAAGAATTGCTGTTACACCCGTTCCATTAAGGATATATCAGGTTACAATATATCCAATGACTGAAATAGTGGTTCCCGCAGTACTTCCGGTAATAGGTTCAGAGAATCCTAATCTCACTTGGTCTATTTTTCCATTCCCATTACTATCAATAGTAGTTCTCGTAAGAATCTTTGGGGCAACTCCATCTGTGACGATTATGTTTGAGAAGTTAGCAAGGAAATTATTATCTGCATCTTTGAGAAAAATTCCAGATCCATTATAAGAAAGGGAATAGTTTTTTGCTGTATCAGACGTTGTTGAATCCAGAGTAATAAGTCGAAGAGTATTGGCTGTTGGTTGAAGAATAGTTCCTGTATATGTACTACTTCCTGAAAGTGTGAATCCAGAGAGGGTTCCTACGATATTTTCAGAGAAGGTAAGATCGATAGCATATGTTCCATTATTATCAAAAGTTTTTACTGTTGTTATAACTGGCACAGCAAGATCGCTTATGGTGAAATTTGTAGTATTAGGCGAAAGATTATTAACACTATCTTTCCAACTTCCATTATTAACGAAAGAGAGAGTCATGCCTCATACAGAGGTATTTACAGTGGTTGGTTCTGTAAGAGTGAGAATCACAGTATTTCCAACTACCGAAGCATTTGAGATGGATACACCTAGAATAGGGGAATTAATAGTCCAAGAATTTATATCAGTACTCGAAACAAGAGGTTCACTGGTAGTAATAATAATTCGATCTACCTTCCCATTTCCATTTATATCATATATTTTTGCACTAAGTAAGCGAGGAGTGGCTTTATCAAGTGCTGCTTTGATGGTATCAGCCAGAGGTTTCTGAGCAAGATCAGTAAGAGTACCGGGTATATAGTGTACTGTTGGTGTAGTCGCAGTTGTTCCGGTACTTGCAAAAGTTATACTAAATATAGTTCCGGTTCCGACATCTGAGATATTTCCGGTTCCCATTCCTGTAACTCCTGCAATATTAAAATCACTAAGACGAATCGATGTATGGTCGATGAGTTCACTAAAGTAGATATTTACACCATTTATTTGTCCGAGAGTATCCTCGATTGTATTGATAAAATTAATGCTTGGCGGAATAGAATCGAGTGAGAAGCTAGATGAAGTTACGAGATTTGAGATATTCCCAAGCACATCATAAGCTTCTATAGTAAAGAAAGCATTTTGAGTATTTCCTGTTGGAAGTATGTAATCATAGCTTCCGTTATTTGCAAGAGATCCAGCGATAGTCGTTATTCCTGCTCCGTTGTTAAATTTGAGAACGATAGAATTTTGATCAACACTTGCTCCGGTTGAAGTAATAGCTCCAGTATTCCATGTAAGATGAATAATATTTCCATCTTTTTGAATTCCTGTTATGACATTGGTAAATACTCCAGAAGCAATAGTTGGTCCAGAAAGATCTTTTACAAGAGTAATAGTTCCACTAGAAGAGTTATTAGTTCTGTAAGCACGATCGTTTACTATCGCAGTGATAGTATAACTCTGTCCATCACTATCAGTAATAGTAGGATTAAAATCATAGGACCAATTTGTATAATTGTTTGTGGTAGTCGCAACAAGGAGTTGTTGAGAACCAACCCAATTAGAACCATCCCACCACTGTGCTCATTTTTGAATTTCAAGGTTTACAGAACTGAGAGTAGAACCAGCATCAGAAGCGGTTCCTGTTATAGAAATACTTCCACTGAAAGATGTACCACTTGCAGTTGTTATTGCAACAATCGGATTTACTGTATCTCCAATGAAGGTAATTTGAGGAGCAGAAAAACTATTACCAGCAGTATCAATCGCTCTAAGTCTTAGTTTGTAATAATTTCCGTTTGTTATTCCAGAAACGATAGTCGTGTTGAGATTATAAGTACTTCCAGTAGAGGTTGCGAGAGTATTCCATATTTTAGTACTTCCCGAGTAGCTTGTTCCATTGAAGTATGTATTTGTTGTTTGATTATAGAGAAAATAGGAAATAGTTCCTCCAGAGAGATTTGTGTCGCTTATTGTGGCAGAAATATCAAATCCTGAATTATTAATATAGGAATTTGTTTGAGGAGTGGAACCACCAAGTCCAGCATAACTTACCGTGATAACTGGCACAGTAGAATCCACTTCAAAAATATTATCACTTACGTCATTTGATTTATTTCCTACATTATCGGTTACTTCTATTTTTATCTTCATTGTTGCATTATTCAATGAAGGTATAGTCCATGTATAACTTCCATTGTTTGCAAGGTTCGTAGCTATTGGTGTATAATTTGTACCTCCATCAATAGAATAAGAAAGAGTGATAGGATTTGTTGCAAGACCTCATGTATCAATGATACTTCCGCTATTCCAAGTGATATTAATACTTGATCCTCATTTAAGTTTGATTCCAGAAGCACTTGGATAAGTGAGTGCAGTAGTTGGAACGGTTGGGGCTATTCTATCAAGAGTAAAAATTCATCCAGTAAAAGTAGAAGATAATCCAACTTTATCATAAGCAGAGATTTTTACTTGAAAGTTTGATCAGGAAGTGAGTGCAGAAATATCCCAAGGATACGACCCAGAATTTGCCCCTGTTCCTATAAGATTCCAAGTGGTTCCATTAAAATAATCGAGCTTTATATAAGCAAGTCCGATATTATCGGTGATATTTCCTGGAATCCAAGAAATTGTCACTCAGGTTCCTCAAAAAGTTCCGGAAATAGGGGATAGTAGTGTATTAGTTCCTATTGTCGGAGCAGTATTATCGAGTGTTATAGAAGCAAGTGTTGTTCCAGTATTTACTCAGGAAATGTTTGTAGCAGTAAATTGTGATTGTTTTACTCCACTTGAGAGTGAAGAAAGTGCCCCAGTAGTAAAAGTATAAGTCGCTACATTTCAAACATAGGTACAAGTCACTCAAGCAACAGGAGTTGCACAAGATATATTCCCATAGGAACTATCTTTCAGGCTTGTAGCATTGAGCCAAATATGTCCAGAATCAGTATTAGTAATAGTAGATTTTATAACGAGAGTATCACCTCATTTTGCATAAGTAGTGCTACCAAGAGTAATGTCAGTTATGGAAGTAGTAGAAAAACTTGGAACATTTGTGTTGATGTAGAAATTATCACAACTACTCAGAGTACCTGTATTTTCCATATTGTCATATGCTGAAACAGTCCATGCATAATTATAGAGATTTGCGAGAGTAATCTGTTGCGAGAGTTGTGCTGGATTTGCTATAATAGTTTCCGTATATGTTCCAGTACAACTCTGCCAAGAAGTATAAGTAGTACTACCAGTATAAATCCGAAGATTATATCCTTTTACTCAGGAACCATTCCCACTATCATCAGTGGTGGTAAACCATGAGAAAGTAGGATTGCCTATACCAAGAACACTTTGTGGTCAAAATGCATGAGTAGAAACAATACTTGGTCCTACGTTATCAAATTTAATATTTATAGGAGCAGAAGTGGTGGTATTTCAGGATAAATCTTTTGCTATGAAAGTTACATCATAATAAACACCAGAAACAAGTCCAAGAGAAACAAGATTGATAGTTTCTGTATGAGATCCAGCGAGGAGATTGGCAGGAGTGGTGATATAGGCAGTTTTTGATGTATCAATATTTCCTCATACTCTCGTGAAAACTATTTTTGTTCCACCAGCTCATATGAGATTTTCGCTTACTGTATAATTAAATAGAAGACTTCCTGAATAGAAGTTTGTATAATGAGCGGTAGTTCCTGTTGAAAAAGTTGTTATAATTGGACTTGTAGTATCGGTAATCATAACTCCTCCAGTTCCATAATTAAAAGAACCAGCAACGGGAACTCCCCAAACTGAGCCTGTTGCAATGGAAAGTGTTCCAGTTGCAGAAGTATTTCCTGTATCGGGTATAGTAATATTGATAGTATCTGTAGAAATAGATGATACACTGATTCCAGTATAAGTATTTGTTCCTATTTGGTAAACAAATCCAGTAGCACTATGAGATCATGTATCTGTTTTAAGATTCGTATTAAACTTTACACTGAGAATTCCTGTAGATGTAAAAGAAGCAGAGAGAGTAGATGGATGAGGCACTGTATCATATGTAAGCGTTCCTGTAGCACTTGCAGGAGTTCCAAGTTGTCCAGAAGTCCCCATGATTGCCACGTAGGTCATATAATCCCCTCATGAGAGAGGATTTCAGAGACTATCATTTACTATATAACTTGATCCAGTCCAAGTGGTTGCTCCAGAATTGATTACGAGTCAAACATAGGTTCCAGTAAAAGCACTTCCAGTAGGAAGTATATATATTCTATAGGAATCAAATCCAGTAAAAGCAGAACCAATAGAACTATCCCAGGTTACTTTTAAATCTCTTCCGTCTACTCCATCCCATTCAACATCATTATCAACCAGAGTCATGCCACTGGTGGTCATGGCAGGAGTAGGAAGTGTTTTTGATACAGAGAATGTTGTATTTGTTGCGATATTTCCTGCTGCATCCTGACAGTAGAGAGTAATGGTGTTCGTACCAACGGACATATTGCTATTGAAGAGTGTCATGGTATTTGTTGCATTGGCGGTCGTTGCAAGATACCCACTATCAAGAGAGTTCATTGTTACCCGATAAGTACCCGATTCATTACACTGAAAAGAAACTGATGAATCAGTAGTTATAACACTTGCAGGAGTAACAGATACTAGTGAGACAATCGGAGCAACTACATCTTTTGTAATAGCAGTATTTGCTGAACCTATATCTCCCACACTGGATTGTATGCAGGCATATACTGTATTTACTCATTCGATAAGAGAAGTTCCGGTAATTACAGAATTTATCGTACTACCAGTAGTATAAGTCGTCCAATCAGTAACAACAGTCCCTGACGAACAACTTCCATTTCCATTGAGAACCACTTTATAGGTTCATCCTTTATCTGCAGAGAAAGAAACAGTAGAACTTCCAGCACTTCCGATAGTTGCTGGAGTAGTTGAGGCAATAGTAACTACTGGAGCGACGGGAGTTGCAACGGTTAGTGTGATGTTTGTCTTGAGATCTTCGCTTCCAAAGGTGGTGTTTGGATCATTTGGATCAGTAGTATTATTATCCTTATCTTTCGCAGTAAAATCCGTATAAGTAAAGGTTTTATCTCATACGGTTGCAAGAGTGGTGATACCGACTTTCTTGAAGATAGCAGTTTTTCCATCTATATCACAAGAATTATATACAAGTGGTTCACTACTTGAGAGTCAAAGTGCGGTAAGATTTGCAGTAACCACCCCTCCGTCGATATTGGTACATCCATTATAATCTTTGACTCTAAGAGTGAGGTCCACGCTATCGGTTCCATTTCCAATAATAGAGGACTTAGAAAAGGAATAACTGGTAATATGAGGTTTTACATTAACATAAATAATACGAGGAATTGATGTGGAAATAATATCGGTACTATCGGAGGTTTTTTTTGCATTAAACCAAGTGGTAAGAGTGTTTTGATATATAGGGATATTTGATGATATCTGAAACCCTGTACTGGTGGAAATGTTTATGAATCGTGCTTTTTTAGTTGCAAATGTTGTTCCTATTGTTGGAAAAGAAGTATTAGTTACTTCTGACGAAACTTCTGTGCCAGAAAAAGCTGTAATTGGTAATGGACTAATAGTATCGTTATTATTTACTTGAGTTTTATGGTTTGTTCCGTTATAGGAAAAATAACTATTTCAGAGATTTAAATGAAAAAATACATTTTTGATATTTTCCCCAACATTATTCCATGCTTCCAATGAAACATAAAAACCATCTCAGGGATTGAGTTCTAAGGTAGCAGTAGATCCATTTATAGCAAAATTCGTTACATCTAGAGTTCCGACTCAAAAAACTGTACCAATAGACAGGATATCTTTTAGGATGAGAAAAATAACTACAAAAGACAATATCTTCTTTGATGTATACATAAATTGTTCAATTTATTTGATGTAATTGATTGAAGTATAAGTACTTTTTAAAAAATTCAATAAAATAAAAAACAAAAATAGTAAATTCTTATTAATAACCATAGAAGGGTATATTAATAATCCTCGAAAATTTTTGCTTTTTATTTCTATTTGAAATTATATCTCTTTTATGGAGCGAGAGTAAAAGGTCATCCTGCAAGAGTTCCGTTTTGATCAAAAGTTCCAGTAGTTCCGGCAAAGTCTACAACTACCGCTTCAATATATACAGGACTAGCTCCTACTGGTGCTGTACCAGAAACATTAATAGTAGTGGTATTATTAGCTGTTCATGTGAGTGTAGCAACAATAGTTCCATTAGAATCAATTAATCTCACAGCAGTGACACTTTGAACATTTTTATTAAATGTTATGGTTCCTGAAAAGAGTGCTCATTGTTTATTAAGATTATTGAATGTTGAAATTGGTATTCATGAAAATCCTGTAGTATCAAGAGTGATAGTTGAAACTTTTCCTACGGGTTGTACATTTCCTGCTCCATCCTTTACAAAAACAGTAATATCTCTTGATCCATTGGTTCCTGAGAGTGAAAAACTCGTTGGCTTAGTACTGGACCATCCGGCATCTCCCGTTGCTGGAGTTGTTGCGGCAACATTATTTGCTGTTTCGGCCACAAACCATTGGACTCCAGATGGATCAGTAACATCAGCAACATTAAGTGCTATACTAGTGGTGTTGGTGTATCCTGTAATTGCTCCAGCATTTCCAGTAAGAGTGAGAGTAGTTGGAGTGGTTGGATTAGTTTTATCTACACTAAAACTCATTGTAGTGGAAGATGTAAGATTATTGCTTGTCTTGGTAGAAGTCACCACGAGTGTGTATGAACCATCTGTAGGTACTGCTGATCCATTTGTAAATGCATTTCCATTAAGAGTAGCTGTAGAAGTTGTTCCTGTAGCATCTGTCCAAGATGGAGTTACAGTAACATTATTTATTGAACCATTAGTTACTCCTGTGATAGTCGGAGCTGATGGAGGGATAGTATCAATCGTGAAGTTAATTGTAGTGGAAGATGTAAGACTATTGCTTGTCTTCGTATAAGTAACAACGAGCGTATATGACCCATTTGCAGAAACAGACATTCCATTAGTAAATGGATTCCCATTGAGGGTTGCGGAAGCAGTATACCCAGTAGGAACTGTATAACTTGGATTTACTCCTGCAGAGTAAACACTTCCATCCACCACTCCGCTAATTACAGGCGCTGTAGGTGCAACTGTATCAATTGTAAAATTAATCGTTGTAGTAGCTGTTAATCCATTTGCTTTTGTAACAGTAACCACGAGTGTATGAGTTCCATTTGTACTCACTGCTGTTCCTTTCGTGTAAGCAGATCCATCAAGAGTAGCTGTAGAAGTCGTTCCTGTAGCATCTGTCCATGTAGGAGTAACTCCTGCAGAGTAAACACTTCCATCCACCACTCCGCTAATTACAGGCGCTGTAGGAGGAGTGGTATTCTCATCTTTTATTTGTGTAATAGTTTTGGTACCATTAAGAAAATCTGCTGCTTGAGCTGCAGTTACTGTAAAGGCTCGTGTGATTTGAGTAGATACATCAACAGATCATTTTATGATATCTATACTGTATATAGATACTCCAGAAGCATCATTGACAGATACTCGAAGATTTTTAGTAGCTCCTGTTTGTATTCCATCGGCAATCATTTGCTTATTAAGTCCTGGAAAATTTATAAGAGCAAGTTTTCCTCCTACTACCCCGAGAAATGATGAATAATTTGTGTCGTTTACTCCTGCGACTGAACTTACAGTAAAGCCTCCATTGTCGAGATGGAGAGAACTTATAGTTCCATCTGTGTTGTAATCAATCCCATCACCAGTGATAAGTTTCGTTTTATCAATTCGTACTTGGTGTGTTTCTGGGGAAACTTCTTTCCCGAGAACCTTATAAGATTGTTCACTTTTTGCATATTCGACAGTATTTCGACCAATATCTCCGATATCAGTATGTGATGTGCGAGCATAGTTTGTTTTTTTGATTTTGTTTCCAAAAGGGATATTGAAATTTACCCCAACTTTTTTATTATTCCATCCATTTGTTCCATTTATTTGTGTTGCGGAAAGCGTATAGGTACCTCCAATATTACCAAAATTACTTTCATAACCTACTCCAGTCTGAGTAATATCTCCTATTTTTTTTGCCTCTATAAAAGCTTTGCTATCTCCCATATATTGAATATATTTGAGTCCTCCACCGATTTTCATAGCACCCATGGTTCCATCGTTGTACTGCATACGTGTTACTCATCCATCTATAATAATTTCTCCGTGTGTACCTACATCAAAAGTACCAGAAAGAAGTGCTTCTGCCTGACTTGCTCCAATAAATCCATCTTGAATAAGTGTCTGATCAAAGATGAGAGCATCGTTTATTATTTTATAACGTTCACCCACTGCCACATCTGCCGATTGGCTGTATTTTCCATTGAGTTCGATGTTTTTTACAAAATCTGTTTTTGGAACATATCGAAATTTAAGACCAGCTTTATTTTGGTCTACTGTATAGCTTTGTCCTGTTGCACCAAATGAGGGTTTTTGTTGAAGATGTTCTCCAGAGAAAAATATCTGACTATTGGAATCAATCTCCAGTCCATATCCGAGAAGAAATTCCTTTTCTTTTTTTCCGGCTTTTCCGAGAAATACTAGACTAGAATCACCATCGGATGTTGTTTGAAAACCGAAATTAACAATAGGTCCGAATTCCTTTGAGTATTCGATACCAGAAAGTGTTCCAAAAGTTTTTTGTATTTCCTGATTTGCAATTTGTTGTACAACATTTGCTCCATCAGCAGGTGTCTGAGAAGTGTTTGTCATTGTATTTTTTGGAGCATCGTTGATTCCTGCGAGAAGAGATGAAGATTTCTGAGCAAAAATCCCTTGCCCGGCAGTGTTCGCGGCAATTATTTCTGCCTGAGAAAAACCAATATGGTTAATGGTTTTTTCGACTTTTTCTTTTGTTCCATCTCGGGCAGTATCTATTTGAGTATTGTTTTCTTGTGCTTGTGCAGTTCCTGTTGCTATCATGGCTGCGAGTGCTGCGGATTGGAGCGTTGTACGAACAAAATTACCATTCTCCGAAGAAGCATGAGATTTCATAGAATTTTATGTTAAAAAGTAGTGTATTATAAAATATATATACTAAAAAATGTACAAATGTCAATTTAATTTATTATCCTGTCCGCTTCTATTATACTAGATTCTCGTAGTAAATGCAAAATCTTGAAAATATTTCCTGATTTTTACATATCGATATAAGGACCTGGCTTGCTAAAGAGATATCCTTGCGAATAGTCCACTCAGATGTCCTCGAGAACGTGCTGTTCTGTTTCTGTTTCAACTCCTTCAGCGATAACCAGCATATCATATGTATGAGCAAATCATACGATTAAATTAACGAGATTTCTGTGTTTTGTATTTGTATCGATTCATCGGATATAGCGCATATCAATTTTGATATAGTTTGCTCCGAAATCAAGTATCTGACAAAGATTAGAATATCATGATCAGAAATCATCTATAGCAATCTCAAAATTCCGTTTGAGAATCTTTATATTTTCTAGTATCTTGGCAGAATTTCTATCTTCTATGTCTTCGAGAATTTCAAAAACAATCCTATCAGGAGTGACTGGGTACTTGTAATGAGAAGAAGAATACTGAGAAATTTTTTCTAAAATTCCGTTTATAAAAGTAGCAGATAATAGATCATCACGTGTTAAATTGATAGAAAAACAACCATCATTTTCAGTCATTTTTTTACATATTTTTTCTATTACAAGATTAGTAAGTTTTGTGTTCTTTCCGTCTTTTTTTACAACAGGAAGAAATTCTCATGGGGGAATGAGATTTGTTTTTTCTACTGAATCATACATACGTACGAGACATTCAAATTTTCTGCGTCCCCCTTTTTTAATAGAACATGCATTCTCTTTGATTTCTTGAAAAAACACAACAAAAAGATTATTCTCAAAAGCCTCTTTAACCATAGTCCGCATTCGAAGGAAATCCTTGGATTCATTGGTCGTATTATTTGCATCATCAAACACTATCGGTTTACTTGTTTTCTTGGATTCTTTGAGAGCCAGATATCCATGTTGAATAAGTGTTATTATATCTGGTTGATTGAGAACGATTCAGAGAGAAAAAGACAATGGTATACGCTTATCTTCATGAAAAATATTAAGCTTTCCAAGCTCTTCGTACTGTTTTAATATATATTCTTTTGATACCCCTTCTTTTAATACGATACCAAAGTCAGTTCATTCGAATTTATATATCTCAGCACCTATTTCTTGAGAAAATTTCTTGAGTATTTTTGCAATATATCTAATAATACTATCTCCTTTATCTCTCCCAAGAGCATCATTTATATCAAACATGTCATTGATATGAAGGATGGCAATGGAATAAATTCATTCATTTGAATGATTTTCCAAACATTTTGCACGATTTCCTAGTCAGGTAAGACGATCAATGAGTGGTATGTAGGATCTTGTCTTGTCTTTTCGTATTACCTTAAAACTTTCCACATTTCCATCATCATCAATTTTTGGTACAACGGTAGTTCAGAGCCAAACGAGAGTACCATCTTTCTTTTTATTACATATATCTCATTCCCATATTTTTCAGGATTTTATAGTATTCCAAAAAACAGCCCAGAATTCTTTGGAATGTTCCCCAGAATTCATAATGTTCATATTTGCTCCGATGAGATCTCTTCGAGAAAATCATGAAAGTTGTATCATGGTATCATCTGCGAAAAGGATATTTCCATCGATATCAACTTCAAGAATTCACCCATTCAGTTCTTTTTCCATGGAAAGTACTTTTTCTACAAGATTTGCTATATTTTCTTGGAGCAGGATATTTTCTGTTTTTAAATCTTCTTGTTTGAGTACAGAAAGAATCGCTATAGTCATAGCGGATATAATGTCGTGTATATTTATAGTAGAAAATTTGCGTTGAACAAATTTATAAACATTCTGCTCATCCCATTTTTGCGATCATACAGAAGTACGAAAATCAGACGCTAATTGATGAATCTTTGTGAAATCTATTTGTTCGCTAGGTTTTGCAATATCCTGAGGAGCCTGGGGATGGGATGTTTGAATAGTTTTTTGCATAGAGATAATCATCTTATGACTACTATATTTTTTAGTATAGTATGAAATAATAAGGAAGAGTCAAACCGATATACAAAATGGAATAATGTACCCCTGATATTCTTCCATCAATTTATTGTTAATTATTAAAAATTTATTAAAAGTTCATACCTTTCTCGGATTTCTGAATATATTTCCATCAAATGAGGATATATTTAGGGAAATGGTTTTTCGGCGTAAAAAAAGAACGGATGAGTCCGTTCTTTTTGGGTTTATAATTATGAAGGGAGGTGATAAAATCACCCGCAGTATTTATAAATAACTTGCAGAAAAATGTTGTGAAAACCTCGGTTGTAAGCGAGGTGGAGTATATTGAAAAGTGAGAGGATTTTTAAGGTAATGTTATGATAAAATTGATTTCGCAAAAGAAATAATAGGCACTTTCTGTATGTCTGGGTTATTCAAATTTTTCGATAAAATATTTTTCCAATATAAATTGGCATTATATGGTTTTCAATTCGACACAATATATTCTTCTGGCTTAAGTCTTAATTCTTCTGGTATAACCTCAGTATTATGGGCCGGTTCAAATGTATCTTCATGATAGAAAAACTTTAGGGCTATTCATAGATCTTTATCTATTCTATATTGATCATAGATTGTTTTTTGGATTCAGGACGTAAACTTTTTTACTCCATTTTCATCTACTCAATCAAATGAAGCATTGTCGGTATCGCAAATTATATTGTATTTAATAGAAAACTTAGAAAATATTTTTTGATAAAACGGTATATTATTTACAGTTCCGCAATTGACTATAAAAATATCTTTTCTACTTCATTTTTCTCATAAATATCATCTTAAAATAATCTCTTCGGTTGGTCATTCAATTAAAATAACCTCATCTGAATAAAATGATTCACAAATAAATGGATTAAAACGAAGAACTTCGTACATTTCACTTTTTAGTTCTTCTTTAGTCTTTATATTCTTTGCATCTTTCAAGTATTCATCATCTATTTGAAAAATCTTTGTGCCATCGTTATCCCTAATCATTCTAATGAGTGAAGACTTTGTTTTTGATATATCAATCATTTGAGGAGAATGTGATGCACATAAAACTTGATAAGGGTAATCATCTTCACTAACCGCATAAATTAAGGTTCGCAACTCTCTCATTAGTTTTGGATGCAGGAATAATTCTGGTTCCTCAAATAAAACTAAATAATCTTTCCTATTTTGTTTTCTCTCAAATTCGTCTGCAATATCTCTCATTAATAACAAAGAGAAGATTGCAGATCTAATAGCCCCATGACCTATCTGTTTATAAGAGTTTGGTATGGCTCCATCAATTTCCCCATCTGCATCTTTCTTTTGAAAATGAATTTCAAACTTCTTGCCAAGTTTTGCTGGAGTCCAAGCCATGTTATCTTTGTCTGAGAAATGTATTTCAGTATCAGGAAATAGCTTAGAGAAGTGACTATTGACCTCTCTTTTATAATTCTCAACAGCTTGAGGATTATACATTTTATCTTGCAGCTCCTTGAGTTTATCTTGGGCTGTTTTTAATTCCTTTAGTTCCGTACTCTTTAATGACCTTTCAGCTTTATCTGATAAGATTGTATTAATTATATTTTCAACTTCAATTTCAGAAGGCATAGCTTGTATGAAAATCGGTGTTGGCAAACAAGATTGAAATACTGTATCAAGCCCTATTCATCAATAACATGTATCTTCCCAAATTCAATCGTTCCAGTTCCAAGTAACATTTTTTACCTTTAAAAAGGTTGTTTTTTCTTTTTCTTGCTTTCTCCCAAATTCACGTCTAATCTTTAACAGAAATCCATCTTTGAGATACTTCTTAAGATTATCTATTTTATTAGGAGCTACGGATTGAATTTTTAGAAAATCATTCTCATCTAAGGATAGTTCCATCTCAAATTCTATACTCTCATCACCTCTTTTTCTAAAAATATCCTCTTCTGTTGGATCTTTACTTTTATAAAAAAATTCATATGCCTTTAGGAAGGTTGATTTTCAAACATTGTTTTGTCCAAAAATAAAAATAGTATTTGAATCATCAAAAATGATTCTATTGTTTTGAATTCCGCCTGAAATTCAACGAAAATTATTAACTCCAAAAGAAAGAATTCGCATTATATTTTAGAAAAAGGATAGAAAGGTTTTATGTTTTGATTTAGATAGGTTCCGTGAGAATCTGCACCCATAAGATTATTATACTCATTTACAGGCACTCATGAGTATTGGTATACACTGCCATTGTTAAATTCAACTTCCAAAATGTGACTTTCTTCATCATATCAAATCGATGCGATATTAGATGAGATTACAGATGTTCGTTCCATGATATTGTAATATTAAAAAAATAAGAAATAATAGCAGGCGAAGATATTTAACTAATTTCTCCTAATAACTTGTCCTTTTAGTGTACACTTAAATATTCGATCTCATTCTTTACGTGAATAGACCACCATTCATGTTCATACGGATTCTGATCCTGTATCTGAGAGTACTGACCCACTGTAGAACGCATATTTATCATTCATATAAGATATTGGTATCAAAGTGTCATTGTCTCTCCATATGCAGAAATTATTAGCTGTCGATTGTTGATAAACAGGGAAGGTGAAGTATATTACGACTATAGAAAGAAGATATCAGATAACCCACGGTACTAGAGAGTGAATCATCTCATCTTTAATATCAACAAATCTCTTTTGTAGTAGTACAAATAGTGAACTAATAGTATAGTACAAAAAATACGAACCTACGAGATAAAAAAATCCTTTAACGGACCAATCTCAGAAGATGGAAAAGAATGTAATTCATAACATGATAGTTGATAGTATTCAGACTAATATCCAAACAATAATCAATCTGAAATAAGTTTTCCAGGTGTGTTTTTTGCTTTCCTTCAATAAAGCCCCATACTTATTGGAAATGATTATTCCTAATAGAATACTTGCTATTAATGGTAGTATTAGGGGTAATATGCCAACGGTATCATTTATCACTTGTGTCCAACTAAAAAATGATAACCCTGCCATCTTATATTCAGTATAGAGCACCCGTACCTGATAGAGTACACCGAGAACTGGTAAGATAGATAATATTTTTAGCGCTGTTTCAAAAATACTTATTTTTTTATCTCAAGATTCCACTGGTTTTTCAACTTGTTCCATATAAGTGCTTAAATTATGAAATAAACTTAAATATTTTGAAATTACTTTCCAGCCCCGTTCATTGTATACGTATTCACACTCGTATACTGTCCAATCCTCGATCTTCTCCTATCCGCATAATCTGGGAGACTGGAACGATACAATAACGATATGAAGTCCTTCCGAATTTCACACACCATCTTACTACTAATTCTTAAAACTTCATTAAAATCCCAAACATTTTCCCAAACTCTCCATACAAATTACTTTCCACTGCCTCGATAAGGTTGCTACGGTTTCAATTCCACTTCACCTATACACTGTCTGACAAAAAATCCCAAACACTCTTTCGAGTATCTGGGATGTTTTTTCAAATGGTGGCGAGGGGCAGAATTGTCCACCTCTCCGCCGGTGGAACGGCTCTCTTCACTCTCGAA
This sequence comes from Candidatus Altimarinota bacterium, assembly GCA_028689065.1. Lineage (GTDB taxonomy): Bacteria > Patescibacteriota > Gracilibacteria > BD1-5 > UBA2023 > UBA1545. The sequence continues at coordinate 1,600 of JAQTWX010000013.1, read as the reverse complement.
GCCAAATTGTTGGCTTCTCGTCCCGAATTCTCGGGACTGTTCAGATTCAATTCTACCCAGTAATCATTTTGCAAAATAAAACCCCCATTCTTGCGAATGAGGGTCTTTCTTTTTAAATGGTGGCGAGGGGCAGAATTGAACTGCCGACACAAGGCTTTTCAGGCCTCTGCTCTACCACTGAGCTACCCCGCCGTGGTTTTTGAGCCTGGGTATTATATAGAAAAAGAGGATAATGCAAAAGATTTTTGGAGAATCTCTGCAAATATCCTCTTCGGTTGGGCTTACCATCATTTTTCTCTTGTCCATTTTTCCACAGATTCTACGGATTTTACTGTTATTTTCGTATCCTTTTTCTGTCCCTGAATATCGATAAAAACTTGGATAGAACCTTTTGGAATACTTTCCAGATAGGTTTTGAGATCTACGAGATCCTGTCTGCAGGCGGTAGATGGGACTACAATAACATATTCTTGTATCTCATCTTCTTCGATATACTCCTGGTCTGAGGGATTGTTCTCAGGGCGAATACATAGATTTGTTTCCATATCTGTATCTTCCGATTCTTCTTCATCTTCTATGATATCACTTTCTATTTCTGGTTCTATGGATGATTCCTTTGATATTTCTGAAATTTCATTTTTTTCTCCTCCTTCTTTTTTCTCTGTATTAGTGGCTGTATTTTCTGCTACTTCTTCGGTAAATCCAGAGAGATTTACGAGTGCTTCCGAATCGAAGAGATTCATATCTTTTGCTTGTTGGCGAATAGACGTGATAGTCGAGGCACGGATAGTTTGAGCGGTAACGGACATTTCTCCGTTTTCTTCATTTCCCCGGAAAATCCCTTCAACAAGAAGGATTTTATCCTCTTCAAGGAGAGGGGAGAGTGCTTCATATTCTTTGGAAAATACCAGAACTGTGAACTTGAAATCAAAGCTATCACAGAGAGCGATTGCCATCATCTTCCCGGTCTTTGTCTGCACGTGCCGTACAGAGGTCACGAGTCCGATCAGACGTACCCGTTTCATAGCTTCTCTTTTGCTTGCAGGTTTCTTTCCAGTCTTATCCTCAGTTATTGTTTCTGTCGGTTTTTTAGAAGGTTCTGTACTTTCTGTTTTCTGTTCTCTTTCTTCCGTTTCATCTCCTTCGTGTTCCATTTCTACGACCACTCGCTCAGACATTTTCTTTCGCCATTCAGCGACGTGCTCCATACCGACAGTTCGTTTGTCGATGTACGGTTTGAGTCCATCGAGCCCGTGTCCTGAGACTCCGTATCCGATGGATTGTTTTTCTCCGCGGATGCGTTCTTCGAATGTCATAGGTTTCGCTTGTTCGAGAGAAAAACGAAGATGTTCGGTTCCGTGGTGTCCCATATCGAAGAGTCCGATTTGGCTCGTTGCCTGTTTTTTCTCATTTTCTTTTTGAACTGCACTCATCTTTCCGATGGAAGCAAAAAGACTCGCACGATCTCCAAAATTATCAAGAGCTCCTGAGAGAATCAATGCTTCTAGAGCCTTTTTATTGATAACATCTCCACCATTACGTTCGATAAAATCATAGATAGTGGTGTATGGACTCTCTTCGCGGTTGCGACGAATAGAAA
>JAQTWX010000003.1 GCA_028689065.1 Candidatus Altimarinota bacterium | reverse complement strand
TCTCATCTACCATCCAATAGTCTATTATTTAAACTAACAGTATATACACCTATGACTTTATAGTCTGTATTCAACCTATAGATACTTCGTGCACTATCAATTGGTTTATCCCAAAGATAAAACTCACCATCTGGTTGTTTTATGAGAGCATAATCAATATTATTAATATCTCCTGAAGAGTAGAAAGAACCATTGATATCTACTCATTTTTTTGCTTCTAAAATAGCCTTATCTGCATTTATTTGATCTGTAATGAAATCTATATTTTTTACATCTTTTATTTCTGGAGCTACCGATTTTGAATTAAGATACTCAATGAGTGCTTTGGTTGTTTCAGGTCATGGAAAACCATCACTCGCTACTCCGATTTTTATCTGAACATCTTTCAAAGCATTATAAATACCTCTTCCGAAATAACCATCAACTCGAAGTTCGTTATTATTATTAATACTATTTATAGCTTGTTGATAGAGCGCCATCATCTCAAAAGTATTTTCTCCATCTTTTCCAGGAGATGTATTTTCATATTTTGCAAGATTTTCCACAATTTCTGTGTTATTCATATCTTTAATCGGAGAAATAATTTTTTTTAATTCCTCTTTTCCAATATTAAAAATCTCCCCTGTATAAGGCTTTTTACTAGGGAATGTATGAATTCTTTCTGTCATAAAGTGGAAATAAAAAATAGGATAACGAATTTATATTACCCTATTTTCCGATAAAAAGCAAAAAACTTCATTTTTACGTTTTATTATTTTTTAATTTATTCTTTAAACCACCTATAACCAATCCGATAGCAACAAGAAAAAATAAACTTGAAGTATGGAGGTAAATCCAATAATATCAAGAAGAACGGTCAAAAGAATAATCGGAAGAGAGGATTTTTTAAAAGACATAGAAAGTATGAGGAAATAGAGAGAAATAAAAAAAAATACGAACAAGAAGATCTCGTTCGTATTTTTATGTTTTGGATTATTTTCGGAGTTCGAGTTCTGCGATAAGTTTCTCATATCGAGCATTATCTTTCTTCTTAAGATAATTAAGAAGTTTTCGTCGTTTTGCTACCATGAGCATAATACCACGACGTGAATGATTATCTTTTTTATGAATATCCAAATGAAGTTTGAGATCTTCAATACGTTCTGTAAGAATAGCTACTTGTACTTCTGGAGAACCAGTATCACCTTTATGAGTAGCGAACTTCTCCATAAGTGTCTTCTTTTCATTTTTTTCGAGTGCCATAGAGCAAGGTATTATAATAAAATAAAAAACTTCCAAAACCAGAAAATACGCCAGAAATGGAATAGTCAGAACTATATGGAAAAGAGAGAAAAAAGCAAATTTATCCGATATTATTTGCACAAATCCGTACTATTCCTTCTTGTTCTTCGATGAGTGATATATATTTCTCTCCATCTTTCACGAGGTATTTCTTTCCTGATTCGAGTCCAAGAGTATTTGGAAATTTCAATCCATTTTCTATTTTCTGAATAATATCAGAAGAGAGTGAAAGGACTTCAAAATTAGGGAAAATATACTCATATGAAAGAGCGTTCTCGATTTCAATATCCTCGATTTTTTGTGCCATACTCTCATTCAAATGTTCTATCTTACTTCTATGAAGCATAGTCACATACCCCGCAAGTCCGAGCTTCTCTCCGAGATCTCGAGCGATGGAACGAATATAAGTACCAACCGAAACTTCCATCTCGATGGTTACTTCTGGAAAAGAAAAAGAGACAATTTTGGAAGAAAATATCTCTATGAGGCGTTTTGGAATCTGAACTTCCTGACCAGAACGTGCCATGTGATATGCACGTTGTCACTGAATTCGAATAGCTGAATAAGAAGGAGGAGCCTGTTCTATTTGTCCAGAAAAATATGTTTGTAATATTTGATTTATGTTCTCATGAGTAAGTATCAATCGGGCTTGTTCAATAATATTTGTATCCAGATATTCTACAGGAGTATCAAGATCATAAGATGGAGTCGAACCATCGAGTCGAACCGTAAAAATATAGGTTTTCCGAGCTTTATCAATATACGGAATAAGCTTGGTTGAGTTATCAGTTGCAACAAGTAAAAGACCCGTCGCAAGCGGATCAAGAGTTCCAGTATGTCCCACTTTCTTAATACCAAGTTTCTTTCGCAAGTGTGCAATGGCCGAGAAACTCGAGAGATTGAGGGGTTTTTGAATAAGAAAAAACATTTCTGATTATTTAATTATTTATCTTTCTCATTTTTCTGTTCAAATTCCTCTGCCATCTCCATAAGTAGATGGGTTCTTTTAAGTTTGATACGGTCGTGCTGGAACTGAAGAAAGAGAATAGAATAACTAATCTCAAAAAAAGCAGCACTAAAATCTGCGATCTTTACAACCCAAAAATTCCGTCCATGAGCTCGTTTGATTTTACTTCTTCCGAGAGGATACATATGAGATTGAACAATCTCTATTATTTCATCAGAAACATCAAATCTCTTTGCATTCTTTGCGGCAATTACTGCATGACTATACGATTTCAAAGTAGTAAAATGGTAGTCATGTAAAAGTCCAGCAAGAGCACATACTTCCAAATCTGCACGAAAAAGACGTGCAAGTTGATATGCAAAAAATGAAGCATTCAAAAGATGTTCATATCGATTAAAAAACATATGATGTCGATGAGCCTGAAGCTTACGAAAATCTTTGTCAGTAATAATATGTCCGATAATTCCACGGAGTTCTTGTATATGAAAATGAGGATGTTTTTTTAACATTTTTTAATTTTTTAATTCAGTATATATCCAATCCTTTGGGGTTGCAAGAAATCGAGGAGCATGTGTCCATTTCCATTCTCCAGTTGCACGAATACCTCCTTCACGAAAGATATTCACATATCCAAAATCAATAAAGAGTTTTCCGACAATATTTTCTCGACTGATAAAATGAGTAGAACCTGGAATAGTACAAGACATAAAGCAAGAACGTGAGTCCGAAGAATTATTTCGATTATCCCCCATAGTAAAGTATTGTCCGTATGGAACTACAAACTCTGTCTCTTTTACATCCATTGGGAGAAAGGTTTTCCCATTATTTAGGAGTGAGAGATATTTTTCATCGAGCTTTATAAATTCTGTCTTTCCTGCCATTTTCAAGAATACATCTCCTCCTTTGAATCTAAGAGTATCCCCTGGCATTCCTATTACTCGCTTGATATAATATTCTTTATTGTTCGCAGCATGCGGACGGAGAATAACCACATCCCCACGAACTGGATCTCCTATTTTTGCGATTCAAAAATCTGCATATGAAAATTTATTTACAAGAATAAATTCTCCATCATGATAACTCTCTTCCATGGAAGAACCACTAATCTGAAACGGTGCAGCAATAAAAGTTCGCACCAAAATTACTACTACAAAAATAATAATGAGATCTCGAAAAAAATCGATTACTTCTTGGAGCTTTGTTTTTGGTTGTTCGCCCATTATTCCGAGCTCACGATTTTTTATAGCCTCATCTATCTTGGAAACAAGAAAAGTAGATTGATTACTATCTAATGCTTTGGAAGTATTTACCAATCATTTAAGTGCTATAAGATTGTCAGTCGTTCCTTTTTCTATGAGGACAATGAGTGATTCAGTATCTCCGATGAGCCACTTGTTCATCACCAATTCTATTTCTTCTGTGTTAAAATTTCTCTGTATTTGTTGTTCGTTCATGAAATAGATAAAATAAGTACGGATAGATATTTTACCAGTACTGTATGAAATTTCATGAAAAAAGCAAGAGAAAACGAATAATTCTCTATGCTACTATTTTCCCATCTCGAAGCCGAATAATCCTATCGGCACGACTTGCTACATCATTTGCGTGTGTAACCATAATAATGGTTTTTCCTTGCATATTAAGTTCCACCAAAAGTTTCATAATTTCCTCTGTTGTTGCTGAATCCAGATTTCCAGTCGGTTCATCGGCGAGGAGTATTTCTGGATCATTCATAAGAGCTCTTGCAATAGCAACTCGTTGCTGTTGTCATCCGGAGAGCTCTCCTGGAAAACTTGATATCTTTTCAGAAAGCTTAAGACGATTGAGTAGATATTTCGCTCGTGTTATTCGCTCATCTGAATCAATACCGGAATATATTCCAGGAAGTGCTATGTTTTCAAGGATACTCAATCGTGGAAGGAGATGGAATTGTTGAAATATAAAACCTACCTTGCGACTGCGAATATATGAAAGTGATTCATCATCTCGAAGTTCCGAAACATTTTCTCCTTCTAACAAGTATTTTCCACCTGTAAGGAAGTGAAGAAATCCTATAACATTCAGGAGGGTCGATTTTCCTGATCCACTCTCTCCCATAAGTGCTACAAACTCGCCTTTCTGAATTGTGAGGTCGATATCCCGAAGAACTGGAATCTCTTTACCAGTCGAGAGATAGTACGACTTCGCAAGATCTTTAAGCTCGATAATCGGCACCGATTTTATCGGAGATTTTTTACGAGTGAGAGCAGAGAGGATTTTTTTGAGCATATCCCTATTATTAATTTTTAATTATTTCAACGCCTCTACCGGATCTAATTTTGATGCCTGAATCGCTGGATAGATTCAAAAGAACACGGCGAGTGTACCGGTGAAACCAAGAGCAAAAATATCTCCGAAAATTCCTCGTACAAGCTCGAAACCAAGATTCAAGTGATTGATAATAAAAATACAAGTTTCAGAAAGGAGAATTCCGATACATGCTCCAAAGAGTGCAAGTATGACCGATTCTGCGAGAAATTGAATAACAATATCCTGTTGTCTCGCCCCGATGGCCCGCAATACCCCGATGTCCTGAGTTCGCTCTGCAACCGATGCATACATGATATTCATAATCCCGACTCCTGAAACTATGAGGATAAGAACAGCGATTCCTATAAGGAGATATGCAAGCGCTTGTGTGATGAGATTTATCGCACTCACCATTGACTTCTGCTCGAAGACATTGAAGTCATCCACTTCCCCCTCACGAATATTATGAAGTTTTCGAAGAATAATCCGGATTTCCTCGGCAGCGAGTGTGACCGACTCTGCATTTCGTGCTACGAATACAAGTGCAAGAGTATTGTTATTTTGTCAGATAAGAAAGCGTTTTGAAGTTGTATATGGTATGTATACTATGGCATTAAATGACATGCCCGAGAGAGATGGAGCATCTCCGAGCACTCCGATAATACGAAATTTCTTCTTTGCAATAGTAATAGATTCACCAACCACATCCTCACGATCAAAGAATTTATTGGCAATGTCTTTACCTATGATAACCACTTTATTGGATGTGACCACTTCACTTTTGGTAAAGTACCGCCCAAGAGAAAGAGAAAAACTCATAACCTTGAGAAAGTTCTCATCGGTTCCGATGAGCATATACCCTTCTGTTTTATTCTCCGCACTTATATTTGCTCGCCCCATAGAGAGGACTGATCACATTAAAATATGTTTTGTTTTCGGTATAACCTCATTTAAATCCTCTTCCCGGAGCCTTGAAGATGCGAGCGATGTACTCGATGGTTCGACGAAAATTGAGGTCGCATTAAGGAAACTAAGCTGATTTTTTATAAAACTATCTACTCCACCAGAAATCGCATTCACAAATACGATTGTAAATGTTCCAATCACGATTCCAAGCACCGATAAACCACTCCGAAGCTTGTTTGAGCGGAGAGATTTGAGGGCAAGAAGGAGAATGGAGAGAGTCATAGGAAAAAATTATTTTCTACTTTTTTATCCACGCTTTCCAGTTTGGACGGAGTGGAAGTCCTCAATTTTCATGATATATATAATTTATGGAAGATATTTCATATCATTTATCGCGAAAATGTTTTGTCTTAACATTCGAGCGTATCACTGGACTCATAGGAAATACAAGATTTTGTTCCTTAATAATAGCCTCCTGTGTACTTCTAGAAAATCCTCATTTTCCCATAAGAACCATCTGTTCTTCATCGAATGTATGGCGAATGTCGGTGGAATGTCCGAAATAGAATATCCCTCATTTTTTTAGAACCCGATGAAATTCATCAAAATCAGAATTCGTTGGCATAGTCAAAGGATGTGGAGAATTGAGAACAACAATATCCACTGATTCATCTGGCAATCCTGTATTTTCATAGGTAGCAATAGCTTTGAAAACACCTTTTTTCGAATTCTGAATTATTTCTTCCACTTCTCGGGATGTTGATATCTTTGTGAGCTTTGAGAGAGCGACCCCTATATTATAAACCGTTGCTCCTAATAACGACCCTATCGAATCATATTTTGCATAGTTTTTTTCTATGTACGGATCCGCACAGATAACTGTTCCAATCTGAGGATTCAGTCTCCGGAGGTCTCTTCCAAAAGTAATATTACCAGCACCGATATCGAGTGCTATGAGAGAATTTGTTGTTTTCATATTGTTTCTGGTGATTATAAAATTATTCACTTTTTATTCTCTCCCCCAACTTTACACCACTTCGCACTTCCGTCATCTTCCCATCCGAAATTCCTATCTCAACCGGAATTTGAGCATTACGATCAAGCGAGAAAAGTGAATATTTTCCACCAGTTTCCATGAGAGCCCCCAATGGTACGACGAGGACATTATCCACTTCATCTATGATATAATCGATTGTTGCACTCATTCCTTCACGAACTCAAGTTATATCAGGATCGAAAGCAATATCAACTCAATAAGTCACAATTCCATTCATATCGATCGAAGACGATGGACTTATAAAAGTCACAGATCCAGTAAAATTTATTCCTTCTAACGCATCGAAAGAAATATGAACAATTTGTCCCGTATGGATTTTTACAATATCAATCTCCTCCATGCTAGATTTTATGTACGGATGAACCGTATCAACAAGTGAAATACATGGAGTTCCTGCAAGTCTTTCTTCTCATACAAGGACATCTACTTTCGTCATAACCCCATCAGTCGGACTTATAAGAATGGTATCTTTGAGTCGTTGTTCTGCTTCCTTGAGTGAGTTTTCTGCGGTACGGATGGCAATCTCGTATGGGGCGAGCTCCTCGGGGCTTACCCGTTTCCGTTTCGCATCCAATGATGCACGGGCTATATCGACTTGTTTACTCGCGGAAGCGATGGTATCTTTTCCCTGTTTCACGACAGTGTCATACTGAAGCTTACTCGACTCGACCTGTTTTTGTGCGAGATTATATCTCGCCTCAGATGCTTGAAGAAGAAGTATAGTATTGGACTCGGTATTTTGAAGTGTACTTTTTGCAAGCGAGAGTCGGGATATAAGTATATTTATGGCATCATCCCGAGTTTTTACATCAGTTACGAGACTCATTTCTTTGGTAGAAATTGTTTGTTTCATTGCAATAAAAATGCTATTTTGCGATTTCAATGCAGAAAGTTCTGAATCAAATAAAGTTATAGAATTATCGATGGAACTCTGTGGAAAATTACTCGAAGCAATGGAATTTTGAAGTACAAGGAGAACATCGGAGAGCGTATCGGAAACAAGTACCGATACCTTATAGAGTGTATCCATATATGATACAGTCTCTGAATATGGAGGATATGCACGAACTGTATTCCAATCTCACAAAAATAAATCTAATGCTGATTTCGCTGTATGAAAATCACTCTCGGCACGGTTTTTCGTACTTATATCTTTCGCTCAAAGATAGGTTTCAAAGGTATCGTTCTTGTTTTTATTCACGTCGGTGAGTCCGAGAAGAGAATCGATATCATTGAGATTTTTTATAAGAGTACTCGTCATAGCATCGATAGCAAGAAATCCTTTTTCACGGAGATCTCGAAGACTTCCAGACCCATCGAGTATAATGCGATTTCTATCATTTCTTGCATTTTGAAGCTCTTTTTCTGCAATAGTGATAGAATTAATTGTACTCTGAAGAGTAGCTTCCATATTGTCTTTTGTTGCTTTCAAGTCATTTTCTGCGGATTTTAATGTTGTTTCCGTCGTTTCGAGCGATTGTTTTGCAGCGAGAATCCCAGAATCCACCTGACGTTTGGTATTTTCCAACGTCAACATCGCTTGTTCAAGTTGCTTTTCAGAGATACGTATATCCTCTATCGACGGTGCTGTCGCCTGTTTTGCAATGAGATTCGCCCGTGCTGTTTCAAGAGCGATTTTTGCTTTCTCTAGATCAAATTGCATATAAGTGTCATCGAGTGCAACAATTGCTTCTCCTTTTATTACCTTCTCCCCTTCTTTCTTATAAACATCTGCAACTTTTCCCGAAATAGGAAAAGCGAGATTATAATATCCACGGTAGAGTGATTTTCCATCCCCAGAAATACTCTCCGTAATAGAGCCAGAATGTACAATATAGGGAATAATGGAAGTTTCTGGTGTTTCTTTAAATATCAGAAATCATACATAAACCATACCCGCCAAAAAAACTAGAACTACTACTGTAACAATAGTAGCAAAGCGTCGACTTTTCTTGTGAGATTGTATCTCCGAAAGTATGGACATAGGGAAAATATTGAGAATAATAACAATTCACTATATATTGCTATACTCAAAAAAACAAAAAAAGCAAATCAAATTTTATTCGACTTGCTTTTTTATATTCAGATTCTTATTTTCCGTGACACTGTTTAAATTTCTTTCCACTTCCACAAGGACACGGATCATTTCGTCCAATATTTTTGTATTCAGTTCCAAGTTCTGGTTTTTTACCTGCATGCACAACACGAACCCCTTCTTCTGTATGCCCTGGAGCTCCAAATTTCTGTGCCATCGCATCAGAAAGAAGGTTATTGATATTAAGATTCTTGAGTTCACTTTCATCTGTAGCCAGAAGTGCCTGAAGTGTTTTTTCATCGAGCTCAATTCGCTCAATCTGTTGCTTCGGAGAAGCAGTTAAAAGCCCTTTTGTAACCTTGAATCCGATTTCCCCGAGAAGTGCCACGAATTTATCAAAGGCTCGTTCTTTATAAACAACTAACGGATTTTTCTGAGCATATCCTTCAAAAGCCACCTCCTCTCGAAGATGTGCCATTGTATCAATATGTTGCATCCAAAGTTCATCAATAGATTGGAGAGTAAGTTTTCTTTCAAAATCAGCAAAATCTTCAGTTTTTCCGTTTGCGCGAATCGTCTCGATAGTTGTCACAAACTGATTTGCCACTATTTCCTTAATCGCTTCTTTGTCCTCTCCATCGGTAATATCTTCTGCTCTCAGAATTTCTTTTCCAGCAAATGTATTGGTTTCGGAAATAAGATGATCCAAATCCCATTCATACTTGTCGTCAGAATAGAGTACTCCGTCTACAAAAGCTTCCGCCTGAATACGAACCATGGAAATAATATCCTCATGAATATCTCCTTGTTCGAGAATTTTATTACGTCGTCCATAAATAACGAGACGATGCTGATTGAGGACATCATCGTATTCAAGGATATGCTTTCGAACATCGAAGTTCCGACCCTCTACCTGTTTCTGAACTCCATCTATACGCTTCGTGAGCATCCCAGACTCGAGAAGTGGTTCGTGGTCAGGAATAGAAGCAAACATCGGAGCATTGAAAATCGAAAAGAGTTTATCGCCTCCAAATATTCGCATAATATCATCTTGTGGACTTACCATAAACTGAGAAAGTCCGGGATCCCCCTGGCGTCCAGAACGTCCTCGAAGCTGGTTGTCGATACGTCGGGTTTCGTGTTTCTCAGTTCCGATGACTGCAAGTCCTCCAAGCTTGTAGGTCTGTCCTTCCACTACAACTTCTCCAGAGAGATTTCGTACTTCGTCCGACACTTTAATATCAGTTCCTCGTCCTGCCATATTTGTTGCAATCGTTACTGCACCAAATTTACCAGCAGCACCGACAATCTCTGCTTCATTTGCATCCTGTTTCGCATTAAGTACTTTATGTGGAACTCCTGCTTTTGTCAGGAGATCGCTCAGATATTCGGATTTCACAACCGAAACAGTTCCAATAAGAACTGGTTGTCCTTTTTCATGAAATGCTTTAATGAGTTTCACGACGTACGCAAATTTTCCTAGTTCATTCTTGAAAAGAAGATCAGATCGATCGTCTCGAATCATCGGACGATTTGTTGGAATCGGAAGAACTTCGAGTCGATAAATCTTATAAAATTCTTCTTCTTCAGTTTTGGCAGTCCCTGTCATACCAGAAAGCTTTCGATACAAACGAAAATAGTTCTGAAATGTTACAGAAGCAAGTGTACGAGATTCCTGCTGAATTGTTACACCCTCTTTTGCCTCGATTGCTTGATGGAGTCCATCTGAATATCGTCGTCCAGAAAGTACACGCCCCGTATGCTCATCGATAATGAGAATCTCATCATTTCGAGAGAGATAGTCCACGTCTTTCTTATACACCGTCTCGGCCTTGAGCGCATTTTCTATATGATGAAGATCATTGTAGTGAGCAGAAACATAGATATTCTCGATTCCAAGAATACGTTCAATCTCCATAATCCCTTCTTCAGTCAGACTCGCGGTCTTCATTTTCTCATCCACTTTATAATGTTTTATATCTTCCAATTTCTTTGCAATCTGAGCAAACTTCACATACTTACTTGTCGGTTCACTATCGGGAGCAGAGATAATGAGCGGAGTACGAGCTTCATCCACGAGAATAGAATCTACCTCATCGATAATCGCGAAAAAGAGCGGCCCCATAGCACGACGTTCGAGAGTCGGAGCCATATTGTCACGAAGATAATCAAACCCGAGTTCATTATTGGTTGCATACACAACATTACATCGATACTGTTCCTGCTTCTCATTCGGTTGCTGATTATGAACAATCACTCCCACTGTGAGTCCAAGTGTTCGGTAAATAACTCCCATCTCAAGTGCATCACGCCGTGCAAGGTAATCATTGACTGTTACGACATGTACCGGAAGTCCTGCAAGTGCATTGAGATACGCGGCAATCGTCGCAACGAGAGTCTTCCCTTCCCCTGTTCGCATCTCGGCGATAGCCCCATCATGAAGTGCAAGTGCTCCAATGAGCTGCACATCATACGGAACCATCGACCATTTCATAACCTTATTTTCTGGAAGAACGAACGTCTGGTCATTGATGAGCCGACAAGCGATTCGGTGCGTCGCAAACGCTTCGAACTTTATCTCGTTCAAAATAGAACGAATCTGTTGGTAATCCTCATCCTTTCGGTAATCGAGTCCCTCAAATCTCGCCATAAAATCGCGAGTTTTCGCCTGAACAAGCTCGACAGAAGTAATCTCCTGCTCCAGCTTCGCTTCAAGAACCTTAATTTCTTCGAGATCACGAGTATAGTTCTTAACCCGTTTTTCGGATGGATCACCGAAGATTTTTGTAATGAGAGTATTAATCATTAAATTACGAACATTAAATAGATATACGAAATCTCTAATAATTTCATGAATGTCTAAAAAATGATGAAATTCTCGTGAAAACTGCGTACCGAAGCGAGGCGTACTGAAATACAATGAAGCCTGAATCAAAGGAACGTGAAGTTTGAACGTGAAGTTCGCATTTTAGAGATATCCAACTAAGCAAAGAATGAGTCCACCACTTTTCGGTACGTAACTCTATTCTTGATATCCTCATAGTAATCATCTCCAGGAACAAGTTTCGCTCGGAGTCGCTCTATGACTTTATCGCTTTGATATCCAGCAATTACTTTTTCTACTTCTGCTTTTACTTCTTCTTCTGTAGATTCGATATTAAGCATTTCTCGAACCTTTTTAAGGATAAGTTCTGCTTTTGCTCGACGAACTGCTTCTGGTTTTACTACTTCTTCCTTATATTGAGCCTCGTCTTTTTTTGCATGAGAAAGGTAATCTTTCATAGTATACCCCTGAGATTCGATATTATGTTTCTGTTCAGAGAATACGCGGTCAATTTCAGACTGGATAAGAGATGGTCCTACTTCAAGTTCCGTGATTTCCATAAGTTCCGTTAAGAGATTGTGTTCATCTTTTGCTCGTGCTTGATAGTCTTTTTCTGCTTGAATTTCTTTTCGAAGCACTTCCTTAAATCCTTCAAAATCTGTTTTTACTCCACGAAGTTGTTCAATGAACTCCGGAGTCCATTCTGGACGATGAGCTTTTTCAATCTTAAAAATAGTGGTCATAAAGAATACTTTTCGATTCTTGAATTCTTCTGAGTGATAATCTGCTGGGAAAGTGATATCGAATTCTACTACTTCACCAACCTTCTTTCCAAGCATTTTATCTTCAAAACCTGGAATAAATGAACCTGAACCAATAACAAGAGGAAATGCATCTACTTTCGTTTCTGGAATTTCCTTTCCTCATTGTTTATCGAATCCTTGAGTATCGATGGTTACACGATCTCCTTTTTCGATAACTACAGTAGAAGCATCGAATCCATCTTCACTATGAGCTCCAGCTTCATGAAAATGAGTGAATCGTTTCTCGATTTCAGCAATAGTAGAAGTTACTTCGTCTTCTTCTGTTTTTACTTCTGTCTTCTTAATCTTAATCTTTTTCATTTTTTTCTCATCAATAACAGCCTCTGGGAGTATCTCTACCTCCAACACAACCTCAAGTGGAGATTCTGAAACCACTGATTTAACAGAACCAGCAGAAACAGGAATAATTCCCTCTTTCTGAAGAGCTTTATGATAAATCTTATCAAGAAGTGTATTTACGGTTCGTTCTCGAATCATATCCTCCCCATATTCTTTTACGATCACTTCTTCAGGAATGTGGGCTCCTTTTCGAAATCCTTTAACAGTTGCATTATTTCGGATATTTTCAATAGTCTCCGCTCGAGCTTTTTCAAACTCCTTTGCATTTTCTTTAATAGTAAGCTCTACCGTATAGGCGTTGAGTTTTTTAGAACTACTTTGCATAAAACTTAGTGTATTATTGAGTAAAAGTGGCGTTATTGTATGGAAAACAAGAGAAAAGACAAATAAAAATATTATAAAATATACCATTATACTAATAATCAAAATGACCAAAAATACTCTCTTCGAAAAAGAAAGAAAAAAAGAGAAATTTTATTTTTTATTTCCATTTGAAAAATAGAAGTTCCACCATATAATATGTCGCGTTAAGGAGTTATCCTTTCTACAGAGAATGTCTCCACATAAAGGATGTTCTTGAACACAATTTTTATACAACGCTTTATTTTCTACTAACTTCATTACAACATATGGTATCTGGAGAAGTTTTCACCGCCATAGATATAGGAACAGCAAAGATAAAAACTGTTATCGCCACATTTACCGAGGATAAAAAACTTCGTGTTCTTGGTGTTGGTATTGCCAAATCCAATGGGATTCGAAAGGGAAATATCATCGATATGGACGAGTTCAAAAAAAATATAGATGATTCTTTATCTGAAGCAGAGAGGATGACGGGAGAACAAGTTTCTGCCATCTATCTTTCTCTTTCTGGAACCAATATCGAAGTCGTTGCTAATAACGGTATTATCTCCGTTCCGCACGGAGAAGTAAGTAATGATGATGTAAATCGGGTTCTTGATATGAGTCAGAATGGAGTTGATCTCATGAATAAAGTAGTTCTCAAAGTTATCCCTGAATCCTTCACTCTCGATATGGAATCAGGAGTAAAAAACCCAGTCGGAATGTCTGCTAAGAAACTTGAAGTTCGAAGTCATATCTTTTGTATTTCCAGCAATATTCTTTCAAATATTAAAAAAGGTATCTATGATGTAGGGGTTGATATTCTTGATATTTATCCGAATGTTCTCTCAGCACCGGAAGCAGTTCTTTCTAAAAGACAAAAAGAACTCGGTGTCGTATGTATCGATATCGGAGCAAGTACGACCGATGTAGCAGTATTTGAAGAAGGAGCTCTTGTATTCGCTTCTGTTATACCTATCGGAGGAGAGCATGTTACCTCTGATATTGCTCTCGGAGCACGAGTATCTATTGATACGGCAGAAAAACTCAAAATCGAATATGGTTCTGTTGGATTCTGCAAAGAAGAAAAAGCAAAAGATGAGGAAATTGATCTTGCAAAGATTTCTAAAAATGAAACGACTTCCATTTCACGAAAATATCTTTCTGAAATTATTCGAGCTCGTTACTCTGAAATATTCTACTATGTAAATAATGAACTCAAGAAAATAGGAAAAGATGGAATGCTTCCTGAAGGAGCAGTAATAAGTGGTGGTGGTGCAAAAGCACGAGATGTAAATGATCTCGCGAAAGAAGTTCTCCGGCTCCCTTCTATGATTGGAACTCCTGAGGATTCTGATTTCATCAGTGGAACTTCTATCGGAGATCCAATATTCGCAGGGATTATCGGAACCCTTCTTCTTTCTCAAAAATATGGAGTAGCAAGAAGTGGATTTAAATTCAATGTTTCATTCGGTGGATTTTTTGAATCAATTAAAAATGCTCTGAAAAAAATAATGCCATAATAACTTTTCTAGAAATCACTTATAAATTTCTTATTTATTTTTCTTAACTTTTCCCTATATGGTTGTTCGAAAGACTGATGATAAACTCAAATCTCTTCTCGGAGGTGGTAGTAACTTTTCTCGAGATAATATTGAAGAAATTAATGTTTCTGATTACATTTCTCCTGTTGCTAATATTAAAGTAGTTGGAGTTGGAGGAGCCGGATCCAATGCAATTAATCGCATGATTCAGTCTGGACTCGAAGGTGTAGAATTTATTGCAGTTAATACTGATGCACAGGCACTTTTCACTTCTAAAGCACAGATTCGAATTAATATCGGACGAGCAACCACTCGTGGACTTGGAGCTGGAGCAAATCCAGAAATGGGAAAGAAAGCTGCAGAGGAATCAAGCGAAGAAATCAAACAAGCTCTTGCTGGAGCTGACATGGTTTTTGTTACTTGTGGACTCGGTGGAGGAACCTGAACTGGAGCAGCACCAATTATTGCAGAAATCGCAAAAGGACTCGGAGCACTCGTTATTGGAGTTGTAACAAAACCATTTGCCTTTGAAGGACAACGACGTTTTATACAAGCTATCGATGGATATGAACGTCTCAAGGAAAAAGTAGATACCCTTATTACGATTCCAAATGATAAGATTCTTTCTATTATTGATAAAAAAACTCCTCTTCTTGATGCATTTAATATCGTAGACGAGGTTCTCAATCAAGGGGTACAAGGAGTTTCTGACCTTATTACTCTTCCAGGGCTTATCAATGTCGACTTTGCCGATGTTCGAAGTGTTATGGAAAATGCTGGTTCTGCCCTCATGGGTATCGGATATGGAAGCGGTGAAAACCGTGCAGTTGAAGCTGCTCGAGCAGCAGTAGACTCCCCTCTTCTCGAACTCTCTATTGCAGGTGCTCGTGGGCTTCTTTTCAATATCACAGGAGGAACTGATCTCTCTATGTTCGAAGTAGATGAAGCAGCACGTATCATTACCGAAGCATGTGATCCAGAAGCAAATATTATCTTCGGAGCTACTATCAACGAGAACTACACTGGAGAAATCAAGATTACCGTGGTTGCCACTGGTTTCAATGAAGAAACCAACCAACGATATCAGGAAGCACCAAAGTCTCTTGCTAACCAATTCGGAAAGAAGATGCTTGGACACCACGCGCCTATGCAGAATGCTCCGTCAAATCAGGCTTCCATGGGAGCTGCAAACACTGCCCCACAGTCTGATCTCGATGTTCCAGCATTTTTGAGAAATAAGATGAAATAGGTTTTTTGTGGAAAATTTAGTAACCAATCCTTATTGCATATGAGTACGCCAGAGGTTTTTTCCTTGGTTTATAGCGTTATAATTGGCTTTTAAAAAAATTAAATCCAGAAAAATCCCCACCGATTCGGTGGGGATTTTTCTTGGCTCATTTATCTATTCTTCTTTAAATTCTCCGCTCAAGTATTCTTCCGAGAGAAGCGGGTATATTACTTTATCATAAAACATCTTAATACGTTTATCGGATGGATAATTCGAATACAGAGGATATTTTCGTTCTATTGCTGCAAGAATAATGTTATTCAAGAGAGGAATAGAGACGAGTCTCGTGTGAGTATAGATTCATTCATATGATTCAAGTTCTATTTTTATCCGTTCTTCATCTACAATACATCCACTTCCGAAATATTCTTCATAGGCTTGACAAAGAAGATACAAGAGTGGCATTCCCATAGGAGATGTAAAATTATCTACTGTGAAATATTGCCCTTCACCATCTATATTATCTATAAGACATGAATAAAAACCATCTTCCCATACTGCCATAATAGTATCTGCGTGAAAAATTTCAGCATCTTCTTCAGTCATAATCGATTCCGTAAAGGTATCCTCGTCTTCTGTTATCATTCCGATTTGCAAGCCAAGACCACTGAGCATAGGTATAAGATAAGCGTCAATTTCATCACCCTGAACCATTCATTGAATAGGTTCTGTTAGGCGAATAAAATCATCAACACCTATTTCATATATATCATTTGGGGATTTTTCCACCCTAAGTATAGATTTAAGATTAATTTCCTCTCCAAGATTAACGATAGTCACAGATCCAGATTCTAGAAGTACTGTAAAAAATTCCATAGTATTCACATCTCAAACAAGAAGTCTTTCTTCATAGACATGAAATGTCGGGCTTAGACTGGTGAGTTTATGTATAGTTGCTGAAACTTTTTCTCAAATAGGAGAGATATTAGAGGTTGCTTGGGTTGATTTTTTAGGAAGTTTAAATTCCAGTATTTTATTCATACAAAAAGAAGAAAAGTACTATATACTCCGAGTATAGGATAATTGACAAAAAATCAAGTTATTTTTTAATAAAAAATCCCCTCTTGTTTCCAATAGGGGATTTTATTTATTTTTCCGTTTAATTACACTCCGATAAAACATTTCGTTTTCTTTCGCATCTTATTTCCAGCTACAAGAATAAGTATTCGAGATACCCACATAGCTGTAAAGAGAGAAAGGAGAATACCGAGACCGAGCATAAGTCCGAATCCTTTAATAAGACTGATACCGAAGATATAGAGAACCACCGCACTGGTAAATGACGTGATATGACTATCCCAGATTGCTGACCATGATTTTCCAAATCCGACAATGATTGCTTTCTCTACTTCTACCCCCCGACGAAGTTCTTCTTTCGTTCGTTCGAAGATAAGGATATTCGCATCAATCGCAAGTCCTATGGAGAGGATAATACCCGCAATGGAAGCAAGAGTCAAAACGATTCCAAATGATTTCACAATAGCAAGGAGGAGAAGTCCATAGATAACAAGAGCAATCCCTGCCATAAGTCCAGAAACTCGATAGATAAGAACAAGGAATACGATAATAAGGAGAAGTCCGATAAGACCGGCATTAATGATAACTCGAAGAGCATCTGCCCCGATTTTCGCATCGATAGTTCGTTCACTCGTAAGGTAGATTGGTGCTGGAACAATACCAGTATTGATATCGGTTGCGAGTTTCTTCGCGCTCTCAGCAGTATAGTTTCCAGTAATAACTGCTCGACCATCTGGAATAACTGTTTGAACAGTTGGAGCTGTAAGAAGCTGTCCTCCAACAAATATAGCAATCTCTTTTCCTTGAAGACGTTTCGTAAGTTCTGCGAAAATCTTTCCACCATCTGCATTAAAAAGGAGATCTACCTGAGGAGCGAATCCTTGAGAGAAACTTACAGAAGCTTTTGTAAGATATTGTTCATCAAGAACCTTTCCATCTGCAGTCTGAGCAGGAGTCCATTCGCTTGGTTTCTGACTTACAAATATTCCTTCATAATCATAAATAGTTGCCGTGTACTTTTCTTTTTTAGTTACTTCATCCACCCCAGTTCCAGTCTTTATTTCACGTTCTTTTTCAGTAGTTGTTATATTGTTAATTCGAACAATACTGTATCCTTTCTCCCCTTCTATTTGTTCGAGTTGATTATCTTTTCCGAGAGTATATCCCGCCCCTTTCTGAGTTTCCATAATTTTCGGAGAAGTATAGGGAGTTTTTACATTTTCCATTCCAGTAAATGTAAATTCTACAGGCATCTCAGAAGTTTCGCCACTTCCTGCGCGGTATTCTATATTTTCATACTGATCCTTGTATTTATTCGCAATAGTAGCAAATGGATAACTTGCTGATTGAACTTCCGTAAGAACTTTTTTTGCGATATCTGTACGCTCCTGTTTATCTGCATCAGTTATTATAGTTTTCTGTTCTTTAAATTCGAGACGAACCACTTTCCCGATAGTTTCCTTTGCTTTTGCGATATATTCATCATTTTTCGCTTTCTTTTCCTCTGCGGTAAGATTTTCTCCATCGAAGTTCTGAGTTGGAATCTGAACGATAATATGTTCTTCGTTTCCGTATGTTGCTGTTGCTATAGTAGGTTCTGCAGTACCAAGAGAGTTTACACGTTTCTCTACGATGGATTTCAATCCTTCAATAATATCCTTGGATTGAAAATCTGATTTTTTAGCAGCATCCTCAAGATCTATTTTATAATCAAGCTCTACTCCTCAATGAAGATCGAGACCAAGTTTGTACTCACTAACAGGGAACGGAGTACTGATTCCTATAGTTTTCCATGGAAGAATATAAGCAGCTGAAAAAATCGCCAAAAGCACGATAATCGCGAGACGGAAACCAAGTCATTTCATAAGGAGAATATAGTGAGATAATAAATACGCGGGGATTATATGGAAAAGCCTTTTGTTTGCAAGTTTTCCTCTGTAAAAAGAATCCCCAGAAAAAATCTGGAGATTCTTTTTATGCTCAATTACTCAAATAATACCAAGATATATTCTCTCACTTCCTACGGAACTCGCTTTTGCTTGTTATAAATATATCAGAGCAATACACTCAAACAATCCTCGGTACGTTCGAGCAATATATCTTTTTTGAGATTATTTACACGTAAGTATTTCAGAGTACTATTTTACCCTTCCACAATCACTTTTTCATTCATAAATGTTTTGATTCCATGTTCTCCGAGTTCTTTTCCATATCCGGCATCTTTAATTCCTCCGTATGGAAGAAAAGCATAACTTGTTACGATTTTGTTGATGGCAATATTTCCTGCTTCGATTCGAGCAGCAACATAATCAATCTGTGCTCGATCATCTCCAAAGATAGAACATCCGAGTCCGTAACGTGAAGCGTTAGCAAGGGAGATGAGTTCCTCGATATCTCGTGCCATAGCAACTGGTGCTACCGGACCAAATACCTCCTCATCGAAGGCTCGAACTCCTGGTTTTGCATCAGCGAGAACCGTTGGAGTATAGAAAAATCCTGGTCGGTCAAGACGAGCACCTCCAGTCAAGAGTTTTGCTCCAGCCTTGATAGAGTCTGCAACCTGAGATTCGATTTCTTCAAGCATATCTTCTTTGGCAACTGGTCCAACTTTTGTGGTGAGTTCAAGGGGATCTCCAACTACCAGTTCACTCATTCCTTTTGCGAATTTCTGACAGAACTCTTCGTAGTATTTTTCAAGAACGATAAATCGTTTTGAAGAGTTACATTTCTGTCCACAATTGGACATTCGTCCGGAGATTGCAGATTTCACAATCTCGTCCATACGAGCATTATCGAGTACGAGAAATGGATCGGATCCACCGAGCTCGAGAACCGAAGGTTTGAGGTACTTTCCTGCGAGTGAACCGATAACTCGACCTGCTTTGTCTCCTCCTGTGAGGGTTACTCCGACGATAGCTTTGTTCGCGATAATCGATTCTGAAAAAGACGATGGAATAAGGAGATTTGTATATACTCCTTCTGGGAATCCTGCTTTGAGAAACGCTGCTTCGAGAGCAATAGCTGCTTGAGGAACATTAGATGCATGTTTCACGAGAACGGTATTTCCTGCAATAATATTTGGGATAGTTGATCGGATTACCTGATTGAATGGAAAATTCCAAGGGGTTACACAATAAAGAACTCCGAGTGGCTCATAGACAATTCGTCCTTTCGCACCACCTTCATCAAATACCTTTGGTGAAAGAAGTTTTTCTGCATTATCTCGGAAATATTTGATAGTTCCGATAGATTTCGCAACATCTCCTCAAGCATCGCCGATTGGCATACCCATTTCAAGAGTATCAATCTTCGCAAGTTCTCCTTTCTGTGACTCGAGTACTTCCGCAAGAGCAGTAAAAAGACGTTGTTTTTCAGCAAGCGGAGTATCTCGCCAAGCTTTGTAGGCCTTGGCTGCCGTTTCAATTTTAACTGCAAGTTCCGCTTCACTAATATATGGAGCTTCAAAGATAGTTTCTCCCGTAGTTGGGTTAATGGATTTTGATCACATAAGAAAAAAAGGATTAAATTTAAATAAAGTATTTGATTTTCCAGAAATATGAAAGAACGATGAGATTCGTATGAAAAGCGACGCCATAGCACACCCTTATGGTGTTACCGAAGTGAACCGTACGACTTGTACGGAGAATGAGGAAAGGAGTCTTTGAATATGAATATCGAGATTATTTCATATTTTATCTTGTTGCTTCTTCTACAATTTTAATGAGTCGTCTCGGATCAAGTGCAGCAGAACCGATAAGAAATCCGTTCACTTCACGTTTACTTATGAGTTCATGAGCAGTCGCTTCTGTCACACTTCCTCCGTAAATTATTCGACTCTCTTGTTGCCCAAGGATTTCTCGAATAAACATATGAATCTCCTCGGCGTATTCTGGAGTAGCTGACTTCCCTGTTCCGATTGCCCATACTGGTTCGTAAGCAATGTCAATGTTAGTTGTATCTTCAATTCCTGCGAGCCCTTTTTCGAGTTGAACACGAAGAATATCTTTTGTTTGTCCTTCTTCTTTTTGAGCGAGGTTTTCACCGATACAGAGAATCGGACGGATGTTGTGCGCAAGTGCTGTTTTTACTTTTTTATTTACCATCTCATCCGTCTCACCGAAAATCGTTCGACGTTCAGAATGTCCGAGTATAACATATTCACACTTGATATCCTGAAGCATAAGAGGAGAAGTTTCTCCAGTATATGCTCCAGAGAGTTCTGAAAACATATTTTGTGCCCCAAGATGTATAGGAGAATTCTCTATAAATTCTGCTGCCTTTGAAAGTCCTATAGTTGCAGGAGCAATCATAACATCCACTCCCGGAGTATTTGGATATTCTGTAGTAAAAGTCTGGAAATATTCCAAGAGTTCTGTATTCGTCTTATTCATCTTGAAATTTGCACCGATGAGGAGATTCATAGAAAATAATAGATAAAAAGCTAAAGTCCGGAAAGTATATAGAAAATAAATCCATTGTAAAATGGAAAATTTTCGAAATATTAAGAAATTATTAAAATATCTTTCGTTTTTTGCTTCTATTCAGGAAATATGATAGTGTTATGGATATAGTTTCATAAAATGATTGAATATGACAGAAATTCTCAAACAAAAAACTGTACCAGAAGTACATGAACAACTCAGCTAGAAAAACACTCTTGAGGAATTTATAAACGCAATGGAAAGTATAAAAAAGAAATACCTGACAAATACATCTTCTCAAGAAGCAAAAAATCTCATAATAAAACAATCTCAAGAGATTAATGATATTCTTATTCGGAAGTATCCTGATTTTTTCGGGGAAGCCCAAAAAGCATCTTGGTATGACAAATGAAATGTTCACTCTGGTCAGATGGGTGCTCTTCTTGATATTATCCAGTATGGAACTCCTGACCAAAGAAAGTATTTTATAGAGATGATGAATAGTGCAGAAAATGGCGAATCAGGAAAAGCACTCAAGTTATATGAACAATATTTTATAGGAACGAGTATTGGAAATAATATTATTGCTTTTTTTGAGAACTCAGGACTGGTATCTTTCCTTAACAAAATGATACTAAATGAATTGAGTAATCATGAAAAGTCATGAAATATGGAAAATAGCTCCATATATGAGATTATAAATAAGTCTCCTTATGGAAAAAATGTAGCACAAAATTTTCTAAGAAGCATACCAAAAGAACATCTTAGTGTATTTCTATCGAAATTATCAGAAATCGAAACAATGTGTTCAAATAATGATGATAATGGACTTATTCAAATGATTGACGAACTCGATGTGGATCTTATCTATAAAGAACAATTTTTCGAGGCACTTAATAAAATCAGATCACTATGATCTGAAAAAAATAGAAAAAATGATATGGTATTCTATTATTGAATAGAACAATATTATTTTGCTCAAATCAATGTCTGAAAGGAAAAAGAAGAATTAAAAGAAAATAAAACCGGATGATTGCACTTTCTTGTTCTTGAAACAAGTTTCCCAAATTTAAAAAAAACCGTCCTTCAAGAAAAAAATAATAAACTCAATTATTTGATAGAGAAATGTGTCAAAGAAGATGGAAAAATTGCAATTAATTCGAAAGAATTTAAGAAACAACTCTTAGAAATTTTCAAAGGTTCTGAAATTGGAAATAAACTAGAAAATAAAACACTAACCACAAAAGAAGCACTGGCAATAGTTGCTGATGCAGCAAAAGAGTGAACAAAACAAACGAGAACAAGTCTCAAAAGCATTGATACTACTTTCGATGAAGAAAGACTTTCTCAACTAAAAAAAGAAGATAAAGAGAAGCTTCAGATACTCCTTAATTCAGATGTAAATATCGACGTAAAAATCGATGCATTACGAAAGTATGGGATAACAAGCAAGAAATTTGAAAATGAAGAAGAAAAAGTATCTTTTTTGCAAAGTTTGCAAAAATATATAAAACTTCAAACAGCGAGTAATTTTACAGAATCCATACTCACCGATAAAACAAAACTTGCAGCTTTTGAAACTTACTGGAATGGAGGAAGTGTTGAAGTTTTTAATAAAATAATCGAGAAACGAGACCAGGAAATCCAACAAGCGAAGCAAGAAGAAAAAACAAGCAATCGTGCATACGAATTCAATCAGATAGATTTTTCCAAGACTCCTTTTCATGAGATTATCCCAACAAAAAGCGGAGATATATCCTTCAGTATCCGAAAGGATTCAGAAAACACCTCCACTGTTCTCTATAAATGAATGGAAATCTCAGGGATTGAAACAAGAAATCTCAGCGAAGTACCAGAGATGATTCAATTTATCAGAGATACGGGACTTGATATTTTTGGTTCTCATATTTCAGATATTCTTGCAATCATGAATAACGGGCAAACAAAAAAAGGTGGTAAGGAACAAATTAATCTCAAAGACGGTCTATGAAGTAATGAAAAACATATCATACTCAAATCCATGGCAGACATACTCATGCCCGAAACAGATACTTCAAACAAAGAAAAATTAGAAGAGAATTTCAAAAACATCCAGAGAAGCGGAGGAATACTTGAATATCTTCGTCAGAATAAGAAAGAATATATTACAGTAGATAATTCCATCAATATAAATGCTTTTAAAAACTCTTTAAAAGGAACTGTATAAAAAGACTATTTCTCTCTTGCATTTTCCCACTTTTCCATACAATACTCGGGTTATTATCTCACAAAGATATAGCCCGATTTTAAAAATATATTTTCTCACTTTCTGTGGAACTCGCTATTTTTTGAAAACTCAGACACTCCTCGGTAGCGTTCGAAAAAACATTTTAAAATCCCAACATACTCTCTATTCCTTTGTAAAAATTATGGAAAACCAATACGAAATCGTCATGGGACTCGAAACCCATGTCCGAATAAAATCCGAAACCAAGATGTTCTGCGCCTGCCGTAATGCAGTGGAGCTCGCCGACGAACCAAACCTCCATACTTGTCCGTACTGTATGGCATTTCCTGGAGCACTTCCAGTGCTTAACGAGCGAGTCATAGACCTTGCAGTCCGTGCGGGTCAGGCGATGCGATGTACGGTAAATGAGACTTCGGTATTTGACCGAAAGTCCTACTTTTATCCGGACAATCCATCTGGATTCCAGATTACCCAGCTCTACCACCCGATCGTGCAGCATGGGGTGGTTCGTGCACTTGTCGGAGACGAAGTAAAATCCTTCAAAATCGAGCGAATGCACATCGAGGCAGACGCTGGAAAACTCATCCATAGTGGCACTAAAACGCTTTGTGACTACAACCGTGCCGGAAGTCCGCTCATGGAAATCGTGACTGAGCCAGATTTCCGTTCCAAAGAAGACGTTATCGGATACCTTGAAGAGCTCCAGAAGCTTATGCGATGGTGCGGAGCCTCTGATGCTGATATGGAAAAAGGACAGCTTCGATGCGACGTGAATATCTCTATCCGAAAGAAGGGTGAAACCAAACTCAATAACCGTGTCGAGCTCAAGAATATTAACTCGTTTTCCGCTATCGGTCGTGCAATTGATAATGAGTACAAGCGTCAGATTAAAATCGTCGAAACAGGCGGAGTGGTTTCCCAGGAAACCCGCGGATGGGACGACGAAAAAGGAATGAGTTCCTCTCAACGTTCCAAGGAAGATGCTATGGACTACCGATATTTCCCAGAACCTGACCTTCCGCCTCTGGTTATAACCAAAGAATTCATCGAAGAACGCTCCATCGGAGACCTCCCGATCGACCGACGCCTTAAGTATGTAAACGAATACAAGCTCCAAGCCGATGACGCACGAATCCTCTCGGCTTCCCGAGAACTCTCCGACTTCTACGAAGAACTCGTGAAACAAAGTGGTGATGCGAAGAAATCTTGCTCGTACATCACGACTATCCTTTTTACTCTCTTCGATGTACATGGAGAAGCTATTTCTTTCAATAACCTCAAATTCGGAGTGGAGGAACTCGCCCGAGTCATAACCCTCGTGAACAAGGACGAGATTTCCAGTACTAATGCGAAGGTAGTCGTAGAAGAACTCTTCCTAAACGGAGGAAAAGCCGACGCCATCGTGGATGCGAAGAAGCTTCGCCAGGTATCCGATACCGAAGCCCTGAAAGCTATCGCCGAGAAAGTCCTCGCCGACAATCCGGGACAGGTCGCGGAATACAAATCCGGAAAAGAAAACCTCTTCGGATTCTTCGTCGGACAGTGCATGAAAGCCAGCGCCGGACAAGGAAACCCAAAGATGTTCACGGAGATTTTGAAAGGGATATTGTAATAACTTCACCAAATGAAAACATTTTCAAAAGATTCAGAAACAGAAAAAATCGAATTACTCATGGATAGTGAAGGATTAGATGAAAACTTCATAAAATCTATTGGACGACTAACATTAAACTTCGCTCATCTTGAGTTCTGTTTTGCACTTTTCACAGGCTCACAACTTGGAACTCGACAACCTCTTAATCAAATTATAATCTCAGAATTATCCTTTAAACAGCTTTTAAATATTTCATCAGGAATCTATAAAGCTATTGAAACTGATAAAGAAAAACTGGCAAAATTTGATCAAATCCTAAAAGATGCTTTTTATCTTGAAGAAAGACGGAATACTATTACTCATTCATTTTACGGACACAATAAAGAAGCCGAGATTATTGTAAGACATAAAAACACAAGTAAAGGAAAAAATGGTTATCGCGAACAAGTGGAGATAATAAATGCCAAGAGTGTGAATGAGATTGCTGATCAAATGAATAAGACAAGTATTGAACTTGGAAAGATGATATTTAATTTAAGTAAATAATTTATTTTGTCATTGCAAGGCACGAAGCAATCCATGTTACTTATTCCATTTTTGTAAGGATTGATTGTCCTGGATTGCCACGCTCCGCTCGCAATGACGGAAACCTGAATTTATCCCCATAAATCTATCAAATGAAAACATTTTCAAAAAATCCAGAGTGATGGTTTTGTGGACACTGGAATGGCTCAAATATCCAAATCAAGCATTCGGAAGGGCGTCCTCTGAGAGAGGAGAGCGAACATGCCCATGAGTTTGCAGAATATTATCTACTCCTCAAATGAAGTCTCATTGTTGAAATCAATAAAGAACTTTTTGCTCTGAAAGTAATGGAATTGCTTATGGTTGAATCCTGAGAAGCACACAGAATTTCAGCAAAAAGTGATGATGCTGAATATCTCATCATCAAAGAAAAATCTTTCCCTTGAAATAAAATATAACCCTTCTCCTATGTCCTTTCACTTCTCCTCCATCAACCTCGGTTGTTCCAAAAATCTCGTCGACCTCGAATTCGCCATCGGGGAGATTTTGAAGTACTCCGACCGCACACCTATCGAGTACATCGAGGATCCGGAAGACCCGGAGACCGATTATGTAATCGTGAATACCTGCGGTTTTCTCTCGTCTGCGCGAGAAGAGTCCGAGGAAACACTCCGGCACTACGACCGCCTCGGGAAGAAGCTTATCCTCATGGGGTGCTATGTTTCGGTGAAGGACGATAATTTCCTCTCGAGCCTCAAGAATCTCCATTCGGTAGTTCCGTTTATCAGCTATTCGACTATTGAGAGTTTGTTATTTGGAAAGAAGGCAGGACTCGATATTGATGCGGTAGTTCGGGCAAAAGTTGCTATAAAGGAATCGAAGGAAAGAAAACTTTCCGAATATCTCGGTTCTATCGGCGGAAATCAACGCGGAGAAAAGGCATTTGTATGGAAAGGAGATGAAGTAAGAGCCTATATCCACGCCCCATTCGGGTACGAGTACCTCAAGATTGCGGAAGGGTGTGACAATAGTTGTACCTTCTGTATCATCCCGCAGATTCGTGGGAAACAGACGAGTCGAAAAATGGAAGACATCGTAAAAGAAGTGCAAGTTATGCTCGCAAACGGAATCCGAGAGATTCAGATCATCGCGCAAGATACGACTCGGTATGGAACCGATCTCTATGGAGAACCACGACTTTTCGAGCTCTTGGAAAAAATCGAGGCGATTCCTGGAGATTTCAGATACCGCCTCTACTATATGTACCCAGATATCCTCACTCTGGAACATATCCAAAAATTGAAGAGTTTCAAGAAACTCCTCCCTTACTTCGATATCCCATTCCAGCACTCAAGCGAACACATCTTGAAACGAATGGGTCGCCACTATGACGAGGCTCATGTGGAAGCGTTTCTCATATCCATCCGTGAGAACTTCCCCGATGCATTTATCCGGACGAGCTTCATAATCGGATTCCCGGGTGAAACCGATATAGATTTTCAACACCTCCTTGACTTCGTAAAGCGACATAGTTTCGAATCGGTTGGAGTATTTCAGTACCATGACGAACCGCTTGCAGCAAGCTCCAAGCTCGATGAAAAGGTACAAGATGCAGTCGTAAATCAACGAATGAAAAAACTCGCAAAAGTACTCGATGAAGTCTATGCAAAACATACAAAAGATGCACAAGGAAAAACATTCTCTGGATACATCATGAATACGGACGATAAAAAAGTCATTATCCGCCGGGAGATTCAGGCTCCAGAAGTGGACGAGTACGATGAAGTAAAGATAAGTGCGATTAAAAGTAAAGAACTCGAGATTGGAAAGTTTGTGGAATACCATCTATAACATCCTATTTTTATGGAATCCCTCAAAAGAAAAAAACATTCCTCAGAGAGTTATAAAAACTCTCATTCAGAAACTGTGCAAAAGCGAAATAATTTGAGTGCAAATCGACGCTATAGCGCACCCTTGTGGTGTCACCGAGAACGAACCGTACGATTGTACGGAAAGTGAGGAAGCGGAGATTTAAGCTCAAAGAACGAGCTTTTCCGCAGTTTCTGAGGCTTTACACTCATCGAAGTCCTTGTTGCCTCCGTTATTCTTTCGAGTGTCTTTTTCGCTATCCTTACTCTCATTTCCAATAATACTCACCAGATTACAAATCTCCGAAATTCAAAAACACTAGATGAGCTTTTTCTCTCATCCAAGGCTTGTATGCAGTCTTTTTGATACCCTGCCCTTCTCGCGACTACTGGAACACAGAGTCTCAATTTTGGTACAGACAATCTCGGGTGTTTTACTGGAAGTTACAATCCAGAACTTTCTTTCACTGGAATCTTATTAGAACACACGAATGATACAGAAACAGGCGTAACGACATTTTGGAGCTTTTTCACAGTACAAAATAATACAGGAAGTCTCAAGATATATAATACCCTCAGTGATGGAACGGAAAAAAAGGATTATAGTTTTATAGTTGGACAATAAAACTACAATTGCAACAAATCTCTATAAAATATTTCGCATTGCTGCGATATTGAACGCATAATCCATCTTAAGTGAACCAAGGATACCCAAATACCCTTCTTTTCCTTCTATATTAATTTTTTTAACCACCATTGTACAACTTTCAAGATCAGGAAATATATTCTCCTCTCCGATGAATACCGAAACTTTTTCTCCGATATCAAGCCCCTTCAGAAGGTCGATAAAATGGTGTTTGTTTTCGAGTACTTTGATTATATTATATACATCACTTCCCATGGTAACGGTGTTTTTCTCGAGAAAGTTCGATATTCCGAGATAATAGTTTGCACCAAGTGATGGAATACAAGCAAAAGTAATCTCGTTCGTGATTTTCATAAGACGTGATACAAGGAGATAAAGCGTATCATCTATACGAGAATCCATTGCTTGTTCTACAACTGCTTGTTCAGCTTCAAGAAACACCCCTGGCATCTGTTCCATAAGATAATCAACAAACACTCGAAGTCCTCGGGTTGTCGGGAGTCGTCCTGCAGAATTATATGGCTGAAAAATAAGTCCCATTTTTTCAAGAGCTGCCATATCATTACGAATAGTTGCGCTCGAAACCTGAAGGTCATATTTTTTCAAGAGTGATTTTGATCCAGTTATCTCTCCTGTTTGTATGTATTCCTCGACAATAAGCTTTAATATTTGCACTTTTCGAGTATCGATTTTTTTCATAAGATATACTGATGACTAAGAAGATGTATTGTTTTAAATGTATTCTATCTGTTTCTTAGTTTCAGTATATAGAAAAAATAAAATACACAAAATGGAAAAATCTATAGCACTTTCTCTATCATATACATACTCTCCCCTACTGTAATACCTTTATTTGATTGAAAATATCGGGCCGCAAACTGATCTTTCCATGCAAAATTATATCGAACTCTGAGAGTAGTAATCATATTTTTATATTCACCAGCTTCATCCATCCATTTTTTATCAGTGCTTACAATGGGCGATCCGTCTATGACACCTATAACCAATCCTGCAAATTCTGCACGAGATATCCTCTTGTAATCATCAATTTTTACCGCACGTGCTTCAAAATCTTTCATCTTTAGAATAATTTGTTCTTTTTTAAGCTTATCATCTCCTGCCTTTAGAAAAAGATGTGCTAAACTATTTCGTATCATCTCTTTTGCTTGTCTTCCGACAAGTTCACGATCTTGGAGTACATACCCAGAACTAGGTTTCATTATACCTTTCTTTAGAGCACTGATTGTTTCAGTAAAATAGGTATATGTCTTATCAATACCATTTGGATTTGTTACAAGAATATCTGTTTTGCTTTTTGCATATGTTTTTCCAGAATTTTTTCCTACTACAACGAGACTCATGGGCATATAATCCAATGGAATAACATTTGCAAGAAGAACTCCTCGATATGTATCATCGTATGAGAATTCTAGCTCTTCTACCAATTCGCTCGCATTACATTTACGAACTGTCCGATGAGATACATTACAGAATTTTGCTTTTCCTGTGAGAGATTTGAGAATATAACGTCCACTATATGGAATATCTATTTGATTCGAAGCATACTTTGTTCGAAATACTACCGCAGCAAGTTTCTCGTCTGCAAGAACGATAGATGAATTATTTAGCATAATAGCCTCCTTTGGGTACAACATATCACTCTTTTTATAAACATTTATCGTCGTGGTTAAAAATATTCTTTTCCCAATTCTTAAACTGATACCGTATTTTCCTGGCTTTACTCCTGTAATTTTAAATTCTCGTACTCCATTTTCAATAACGATAATAATCTCTGGAAAGAGTTTCACTCCTGCATGATCATAGGAAAGCATAAGTCCTTCGGCTGGAAGATTTCCAGTAAACGGCTTACCTCGATACATAACATTTACTTTTGCAGTATACGATTTTCCTACCTCGATATTATTCCCTGGAACTCCGATATTGACCGAGAGTGTATGGTCTCTAAAAAATTCTTCTATTTCTTCATCCATAATCTGTTCACGAGTTTTGATAGACTTTTGTTCAATCTTTGGAGCAATTCTTGTCTGTTCTTGAAGATGCTCGAGAGTTGTAAATTGTCCATTTGACTCGAGAAACGCGATAGGATCAATAGTGTTTATTGTAAGATAATTCTGACAAAGTCCTTTATTAACAATATCGATAGGATCTTTTCATTTCCCACACGTGACATAGTAATAAGGATGAAATTGATCGGTAATATCAATTTGAAAATGCAAATGATTTCCATAAGAATTTCCTGTATTCCCAACTTCTCCGATAGTAGCTCCTGCCTTAATTGATCATTTCGAAACAAAAATTTTCGAAAGATGTGCATAGTTCGACCAAATATATCGCCCATCTGCAAGTTTATGTTTAATAGAAACAGTATTTCCCCAACCCGCAAGCCATCAAGCGGTCACTACTTCCCCATCACCAATAGAACGAACTGGAGTACCTGCTGAAGTGGAAATATCCACTCCTCCATGACTTCCATATCCAACATCCCATCCATAATCATACGTTGCTTCCCAGAGCACTGAATAAATACGACGATAATCGGTATTATTCTTGTATTTTACATAATCTGCCCCTTCTATTCGCGGAAGTGTCATCTTACAACCATTATCCAGAGTACCCCATGTAGAAAATCGACAAGATGGCTTTGCAATCTGATCAAGTGGATATACAAAAGATCCTGCAACAGCACTCTGTATACCAAGAAAAAAGAACAAAAAAGAGAGGAAATATCGTTTCATTAATGGTTTTTTTAAAAAATAATTATAGAATCTATACTATCTTCTAAATAAAAATATGCAAACAAATATTTATTTATTTTCATAAACTTCACTTTATAAAAGTGACGATTGAGCTTTAAAAAATACCCCCATTTAAACGGGAGCATTTTAATATTATTTTTCCTTCACTACCAAGAAATAGAGCGTTGGTAAAACAAGAAGTGTGAATATGGTCGAAACAGAAAGTCCAAAGATAATCGAGAGTCCGAGCGATGTCCAAGTAGGATTACTGAGAGTAAGTGGTATCATACCGAGAACTGTACAGACTGATGTCAAAAATACAGGTTCGAGACGAGATTTTCCACCGTCTATCACCGATTCGCGGAAAGGAATCCCCTCACGACGATTGAGATTAATTTTATCAAAGAGAATAATTCCATTTCGAACAACGATTCCAAAGAGTGCAACCAGTCCGATAAGTCCAGGAAAAGAAAGTGGCTGTCCAAAAAGTGTCAGTCCATAGAATACTCCAATGAGTGACAATGGGATAGTTACAAGTACCATTACTGATTGTTTGTATGAATCAAAGAGAATAACGAGTGTCGCAATAATGAAGAACATTCCAAATACCATAGCAATCAGAAGGGATTGTACTGATTTTGCATTTTCTTCATTGGCTCCACCAGTTGATAGCTCATATCCCGATGGAATCTTATAATCTTTTGTTTTTTCAGTAAATCCTGCAAGGAGCGATTTTGCCGTTGCTCCACCCGCAGCCGAGGCAGTAACAGAAATAACTCTCTTTTGATCGATACGGGAAATAGAGAATACCGATGGTTCAAATTCGCTTTTCAATATATCTCGAATAAATACATTCTGTCCAAGATTGTTCTTTATTTTGAGATCTTTTATCTTATCAATAGTGTCAGTTGAGCTTGTTTCATAACGAGTTCTCACTGCAATCTCATCATCTCCTTTATAAATGGTTGTCGTATCGGTTCCATCGATAGTATTTTTAAGGAAGAGTGAAACCTGTGGAAGAGTTAGATTATAAAGAGAAAGCTTCGTGGAATCAAAAGAGAATCGAAATTCCAATGGAAGTGGTTTTCTGGAAGTTTCTATATTAATAGCTCATGGAATCGTTGCAAGAACTTTTTTTATATCACTCGCTATTTGTTCCATAACACGAAAATCTTCACCATAAATCTTCAGTTCAAAATCTCCTCCAGCTGGAGGACCTCCAGAAAGTTCCACAACCGATACTTTTGCATCAGATATTCATTTTACCTCATTACGGAGACGTTCTGCAATAGACATAGATAATTCTTTTCGTCCATACTCTTTTTTTAAGAGACTTATGGAAATACCTGCAAAGTTTGATCCGCTTGTCCCTCCCCCGCTAGATTTACCAACCGATACTTGGGAACCAATCGTTGTTGAAAAACTTGCAATTTCTTTTTCATGAATCAAAAGTTCCTCAACTTGTTTTGTTATCTCAGAAGTTACATCAAGTTTCGTTCCTGCTTCCGTTTCGATATTGACAAATATCTGATCCGCATCAGTTTTTGGAAAGAAATCACTTTCAAGAACTCCGCTTATTGGAAGTACAAGAGCTGAAATAAAAAGAAGACCGACCATAAGTATAAACCATTTTGCTTTTTTTCGAGTCGCAAGCAGTCTATCAATAGTACGAGCATAGAGCTCTTCGAGCGGATGAATGGAGATAAATCCCTTATTAAGCATATCTGACCATCGCGATGGTTTTTGTCATTCGGAAGAATGTCCAACAAAGAATACAGCAAGCGCTGGATTGATTGTCAGAGCGATTACAAGCGATGCGAGAAGCGTTACAGTTATAACAAATGGGATAGAGAAAATAAATTTTCCAATAAGCCCAGTCATAAAAAGCATCGCAGAGAATATCCACACAACTGTCAAGGTTGTAGAAGTAAGAACTTGTTTATAATCCCGAAGTACGAGAAGTGCTGCTTGCTTCGGAGTAAATTTCCCTGTTCGATGGTACTGATTAAAAGCAGAAATAACAACTATTGCATCATCTACGAGAAGTCCAAGAGAGAGAATAAGAGCAAACATCGAAAGAAAATTGAGCGTCTGTCCAAATACAGCCATCACTGTAAATGTTATAAGAAATACCAGTGGAACTGCAGCTCCAGCAACAAGCGCCTCTCTTACTCCGATGATGAGAAAAAGAGTAATAAATACCAACGTAACAGTAATAAGACCATCTCGGATAAGATGTGAGAGATCAAGCTTAATACGCTCTGACTGATCAAGAACAGTAGTAATAATAACATCCGAGGGAATAACTCCCGATGTCCGAAGACCCTCTATCGCTTTTTCTCCTTCTGTCACGAGATTCACAATAGAACCTCCTTTTTTCTTTACAACTCCGAGAGTTACTGCACTTTCTGGTTGACTTCCTTTATCTGAAAGTCGTGCAATAGTCGTGCGTTTCTTTGCGACTTCCTCAACTCGAGCAATATCTGAGAGTCGAATAATTCCGGTCGTCCCAGTCTTAGCTATAACCAAATCTCGAAGTGATGCGATAGTATAATATCGTTCATCGATATTGAATGAATGTGTGTAGCTCCCAATATCATATTGACCAATCGGAAGAGTAAAATTGAGAGACGAAAGAGTACTATTTACAGAAGAAATAGCAAGTCCATATGTATCAAGTTTCTTCGGATCAATAAACACTCCGTATTCTATTTCATCTCCTCCAGAGATAGTCACTTCAGAAACGAGAGTATTTTTTTCAAGTTCTTGCTGAATAATCTTGGCATATTCACGAAGCTTAAATCCATCATATTTTCCTGCGAGAGAAAAAGTCCAGATAGGAGTATCATCAAAGGAAATCTCTTTTACTACTGGATCTTTTGCATCTGTTGGAAGTTTCGGTTTTACGAGATCAACTTTATCCTTCAAATCACGCATCCCTGTAACTATATCGGTATCGGATTTAAATTGGACACTAATCACTGAAACCGAGTTCATAGAAGTCGAGGACATGGTATCGATTCCTTTGATTTTCGAAATTTCTTTCTCGAGCTTCTTGGTCACGAGATCTTCCATAACTTCTGGACTTCCTCATGGAAGAGCCACAGAAACTATCCCAATCCCGATATTCACTTCTGGTTGAGATTCGAGCGGAAGAGACTTTAGTCCGAGATACCCCGCGATACAGATGATCGCGATGAGGAGGAAGAGAAAACGCTTGCGATCGATAAAAAATGCGAACCATGAGTCATCGAGCTTCGGATCGTACGTGAGTTTCTCGAGATAGAGGGATTCTTGGGATTTTGGGGATTTTGGGGACATAGGATGGAAAGATTAAAAAAATTATTCTCCAATTCTTGTAAACAATACTTCCTTCGGAAATCGTACCTTCGATCGTGGATTCTCGGACGAATCGCGGTATCCAATGGGAATCATAACGGCAATATCGTGATTTGTTGGAAGTGAGAGAATCTCAGTCACAGCCACCGGATCGAATCCTTCTATCGGACAAGAGTCAATCTGTAGTTCTGCACAAGCAGCAAGAGCAAATCCTTGAGCTATATATACCTGCTTCTTCGCCCATTCAGGAGATGTACGAGGAATAAAACTATCCACCATCTGTTCAAACCCAGCAAGACTTGTACGAACCTCAGAATTTCCTCCGGACATCGCATCGAAATATTCATCCTTCGCTTGCATAAGGTCATTGCGGGCACACATCACAATGAGGTGTGAACAAGTTCCGATCTGTGGCTGATTCCATGATACCGACTGGATTTTCGCGAGAATCTCTGGATTTGTTACAATATAGAAATGATATGCTTGAAGTCCGAATGAGGTCGGAGTCATGCGAATTGCTTCAAGAATCTGTTCAAGATTCTCGGATGATACCTTCCGAGAAACATCGAATTTTTTCGTAGCATAACGCCACGAGAGATTGGATAGAAATGTCATAGATATGATAGTGAAAAGTAAAAGTTTGACAAAATATTAAAAGTATATATTATCCGGATGCTGTAATTTCAACCACAAAATGGGAGGAATCAAAAATGCAAACAAAGACTGTTTTAGAAAAAAGTTCGGATGTCATGGCACGTATTGCAATTGTGGTACATCTACCCATACTGTCATTGGTGATTTTTTTCCTGGCAAACCTGCCGAAAATGCATCATTTCTGACATCCAAATCAACCTGAGGTTCTCGCGAAAAGCGGAACCTCTTATTTTTTTGTTTCTTTTTCTACTACTTCATCTCCATCTTGGAGACTCAGTACTCCAGAGATTACTACTTTCTCCCCTTCTCTGAGTCCAGAGAGAATTTCTATATGAGATTCATTCTGAGCCCCAATCTTCACTGACTTTCTCTCTGCAATATTTCCCGTTCCAATCGTATAGACAGCAAATCCTCCTTGTCCATCACTTATAAGTGAAGAAAATGGAATAGTAATACTTTTTGAATCAGACTTCATCCGAGCCATAAATACATCGACAAAATCTCCGATATGAAAAAACTCTTTTGAGAATACACCATCTGAGAGAATTGCTTCTACATGAAACATTCGAGTAGCAATATCGAGTCCTGGTGCAAGAAGAGAAATAGTTCCAGTAGATGAGGCAGAATCTCTTACAACCTTGATTATCTGTCCGAGACTCAGAGAGGTTACGATATCGGAATTTACGTCCATCTGTACAATAAGATTCGAGTCATCACCAATAGTAAAGAAAGGAGTTCCTGGATTTACAAGTGTTCCTAACTCTACTTTCTTTGAAAGAATTACTCCATCAAATGGAGCACGAATTAGTCCATTTTCCGCCTGAATCCCTGCAATATCTTTCTGCCCCTTTGATGCATCAAGCTGAGATTTTACTCCTGTGAGTTGACTCTGAAGCTTCGCTTGAGTACTCTTATACTGAGCTTCGGCAATCTTAAGTGCACTATCGACAGAGTCACGAGCAGTCTTTACTGTTGCAATCGTATTTTCAAGTTGTGTTCGAGTAAGTGTTTCGGTTCCAGTAATACCATCCAGACTCGAAGTCGTCCCAGCAATGGCATTCTGCAGACTTGTTTCTGCAATCGTTAAAGCTGTTTCTAGTTGAGTTCGTGTTGTAACAATGGAATTACTCAATGCTATTAAAGATGTATTTGTCTGCGTCAGTACCGATTGTTTTGCACTCATTGTCGCTTTCAGTCCATCGAGTGTAGTTTGTGTAAATTGTCCACCAACAATAGAATTATCAAGCAAAGATATAATCGCATCATAGAGAGAGATAGTATTATTCATCAGAGTGATAATATCAATCAGTCGTACATCTGTCGCACCACTCAGTGTATTTTTCGCATCAATAATAGCTTGATAGGAAGTATAAGATTTCTGGAAAGCAGTTTCTGCCATGGATTTAAATTGTATATTCTTAGCACCAAGATACGTCTCATATCCGTCATTTAAATTTTTATTTGCATCAGTTATACCAAGCATAATATCCGCTTGGGTGATAGCACTATCTATAGTAATAAGTGCATTTTCCATAGAGGTCTGTGTACTAGAATAGAGCCCAGAAGTGTTTTCTTTGTTTGATACAAGCGTATCCTTGGAGGTCTTTTCAAAATTTTCAAGAGCTGTTTTTGCTTGATCACGAGTCTTTGTTGCAAGTTCAACGGAAAGAGTTGTTGTTTTTTCAGTATTTCATTTCTGAGTAAGAATATTATCGAGTTGGAGTTGTGCGAGCTGGAGTTGTTTTTCGGTCGACGTATAAGTATTTTCTTTATTAGTGCGAGCATTTTCTAATGCAATCCGTGCATTTTCGAGATCATTTTCAATTGATTCTTTTGTGAGTCCATAAGTTGCAAGTGTATTGGAATATGCTGTTGCCGCATTATTTAGATTCACACCAACCGTCGTCGTACTAAAATCAAGAGTTGCAAGAATATCGCCTTTCTTGACGTATTTTCCAATATCAGTATTCAATGATTTTACAACGCCTGAAACTTGTGCAGAAATAGTTGTCTCTTTTTCTGGGACAATTTTTCCAACAAACTTCACTTGTTCCGTAAAGTAATCGGATTTTACTACTTCAGTCGTAACTGATTTTTTCGGAGTTCCTGTTTTCTCATTCATTGGAGCATTTCCACAACTTGTAAGAAGTATACTCGTGAGGAGAACAGAAGTGATAAGCTTTTTTGACATAATATAATGATTAGAAAGTGATATATTTTTCGTTCCTGACTTATAAATATTAACTTCGCATTTTACCCTTTTCCCATCTCTTTTTTCATATATTCCATAAATACCTCCATGTCATCAGTTTTGATCATACCAATAGCCTTGCCGTGCTTTGTAAGTACTATAAGAGTATCCCCTGGTTTAATATCAAGATCTGCTCGTACATCCCTTGGGATAACTACTTGCCCCTTAGTTCCAACAGTAACACTTCCATACATCTTTACATCACATTCTTGTGGTAAATCTGAACATTTTTGTGAATCCATAAACAGTATATTATAATGACTAAAAAGTATGACTGAGTATACTAAGTATGAAAAGTATGTCAAAAGATTTTGAAAATTTTTATGAAAATTTCAAGACTTTCTGACAGAAAAATTCGAAATTGTACAAAGATTGTTAAAAACTTCTTGATTCTAATAATTATTATTTGATATTTGTCAATATATTTTCGGAAAAAAAATACACCTTTTCGTTTGACAATAGAGGAAAAAAGGATACTTTCTCTCTAGGAAATATTTTATTTCCCATTCATCACTTTTTGACATTTTGGACGAAAAAAGTTTTTGACATATTCCAGTGCTCTATAATGAGTACATAGATAGCCTCAGTATAAGCTCTACAAAGCAAAATATCGTGGTTGACTGTACACTCTGACTTGGAGGACATGCAGTGGGGATTATTCAAAAACTTCATACATGAGATATTTTTATCGGGTTTGATCTCGATAACGATAATCTCAAAAGTTCTAGAAAAACTATTGAAAAAAGTGTTGGAGAATTTGCAAAAGACAATGGGATAACACTCCACTTCCTCCATGCAAATTTTCGAGATATAAAAACAAAACTTTTGGAACTTGGTATCACAAGCGTCACAGCCGTCTGTTATGATCTCTGAGTATCCTCCGCTCACTTCGATGACGCGGATCGTGGATTCTCTTTCCGGTTTACCGGGAAGCTCGATATGCGATTCGATCGCGAGAACGGTGGAAAAACCGCGTATGATATTATCAATCATGCAAGCGAAAAAGAACTTATAGAGATACTCCGGATTTACGGAGAAGAACCAAAAGCCCGATTTATCGCAGAAGCAATTGTGAGAACAAGAAAAATACAACCACTCGAAACAACCGAAGAACTTACGAAACTCATCGAAGAAACTAGTTATGACTCGAAATCGGTAGTGAGAAGTTTCCAAGGAATACGAATCGCTGTCAATGATGAATTCGGTTCTATAGAAACTTCGTTGCAAGATACTATCACTCTTCTCGCAAAATGAGGAAGATGTAGTGTCATAACATTCCACTCACTCGAAGACCGACTCGTAAAACAAATATTTGCCGAATATCTTCAAGCAGAACGTGACGAATTTACTGGACAGGACATAGTTCCGGCCATCCTCAAAAAAATTACCAAAAAACCACTCCTCCCAACAGAGGATGAAATGAAACAGAATAAGAGAAGTCGAAGTGCAAAGCTTCGAATAGTCGAAAAAAAATAATACCATTCCTATTTATTTAGAATTACACCCCTTTGCCTTATGAATGCAAACATACTGGTCATGAAACGTGGTACATTCCCTTTTTTCTCCGAGAGAAAAACTACTCGGGAGAACTACCGATTCAGCTTTACTCAGACCTATGTCCTTGCACTCCTCATGATTGGTATACTCGGTATCTACTACGTATGGGTTCTAAATGTAAATGCTACAAAAGGGTATAATATCCGAAATCTTGAAATTACTCGAAAAAATCTTACTTTTGAAGAAAATCTAATTAATATCCGAATAGCTGAAGCAGAATCTCTCGATACTCTTACAACAAATTCTATGATTGAAAAAATGGAAAGTGTTGATACTCCTGGATATCTTGTCCTCAAAGATTCACATCTTACATTCAATAGATAATGCCAGAAACTCTTAAACGTCTCATAGACTTTATCTCCTATATGCCGGGGATCGGCGAAAAAACCGCGGTGAAACTCGCGTTTTTTTTGCTGAAAGCAAATGGTTCATACGTGAAGAATTTTGCGCGAGAACTTGAAAAACTCCAGACAGAAGTACATGATTGCCACGTATGTTTTGGGCTTACCGATGGGGATCGAACTGTATGTACTATCTGTTCCGATGAAACTCGAGAAAAACACACTCTTTGTGTCGTAGAAGATTATCTCGATATGCTCTCTATCGAACGACTTGGGATTTTTCATGGATACTATCATATCCTCGGAGGTTCTATCTCCCCTATCCATGGTCGTATGCCAAATTCTCTTCATTTCGGGGAGCTCTTTGATCGAACAAAGAATAATCCTGAAATTCAGGAGCTCATCATTGCTACCAATCCAAATATAGAAGGTGAAGCAACCAATCTCTATATCGAGGAAAATATTCCTCGATGAGACATAAAACTCACACGACTATCAAAAGGACTTCCAAATGCTGGATATATCGAATATGCGGATGACATAACTCTCATTAATGCTTTCAAAGGACGAAGTGAGAGATAAGATTTATTGATAAAATACATTAAAACTACATTCATATACATATTTTTTGCTTTTTAAAAAAAATTAGGGTAATATAAAAATGTTATTTTAATTTCTTATACAAAAAATATTATGGCAGAAACAAATAATAATCTCCAAAATACAACAAAAGAAACTCCCGTAGCTTCTAAAAAAGAAGAATCTACTTCTTGGTGGGATAATATGTTTTCCGAAAAAGAACCAACAGAAGCAGCAAAAAAACAAATGGAAAATATATTTACTCAACAAGAACAAGAACTTGCTCTTGTTATCAGTGAATATAAACAAGGAAAAACAGATATTGTTGGAAAAAGCAATCAACAAAAAGCGGAACTTCTCGCAGATGTTTCAAAAACCCTCGCTACACTCAACAATAACAGAGATATTAATGGTATCCAAAATGAGTACCAATCTGTTGCAGTAGCTGCTTATGAAAATCTGGAAGCAAAAATTACTGGAACTAAAGAAACTGTTGATTTCAACGATACTGAATTGTATCCTGAATTTATCGAAAAAGCTATTGCAAATCTTGAAAAATTCAAACAAGAACTTTCTGCTGTATCGATAGAAAGCATTCAAACAGAATCAGAAGAAGTAAAAGAATCTACTCATCTCTCCGATGAATCAAATAATAATTCGAATATTTCTAATAATTTATCTGACAATAAGAATAAGGACATCAACCAAAAACTTATTGATGTAAAAATTGCTAACCAAGAAAAAAAAGATAAAGTAGATGACTTCAAGACAAAAAATCTTGATGAAATGAAACAAATGAATGATGAATACATTACTAATCATACAGAATCATTAGAAGAAAAACTCAGTAGCACAACCGATGCAGAAATGAAGAAAAAGATAGAACGACTTCTTAGTTCATACATGAGTGTACAAGAACTTATCAAGAGCACAAGAACTTCTTCTGAAAACTCTTCAGAATCACAAAAAAAAGAACAAGAAGTAAGTATATATGAGAATAATCTCTATGCGCTCAATAAAAAGACTGAGCAAATTCAGGGAACAAAAACAGTAGAAGAAACAGTAGAGGAACCTACTCCTGCTATTATTACCCCTGCTACTTCTACTCCTACTGTTACTGTTGAGTCTATTCCTAATGAGATTCTTCCTCCAAAAGACTTTTTTGAAGATATTAAATTTTCTGAAAAAAAATGAGTTTGGCCAACAAGAGAGCGGGAAACTGCTGTAAATGAAATCAAAAAGATCAATAATACTACTGAACTTAGCAACGCATTACAACCTCTTCTAGAGAAGAAAAATTATACTGTTAATGATATTCTTCTTGTTCAGATTGCACTTACAAAACTTGGATATAATCCTGGTGTTATTGATGGTGTTTATAAAGACAGTAAAGAAAAAACGAGTAATACCATTAAAGCGGTAAAAGAATTTCAAGAAGAATCTGGTCTTGCAAGAAAAGGACATGCAAATGGACAAATAGGACCAAAAACGATTGGGAAAATGATAGAAGTATTAAGAGTAAAAGAGATGGAAGTTCCTATTGAGACTCCTGAAAATACTCCTCTTGAAATTCAAACTACTACTCCAGAAAACACTCCTGAAGATACAACAGAAAACACTCCTGAAGATACAACAGAAAACACTCCTGAAGATACAACAGAAAACACTCCTGAAGATACAACAGAAGAAGGAGGACTTACAACAACTACTACTGAATTATGAAACGAGACAACGATTCTTACAACTGGAGAAATAACTCCTCTCAATAGAACAGAAAAACAAGGAAGAGAACAATTTGAAAAAGAACAAGGAAATAATTTAACTAAAGACGAAACCACTGGTGAATATACTGGAAGTTCCAAAACAAGATGGGAAAATTCTCCATATAATCCAAAAAGTAAAAAAGCGGAAGAGTATCGTGTTATGGCATTAAACAACCTCTTTACAGCAGGAGGAGATAGTGCGAAAAAAGCTCTCAATTATATGAGTGAACATCCAGAAGATCCAGCAGTAGTAAGACTTGATGCTATTATCAAAGAAATAAATGATTCTGAACAAAAATCTACAATAGCTCCTCTTTCAAACGATACAGAACCTGTTGAAGCTCTTCCTGTAAAAGAAGAGGAAGTGACTATTCCTGAAGTTAAAAAACCTATTGAAAGTCCTACTCCTGAGGTTGTTCCTTCTGTTAATACCTCAATGAAAAATACTACCCCAGAATCTAGATGAGTTACATTGGAAGACTTTAAAGCCTTGCAATTAAAAGTTTATGATCAAATCTCTTTTGAGACCAATACCTGAACTATCAGAACTGGTGTATATCAAATGATATCAAAAACTGCAGTAGGAACAGAGATAAAATTCAGAGATGAATATGATCTACGTTCTTTTTTCCTCGAAGATATGAAACCTGGAACTTTAAAGAAGATAAAAAGATAATCTTATAATAAAACGCTCCGTTTAAACGGAGCGTTTTATCTTATATCTTCCCTTCCAACAGATCTTCTTCAAACTGTCGAATCCCAGCGATATCGGGACTATACGCGGATATATCAGGAAAATCCAATGAATTGATTTTAGACATAACTACTCGAATGAGTGCTTTGGTTCGTTCGATTTCGCCCTGTTGGACGTAATCGGTTACGGTTACAAACTGTCCCGTTTTTCGGTCTTGCTCGATGAACATAAGGGTGAATTCTTTTTGGATGAACCTCGTCCACTGTGGAGAGAGTTCGAAGAGCACGGCATAGAAACAGAACTGAAGTTTGTATTTCCACTTCTTGATTTTCTCGTACGCAGAACCTGTATCGGAGAATGATTCAAACCCTCCACCTGTCTTATAGTCAGTAATGATAAGTTTCTGATTATCGATAACCTCAATTCGATCAATCTTTCCAGTCAGTTGTATACCGTCGAGAAATATCCCTCAGAATGCGGTACGGAAATCGTACTCGAGATGGAGGTCTCCATAGGATTTTCCGGTTATTTCAGAATAGAGCGCATTCAGGTTCTCTGTCCCACGTGCGAGGAAATCTCGTTCGGTAGCTTCAGTGAATCGCTCCTGTTTAAAGGCTGTTTCAAAAGCTTCGAGAAGCGTGGATTTCGAATAGAGTCCCGTTTTCTTATAATCGGTAAAAAACACTTCAAGCGCTTTGTGCATGGCAGAACCGTAGCACGCAGATTCACTCTTGGCTTGCGGAAATCGCAGGATATTATTGGAGACGAAGTGTTCAGGTCCCCCATCCGCGACATTCAGAAAATTCTGAAGTGCGGTCACGGACATGGTAAACTGCTTGGCGATACGGTCAGCGAGAAAGTTCCGCTCCTCTCCGTGGTACGGGAGAGAAAATAAATCCTTTCGTTCACGTTCGAGGAAATCCACGAGTGATTCGGTTTCGACAGAACTACTTGCCCAAGTAGGATTGAGGTCAGTCAGACATCCGAGCGGTGTATCCGTTTTCTCACCGAGATTCATTTGTGCATATGAGAGAATGAGGTCTTTTTTGGCACGCGTGAATACCGTGTAGACCAGACGGCGGATATCTTCATCATCGTCTTTCTCGGGTGCGAGTGGGAGGTTCTTCGGAAGTGGAGAACCAGAAACTTTTCCGAGCTTGTACTGCTTCTCGGTGAGTCCAATGGCATATACCCGCCCGTACTCGAGTCCTTTTGCTTTGTGGACCGTTATGAGGTTCACCGCGGTTCCTTCATGTCCGACCAAGTGTGAAGCCGATATCTGCACGTCATACTTTTTCACGAGGGAAATGAATTCGCCATAATCGAGAATCGAGAGAAATCCAGCCCCTTTCTTGAAAGAACGAACGGATTCAACCAGTTTGCGGATATTGGAGAGATGTCGAGCATACACCGTTGCATCGGTAGTGATTTTCTCAC
Organism: Candidatus Altimarinota bacterium; assembly: GCA_028689065.1. Classification (GTDB taxonomy): domain Bacteria; phylum Patescibacteriota; class Gracilibacteria; order BD1-5; family UBA2023; genus UBA1545. The sequence goes on along the minus strand of JAQTWX010000003.1, from coordinate 82,933 downwards.
GACCGAAATAGTAGTCATAAATCGGAGAAACAAATTCTTTCTTTCCTCCGCCGAACATATCAATCTGGAGGGTATTCTTGGTCGGATCTTCATCGTACTCGTCGGGAATCGCGAGCGCATTCGCTCCAGTGATGTAGTCCATAAGGTCTTCGAGACGGGCATGGTGGGAAAGAATGGAAAGCTCTATGAGGAAATTCGCAAGACCTGCAAGATTACTATCCGTATGAGTTCTGAGGGCTTCAATCCAATTTTTGCGATCTTCCCTGCGAGCGGAGGAAATGGTTCGAGAAAGCTCCCAGATAGTCAGTCGATGAATCCCCCAACACGGATGTGCAAGGATAGAGAGGAGAATCTCATCGCGAAGCTGCCCACTTCCTCGAAGCGATACGAGGTACTCGAGAATCTCATCCACGAGACGTACTTCCTCGGAGTCGAAGATATTTTCATCCTTGCTGAGCGCAACCGGAATATGTTTGGAGAGAAGGACTTTCGCAAGATTTTCGAGGGTTTTATTCTTCTTCGTAATAACTGCGATTTCTTCTGCCGGAAATCCATCCGCGATAGCCCGCTCGATGTCGGCTGCCACCCAAGTGAGTTCGTCCGCTTCGGTCTCGAAGATATTCTGTGTCACCGATCCGCCCTGTCCGTGATGTGAGTCAAAGGATTTGACCGCTCATGGAAATATGTCTCCAATAGAATGCGCAGCGGAGTTCATAAGTGCACGAGAAGTATCGATAATCTCTGCATTCGAGCGATAATTGGTCTCGAGGATGATGAGCTCGGTATCCGCCCAACGATCGCGAAACGCCTTGATATTCTTGGTATTGGCTCCCTGGAACTTATAGATGGACTGGTCATCATCCCCAACCGCAAATACGTTCGGCGTATCGGTTACGGACAAAATATCGGTAATGAGCCGGAGCTGTGCGTCATTGGTATCTTGGTACTCATCAATAAGCACAAACTGGTACTGCTCGGCGAGATTCGCACGGATATCGCCGTACTGTTCGACAAGCCGAATCGCTCCGAGAATCATATCGGAGAAATCGATGTACCCGAGGGCTTTCATCCGCTCTTCGTAACAGGTATAGATTTGTGCAAGTGACTCGTATTTTTCGAGTCGTGAAGTATCTTTCAGTATCCATTTCCCTTCGTAATTTTTTTCCAGCCATTCGTCTCGCCACTTGGTGACAATCTTGGCATCGGTTTCGGATTCCTGGAGTTCCCAGATAGCATCGAGCGAATCCGTAAGTGTTTTCGCAAAAGTATCCTGCTCGTGCATTCGTTCCGGAAATCCGGAAAAAGCCGTTATAACCGCGTCGTGAAAAACCCGAAACAGTTCGAGTTTACGAATCTTGTCCTCTTTTTTCTGTCCGAGCGACAGAAGCTCGTCCATATGAGCCCGAATAAGCGGCTCAAGAACTGCCATGGTTTTGCGATTGGTTTCGATAATCTCTGCATATTCCGCTGGGGTGATACCCGCATCCTTCACGAGCTTAATCGCATTCCTGAGCTCGCGGATTTTCTCATTGGCATTCTGACCCGGCTTGTACGGATCATTCCATGGAAGTGCGGTTAGTATCTCATCGAACAATCTTGATGCTTCTATGTCATCTATCGGAGTCGCCTCGGCGTAGTCAGAAATACGAGAGCGATACCGATTTAAGATTTCATTCCCGAAACTATGGAAGGTATGAATCGCCACTTTGTACGCATCGGCACCGATAACCCGAGAGAGTCGCTCCCGCATATTTTTCGCGGCATTGTCCGTGAATGTGAGACAGAGAATATTACTCGGATTCACATCGGTCTGGAGTAATATATTTGCAATACGCGCCGACAGAATCTGCGTCTTCCCGCTCCCCGGCCCCGCGATAACCAGCACCGGACCGTACAAAGTATCCACCGCCTGCTTCTGGCGTGGATTAAGGGTGGAATATGTGGATTGGAAAGGGGTGGACATAAGGAAACTCTGAATGACAAATTATGGATATTTTCTCTTAATAGAACGTAAAATAGATTCTGCGTATGGTAAAAAATCTTGCTCAAGCCATCCAATAATATCTCCTATTGATACATTATTAGCAATGTTATTCTGATGAATAATCTCATTTCTTTTTTGTACATAAGATTCTATTGTAGATTTATGTCTATTAAAAATAGAACTGTTTGTAAGATTAACTAAAAATAGTCAAAATAAATCAATGGTTTTGCTTACATTTCCAGAAATACGCTTATCAATATTATCATGTGTAAAATTCAAAACAAAATTGGTATTTTTTCATTTCAAATCCTTACCAGCAGTAATGTCTATTATATGTTTTGGTATTTTTATTCCCTGTACTTTGTTAGTTAAATCATCACAAAGTATATACCCAAGTTCTTTGAGATATGTTTCTAGATAAATACATCCCATTATAAGTAGGGATTTTGTATAAAATTGTGTATTATCAGTATATGAGGGTGTTCAATTTAATATTTCACTTTGCACACTCTTGGCAAAGTCAATTAACTCCTTTATTGAGAGCTCAAAATTATCAAACTTACTTTGCATATTGATAAATAAAAAGATTATGACAATATATTGAGTTTGTCCGCCCACATACGCCTTCTTTCAAGAATATTTCTCTTTTGTTGAGTTCCTGAGGTAACTAATTTTTTAAATTTATCTTCTGTACAAATTTCGCTAAATAGATTTTTGATTGTATTTTTATTTCTTATAAGAAAGTCTCAAGATTTGTTTTCAAGACTAAACATCAATAGATCATAATATATGATGGAACTTTTGCTTGTTGCGTTGGATGGATTTACAAAAATACGATCTTCAAAAATACTTTTGCAATTCTCCATGGCAGTATTGTATTTGTCTTTAAATGATTTGATTACTTCCATTGATAAATCTTTATTTTTTTCCATATAATTATCAAGATATTCTTTTTGATTATCTTTATATTCAGATAAATCTGAATTAAAAGCAAAAAATCTAAGAACATTTTCTTCCCTAAATGTAGCACTACGTAAATCATCTCATTCTTTTTTTCATCCGCTAAACTTTTCGAGTACATCTTTATGTTTAACAGCAAGTTCCTTAAGTAAATTATCAAGATTTCCCCCATAAAGTGCATGACGAATCTCCTGATCATGAAGAACCATGGCTCATTGATTTAATCTTGCGAATATTTCTCGAATCATTCTTTCATCATTCTTTTTTCTTAAAATAATACATCGTATTGTATAATTTCTTAAATCAATCTGCATATCTGAAGGTAATTCAGAAAATTTCTTTCATTCCAATTCTTTATAAAAATCAAGCCCCTCTAAAGCAAACTTGTTATTAAAAAAATTTTGGAGGGTCGTTAAACGTTGAACACCATCAATTACCTTGTGATTCTTTTTTTCATCCTCAGCAAAATAGCAAGAAGTTATTGGAATTCTCATTAAACACGATTCAATGAATTTAGAACCTCGTTTATTATGTCATTTTTCATCCCATCTATACACCCTCTGAAAGTCAGGATCGAGGATAATTTTTTGACCATCAATTCTACTTTCAATTCTCTGAACAAGTGTCTCTAATGGATAATCTATAGGATATAAATCTAATTCAATTGGAGTGTAATTTGTTGGTGTGGACATAACAAATAAATAAAAAATAAAAATCATATCTTATTTCCGATTATACCTATTCCCCTCTTCCCTCCAAACCATTTTTCAGAAAACTTCTATCCTGCTCGTAATTGCACTCTCACTTCCCTGCCTTCCACGAGTCCTTCCTGTTTGCGGATGAGAGCCTTGACTGGTAGTATATAACGCTTTTCCTTGCTTGGAAAGATAGAGGTATGCCAGGTAGAGTCTCCGATGGTAACCTCCACTCTTATGGAGCCAAATCCTCGTGCGAACTGCCCCTCGATATGACGGATAAGTGCGGAATTCTCGACACCAAGAGTTATAAAGTACCAAGATGCTTTTCCTCCCGACCAACGCCAGAGAGGTGCAGAGAAATCAAATAGCGTGGACATATTTTGAAAAGACTGAGATAATTTCCCTCGATTATATCCATTCCCCCATTCGCGCCAAACCATTTTTCAGAAATCCTTCTATTTTCTATTTGACTTGTTTCAGATTTTACATATAAATCTGACACTTCATTTTTAGGAGTTTTCTATGTCTCTCATTCTGCAGATAGAACTCCTCATGACTGTGGCACTGTTCCTGTACGGAATAGCCTACGTCATGGCGAGAAACAAAAACAAATGGCATAAAGTTGTTGCAATCGTAGGATTCTCAATGGATTCATACGGAACGGCACTGATGTTTGAAATCAAAAAAGGAATATGGATGACGGGGGTTCTCATTTCTGACATACATACCATCCTATCACTCGTCGCTTTGGTTCTATTCTTCGTCCAGCTCACGCTGGGTTTGACGAGAAAAATCAAGTGGCACCGACGATTTGCTCTCTGGGTATTTTTCCCAGTATGGGCACTCGCATTCTTGAGCGGAGCTTTTCTCACTCACTAAAAAACGGCAATCCTCGGACTGCCGTTTATTTTTTACATAACTCCGATATTGTGATATTTTTTACTGTAATGCAATAGAAGTTCTCTTCTGTTTCTTTTGACAAAACCTGTGTTTTGAATACATTGAGAGATATATATGTAGTCTTAAATACCAATGTCCTATGCTTCAAGCAAAAGTTTATAAAAATGAGAAATCAGAAACGAGTTTCCTCTCATCTCGAAAAATCGAGACCAATGATGGTTCACTCCTCCTTCTCCAGGTATCTTTTCAGGACCCAAAACTCGGCTCTTTTATCGAGAATACCATCATCGACCTTATTCTTACAAATTCTGTTGCTATCGAAAACGACACATATACTCACTTCGGATACCTTCTTGAACGCCTCAACAAATATTTCAAAGAGATAGAAAAAGAATCGGATTTTACTAGTCTTTCTGTCTTTATCGGAATTGTTCAGGACTCGACACTTCATTTCTCTGTACTCAAAAATGCTTTTGCTTACCTCCTCAAGGATGGGAAGATTATAAATATAGCCGAAGGAATGGGACTGAGTGAAAAAATACCACAATTTTCTTACATCTCAACTGGAAGTATAGGACCGAGCGATACACTCTATATCAGTAACACGAATCTGCTCGACCACTTGACGACGGACGATATGTTTGAGATGACAAATGAGAAAATGCACTCTGCTGAAGGAACAGATTATGTTATAGAAAATTTCCTCTCTCAAGAAATCCGAGAAACTCCGACCGATATCATCCTCCTTCGAAATCCAGAAAGCATTGCCAAGAAAGTATCTCTTTCATGGAATATGACCGCACTAGAAAAAATTCTCTCGCTTGTAAAGCAAAAAAGTATATCTTGGTACAATGTATGCAAAACCACATGTAAGGAAAGTGAGCGACTTACTCATATCATAGAAGAGATAAAAAAACGTATTGATATGAATAATAAATATCTCCGTTCTGGACTCTTTGGACTCGGGGTAGTAGTTTGTGTCGGGCTTCTCTATATGATACTTGGATCTATTTTTACCCAGAAAGCCAATACGACTATACCGGAAGAATACAAGAATAAACTCATCGAAGCACAACTTATCATCGAGAAATCTCCAAAAGATATGGGAAATCGAGATGTTTTCAATGAAAATATTAAAAAAGCGGAGGATATCATCTATGAAGTTCGTGCAAAACAGGTATTTCTGAACGATGTAAAGAAGCTCCTCGGAGATATCTCTATTCTCAAAAAACAAATGAATGGAATAGAATCATTTGATCCAAAAACCTCCCCTTCTGAGTATCTCTTTGAAGGAAATAATTTTGCTGTGAACGGTATATTTGAAATAAGTAAACGACTTTATTTTGTCGGAAAAAATAGCCTCATTGGCCCTTATGTAAAAGGAGGAGAAGTGAAAAAATACATCTATCCAGATGGAGAGGAAGCGGTTTCATCAGATATAAGTTCTGATGGATATGTGTACATATTTACCAAAACAGGACGACTTCTCCGTTTTTATAAAGGAGAATTTACCTATGTAAGTGTAGAAGGACAAAAAACTTGGGAAAATGGAAGTACTATCAAACTTTTCAATTCCAATCTCTATCTTTTGAGCGAAGATGGAAAGCAAATCTACAAACATAGACCAGGAGTAAATGGATTCGCTTCTAAATCAGAGGTTATCAATGCAGCTGACATGAAAGGACATAGTATTCTTGCATTCGGTATCGATGGAGGTTTTTATCTCCTCAAAGAAGATCTCAGTATCGATAAGATTTTTGGTATACCAAGCTATGAAAAACGTTCTATCCGAATCAATAATCTCCCAGATAATTACATACTTGAAGACAATAAGACTCCTCATTTCTTCAATGCTCCAAATCTTAACTATCTCTATCTTACTATCGGGAATAGAATCTGGGTATTTGAACCAGATAACAAGAATTACAAGGATGTAAAAGCAGTGAAATATGTCGGGCAGATTGAGTTTGTGGAAGCAAATCTCGGAGCCATCACTGTACCAAAAGATGGAACCATTATTGCTGCCACCGACACAGGAGTCTATACTGTGAACTTTGAGGTGTCGGACGGAAAATTAATTGTGAGATAAAAATATGTTCACAACCGAAGCTATAGTTCTCAAAAAAATCCCTATCCGAGACGGTGAAGAACTCCATGAACTCTTCACAAAGGATTTTGGAAAGATACGAGTATGGACCAAGAAAAAGAAACAGATTACAGGGGTCGATCACGGAAGTATTATACACTGTGTTATATCAACAAAAGGTTCGAAGAATACTCTGGAGTCGAGTAATATCAAACAAACTATACGAACAGAAGGATTGAATTATCTCAGTCTTCTTTGTCCTCTTGCTTGTGTGCAGTCCATATCACTCTTCTGTCCCGTAGGAATTCCCTATATTCAAGTATTTTCAGATTATACCGCTCTTCTTCCTATATTTGGCGATGAGATATGGAGCGAGAAAGCAAAAGAACTCTTTGTTATGAAGCTCCTAAAATCTCATGGTGCAGGATGGAAGAGAAACGAAACAACCGAAAGTATAATCTTTCGCAAAATCTACAAGAATATTGATTCCTATCCTATCGGGGCATTTGTAAAACTTCCTGAACTGAGCGTAGAAGTACTTGCAGAGATACGGGGAGTAAATCAGATTTGTATGAGCCAGTATATGTAAACCCCTAAAAATCTCATGAAACCCATTATAAAGAAAGCTACAATCAATAACCTAAAAGATATTCAAGAACTCAACCATCGGTTATTTGAGAAAGAATTTACGGATTTTGACAATACTCTGAATCTCGATTGGACATTCAGTGAAACAGGTGAGGATTATTTTATAGAGCACATCACCGATGCTGATAACTGTGTATTTATAGCCATTATTAACACTAAAATCGTCGGGTATCTGGCAGGTTCACTCAATGAAGAAAATTCTTATAGAATACCTTTCAATTGTGCTGAACTCGAAAATATGTTCATACTCGATACTTATAGAAATCAGGGGATCGGATGAAAAATATATGATGCTTTTGTAGAATGGTGTAAATCCAAAGGTGTAAATAAAATATCTGTTACTGCCTCTATAGAAAATACAGAAGCTATAGATTTTTATAGAAAAAAAGGATTTACAAATTTTTCTCTCTCCTTAGAAACAAATATCTAATTGATTTCCCATCTATCCTCATTATCTACTTCTCTCCTATGACTCTTTTCTTTCTCATCTCCCTCTTTGTTTTCGGAACCTTGTTCGGGAGTTTTGCTTCCGTACTTATCTGGCGGATTCGAAGTGGTGAAGGGGGAATCGTTGCAGGACGAAGTCATTGTCCGAAGTGTGAACATATGCTTGGAGTACCTGATCTCTTCCCTGTCTTCTCATACCTCTTTCTCCGGGGAAAATGTCGATTCTGTCAGGAAAAAATCTCTCCTGTATATCCGTTCCTCGAACTCACAACAGGACTGCTCTTTATGCTCTCAGGATACTTTCTCATCGATCAAACTCTTCTTTTTTCAGGAAACCTCATCGAGATATTGAAGCTCGGATTTTTCCTCGTTGTTGCCTTTATAACTATCGTGTTTGTCTTCTATGATATCCTCTTCATGGAAATCCCTGATGAGGTGCTTATTCCTGCAAATATTATCCTATTTGGACTCCTTTTTATCGCATCGGTTGGAGGAACAATTCCTCTTTTTGAGCATTTTCTTTCTTTTCAGAAAGAAGTATTTAATATCCCACTTATTAATGCTCTCTTGGGAGCATTTGGAATATTTGCTTTCTTCTACTTACAGATTATTATTTCTGGAGGAAAATGGATGGGAGGAGGAGACCTTCGAATAGCTATTTTTATGGGACTTATGGCAGGTGCGAAAATCGCTGCACTCGGACTCCTTCTTGCCTATTTTGCAGGAAGTATTATCGGAATCGGAATTCTTGCATATAATAGAAATCGCAATACCGAAGTTCCGTTCGGTCCGTACCTTGCACTCGGGCTCTACATCTCGCTTTTCTGGTACACACCGATAGTGGAGTGGTATACAAAATTATTTACATTATAAAAGATATGTTCTAAGTAAGAAAATGTATTTATTTTTGAAACGAAGCGAGGACTTGTTCGAATCCCAACTATGCGGAGCATAGTAGTTGAGTTCCACAGTGAGAGGAAAAAATAAATACATTTTCTGAATAAATATTCTTTATCATTCTCCGTATGAAAAATATCACTATTATTCTTATTTTCGCAACATTTCTCACTTCCTGTTCCATCGACTGGAACGATACAAAAACTCAGAGAATAACAGAACTTGAAAAACAAGTTTCTGAACTCAAAAACAATACATCGAGCGGGATGACTGTATTCGAGAAACGTACCCGATGTGCTTCACTCACATCCGATATCCAAACAAGGATAGATTCTCTCGAAAAAGAATATCCGAATCTTGGGAAGTTCAGTATTGGTGGAATTTTTTATAGCCCTCTGAAAGACGCTTGTCTCTGGATACGTCTCACGAATACCTACGCTCCGGATGGTTCCCCTCTGGAACGTCGTGCACTCTATCAATACGGAGATGATTTCGGAGCTACAGAACCCACTATCGGATGCGAACAGATACTTGGTGAGAAACAAGGAACAAATAGCTGTGAGCAATGGGATGCGGAAATTCTAAGATTCAAATGAGAGGAGAATAGTAATATTTTGAATCCTTAAAAGAATAGTGAATTAAATCTTTGACAAATAGATTTTTTTAGATACACTCCCACCCATCTTCAAATAACATTTTTAATTTATGACATATTCACGTCTCAATGTTCCAGATATCTCTTCCTAACGGGAGATATCTTTTGTGCGTGTCAGAAAACTCCCCACTTTTTAAGTTCTCGGGAGTTTTTTTTATGGTTTGTTGATTTTTTATTCTTTTCCTTTTTTTATGCAAATTCTTGCTATTTTTATAGTTTTTCTCGGTGAACTTATTGCTGTTACTTCGGAGGTTTTCTTTTCTAAAGGAAAATATATGTACGCTATGATATTTCTTATGTTTATTGGTGGATGTCTCCTGCTTGGCGGATACTGGCTCGCCTACAAATATATGAATAGCCTCTGGCCGATTTATGTAGCAAGTATTACAGCAATTCTCGTACTTGAGCCTATTATCATATTCGCGATTGATGGAGAAATTCCTAGTCTCGGAGCTCGAATAGGATTCGTCCTCGGAGCACTCGGATGTTTTGCTGCCCTTGGTATAAACTAAAGAAGAATATGTATATTGACTAGAATTTTAATTACGACCTAATAATTAAAATTCTATTAAGAATGGCTTGACAATAAAAAAAATCGTCTATACTCCTTGTTGTTCTCGCAAGGAACCCTTATCAGATTCAAATCCGAATACTGAGAGGCAAACAAATAAAGATTGGAGAAATATATTATGGCCAGGGAAAAAACATTAAATCGCTCTGAAGTACGTGCACTGCTCGCACTCGGAGGAAATATTCCTTCAGGCGCACGACTGACACGTGGGGCACAGCGAGGTATGGAGAGTCTTCAAAAGACCAATCCTCCAGCTGCAACAAGTCAATCACAAAAATAGAAGGGGGGAACCATGCACCAAGCAAATGTTTCACCGGCTGAACGTCGTCGTCGTGAATCTCGTAATCTCCAGAGATCCGATCTGACTAAACTCATGATGGATCACATTCATCCGCATGAAAAGCCTGAAGTAATAAAACCACCACCGCGTGTCCCTATCGGGCAGCGTGGCAAACATCTACGGCTTCCTTATGCCTCGGTGATACTCGCCTGATGGCAAAAGAAAAAGTAAGATGCTTTAACAGCCACAAGAAATTGTGGCTGTTTTTTATTTCCAAGAAATCATCCGACAAAATTCTCTTTCTCAAACTGAATATATAAAATAAAACAAAATGAAAGGCAGACTAGCGATGTCTGCCTTTTAATCCCCCGAGAGATAACTATGACGTCTTAGGACTAGCCTGATTGCGATAAAATATCAGGAATTCTCTTGCAATTCTATACTTCTTTGCCATCTCTTCCATCTGTTTAATGACCCCTTGAGACAATCGTATATTTTCATTATTCATAACTATCGTTTGTATTTCCCGGATAATACAAACCTTGTTATTACGATGCCTTGTACGTGCATTAAGCAGGTGCGCAGTATTGAAACAGGTTTCTTCGGTCAGCCCCCCTTGACCAAAACGTTTTGCGGGAACTTTACCTCTGTTCTTATCTTCCGCCATTATTTCCTCCTCGGAGTATTGTCCTTCTTTCAACCAAACTACCGATGGTAGTTAGCTAGAAGTAACCTTGAGAGTATAGATTTTTCTCGTTTCTTGTCAAAAGTTTTATAGTATATAAATAACATAAGTCAAATATTCCAATAATTTTCGCTTGATTTCCCCGCTCTTTTCCATACAATACCCTCCAATTAGCCACTTCACCAACCCATAGTTATGGTCGCACGACTTAACACCCTCACGACTACCTCTCACTTCCCTATCGGGTAGGTATTTTGTTTCGAATAAAAACAAACTCCTGCTTGATATAAGTGGGAGTTTTTATTTTACTGTCCGCAACGACACTAAACTATTTACGAGTCACTAATCACTAACCACTACTTTTATGTCCTACCCTATCTCCACTACTCGCCACTCCCTCGCCCACATTATGGCACAGTCAGTGAAGTCCCTCTATCCAGATGTGAAGCTCGCTATCGGGCCAGATATCGAGAACGGTTTCTACTACGACTTCGACTTCGGTGAAACGAAATTCGAGGAATCAGCCCTGAAAGATATCGAGAAGAAGATGAAGAATATCATCAAACAGAATCAGAAGTTCGAGCACTCAACCATGCCTATTGATGAGGCTATTGCGTTCCTTGAATCCAAAGGAGAATCCTACAAAGTTGAGATGGCACGTGACCTCAAGACAAGCGGAGAAACCGAAATCGGATTCTACCGCAATGTAACACAGCAAGGTCAGGAAGTATTTGTAGATATGTGCCGTGGACCTCATGTGGAGAAAACCATTGAAATCAATGAGAATATATTCAAACTCGATAAAATCGCCGGAGCGTACTGGAAAGGAGATGCGAAGAGAGAGATGCTCACTCGAATCTATGCCTTTGCCTATGAGACCCGCGAGGAACTCGACGCTCATCTCAAGATGCTCGAGGAAGCCAAAAAACGCGATCACCGAATCCTTGGAAAAAAACTCAAGCTCTTTACTATTTCCGACCTCGTCGGAGCCGGACTTCCGCTCATGCAGCCAAAAGGGATGATTATCCGAAAAGCAATTGAGGATTACCTCTGGGAACTTCATGCTGAACGAGGATATAGTCGTGTTTGGACTCCACACCTCGCAAAGGAAGCACTCTATGAGTGTTCTGGGCATGCAGGCCACTATATGGATGATATGTTCTCAGTAAAAGGGGGTTCAAGCGGAGAAGGTTTCTATGTAAAACCTATGAACTGTCCCCACCACATGCAGCTCTTTGCAGATAATCAGTTCAGCTACCGAGACATGCCAATCCGGTACTTCGAGCCTGCGACTGTGTACCGAGACGAGAAATCGGGACAACTTTCCGGTCTCACTCGGGTGCGTTCCATCACTCAAGACGACGGACATCTTTTCTGCCGAGTCGATCAGATTAAAGCGGAAGTTTCGACGATTGTAGATATTATCAAAAATTTCTACACCACTTTTGGTCTCATGGAAGGTTACTGGGTAAGCCTCTCTGTTCGAGATCCTGCAAATCCAGAAAAATACCTCGGAGGGGATGATGTATGGAAAATTGCGGAAGGAGCACTCGAAGAAGCTGCAAAAGACAATGGACTCAACTACAAGCGAATGGAAGGAGAAGCTGCATTCTACGGACCGAAACTCGATTTTATGTTCAAAGATGCAATTGGACGAGAGTGGCAACTTGCAACCATCCAATGTGATTTCAATCTCCCAAATCGATTCGAACTCTCATTTATCAATACAATTGGAGAAAAAGAACGCCCCGTAGTTATTCATCGAGCGATTGCTGGATCTCTTGAGCGATTCATGGGAATCATGATCGAGCATTTCGCAGGAACCTTCCCTCTCTGGCTTGCTCCTGTTCAAACAGTCGTTGTTCCTGTTTCCGAGAACTTCATCGGATACGCAGAAGAGGTTCAGAATGCTCTCAAAAAAGCAGGAATCCGATCCGAACTTGACAGCTCCAATGACGGACTCAATAAAAAAGTCCGAAACGCAGAAACTGCCCATACGAACTATATCCTCGTCGTCGGAGAGAAGGAGATGAATGAAAAAAGTGTCGCAGTCCGAAACTACAAAACCAAAGAACAGAGTGATATGAAACTTGATATTTTTATAGAAAATATTCAAAAAGAAATTGAAAACAAGGGGTTATAAAACTTTTGACAAATTACGTAATATGGATATAAATTATCTCTCATATTGCGTAATTTTCATATCATGTCACTAAATAATTCTTCTTTTCATCATCAAGAGAACCTTTCCAATAATGGTCATAGAATTACACCAGGACGTGTAATTTGAATTACTGCAATGGCTATGGGAATACTTACTGTAACAGCAGTTAAGGATACAAAACGATTAGAAAATCCAACTATTTCTGTGCCAGAATCTACAAATAAAAAATCTCTAACAATTCTACAGGCATCGAAAAGTTCCGAAGCAGCTATGTTAGAATATTCTGAATTATCTACTTTTCTCGGATATAGCATCTTGCAAAGCACATCTTTTCATGAGATAAAAAAACAAGTTGAAAGAGAAATTCAAGACAAGGTAATTTTTTTGAATCATTTTAGACAAAGTCTCAATCAAGAGATTCTCTATCGAAAAGAAAAAGGGAAAGATCCATCTGTATATATTCCAGAAAACATCAAGCAGATTGACAAAGAAATAATGGCACTTGATAAAATTATACACATTCTTAAAATAGAAAACATTACACTTCTCAGAGATGGAATTAATGATTATAATAAAACATGGACTCCTGAAGTTAATGAAAAATGGAAAGAACCACTCATTGCAGAAAGAGCGAGTGCAGGCTATACCTATATAGATCTTATGAAATGGATAGACTCAAAAAATGGAAAATCATCAAATAAAACTATAGAACAAGATAAAAGTTATAATATATACAAGAGATCTCCAAAAATTTATACCTAAGAATTTCTTTTATGAATATTCTAAATTCTCGACAGGATATTCTCATAGAAGAATGCTTTGAACCACTTATCGATATTCCCAACGATGGACGGTTCCTTTTTACAAATCCACATCCTTATGAAATACTCTGAGCTCCTTATGAAAAAGATGAATCTCCTTTTCAATTAAGAGAAGGAGTATTGCTATCACTCATTCAAGCTGCGAAGAATCTCTCCAAAAGATATCCTGGATATAAATTCAGAATTTTCGATGCCTATCGTCCAGTTGCTGTTCAAGAATTCATGGTTAAACATACTGCACAGGAATTTTGTAAAAAAATCTATGGAATTCTCCTTGAGGAAGTAGTAATGGAAGTTCGTCAAGAATCAATGAGTCATGCACTGAGTATTTTTGCAGAACCTAATACTTCATTAGAAGCTCCTCCACCTCATAGTACCTGATCTGCAATAGATCTCACAATCGTTAATGCTGAGTGAATCAACCTTTCTATGGGATCAGAAATTGATGAGTTGAAAAATGCTCATTCAAATGCTTTTGCAGAGTCTATGGAACCACAAGAGATGATTTTTCACTATAATAGACTACTTTTAAAAGAAATAATGGAAGAGGTGGGATTTGTGCAACTCTCCGGTGAATGGTGGCATTTTTCCAAGGATGACCAGAATGCTGTGTTTTTGAAGGCAAAGAAATCAGGAGAATATTCTTCTCTCATTGCAAAATATGGAAGAGTACTAAAATAAAAAATCATCCCAAATCTCTGGGATGATTTTTTATATTTTAGATATGTAGAGATATTACTCATTCACATATACATATGTTCCTTGTATATCAGATGAGCCTATCTGGTCAATATCTTCAATGCGACAAACAAAAAGCGGAAGCTTTTCATCTTTGGCAAGCGCAATGGCAGACTGATCCATGATACGAAGTCCTTTTGAAAGTGCTTCATCTACCGAGACAGTATCATACCGTTTTGCATCTGGAAATTTAGCTGGATCTTTATCATACACTCCATCCACCTTGGTTCCTTTAACCATGAAATCACAATGAAGTTCGAGAGCTCGGAGAACTGCAGCACTATCAGTCGTAAAGTATGGATTTCCCGTTCCTGCAACGACGATAATAATTCGTTTTTCTTTTAAATGCTTTAAAGCTCGACGATAAATAAAGAGCTCTGCCACTTTCGATACTTCGATGGCGGACATAATCCGAACAGATTGTCCTGCCTTTTCAATAGCATTTCCGAGAGCGATACCGTTGATAACGGTTGCGAGCATACCCATATAATCTGCAGCAGTTCTATCCAGTCCCTTCGCAGCGCCAGACACTCCTCGGAATATATTCCCTCCCCCGATAACAATCACTACTTCGATATCTTTTTCCTTTGTAAGAATTACGATTTTTTTTGCAAGACTATCGAGAAATTCTGTTTCTATTCCATATTCCCCTTTTCATTGAAGAGCTTCTCCAGAGAGCTTGAGAAGAATTCGTTTTGGTATAGGAAGTTGTTTCATAGAGGGGAAATGAAAAAATAAAAATAATTTGTCATTCTAAGGCTTTGTCGAAGAATAGTGATTTATTTACAACGCAAAAAACCAGAGAATAACTGCCACCACAAAGAGTATGGAAATGAGAATCATAAGTAAAATATTGAGAGTATTTTTTTGTTCCAAATCGAGAGTAATTTCTCCGATTTTCTTGTCGAGGTTTTTTCGTTCTTCTTCACTGTGTATTTTAGAACTTTCGAGAAGCATGGTCGCTTTCTTATATTCTATCATGGAGATAGAATTTTTGAGCTCTGCCTCGGCTTGACCAGCACGATAGGAAAGCTCTTGAATAAGTGTATCTTTACGTTCTATTGCTTTCTGTGCATCATCGAAGAGTTGTTTATAATCAACTGTTACAGGGCGACGTGTAAAGCTAGATTCTTCATGTGAAGCAGTTACCATATGTCCATCAGAATCGAGCACGATATAATCCTCTTGAATTCCTCCATTCTGAATAATTCGCATATCTTCGTCGTGAAGATACACTTTCTTTCCGATTCGTTTTGAACGGATTTTCCCCGCACTGATATATCGGTCTATCGTACGAGTAGAACAACCGAGGATTTTTGCGCCTTCGTAGCGATCGATGGTGTAGGACATGAAGTTACCAGTTATAAGTTGTAAATTACCAGAATTATACGGAATTTAAAGGAGATGCAAGAAAAAGATTATATGAGCACAAAATCACATATAGAGGAACCTAAAGTTTGTTTTCATATATAAAATTCATCGGGATATCTTCAAAGGACAAGTCATTTTTCCAAAAACTTTTCTGAGGCTCTTTCAAAAATTCCATTTACCGTTGCTATATCATTAAAGAAAAGGCACGAACCTTTCTTTTGAAAATAATTCACACATATCTCGATTCATCAACGATTATCTCTATTATAAGGACTTGGATCTTTTTCAGGGATATGTATCGTAGGATGAATCTTGCATCATTGAAAAGAAAAAGCAAAATCAGTAAAGATGAATTCATCGAGTCTTTGAGTCAACATTTCTCTTGCTATCAGAGAAATATTTTTTTGAAAATCTTTCGATCATTCTTTCTGACTCATTCATTGTAGTTGTCGTATGAAATCAGAGAGTTCTTGTATATTCAAGCCAGATAATGACTTTCTGATTTCATCCATATCGATAGTATCGAGCACACGAATAATTACCTGAACGAATTTCCCAACTGTTTCTCAGGAGAGTTTTTGGGATTGTCAAAGAATCTCTTCTTGAGAGGGAAGATGTAGACCTTTTTGTTTCATAATTTTAAGAAATTATATAACCAAGCCTAGATTCTTTTATACTCCTACTAGCACGGGCAAGAGAAGTAATTTGTGTGCAAATCGAGTACTGTGGTGATTTGTACGTCTGTACAGCGAACAAAGCACAGAGATTTAAGCTCGAAGAACAAGTTTTTCAAAGAATCCTCGACTATATGTCGAGGTTCATTACATGCTTCGCTCGACTTTGAATAAACCGTCGTCGTGGTGGAACATCCTCACCCATGAGGGTTCGGAACACCTCATCTGCCTTCTCAGCATCCTCTATATGTACACGTCCCATCTTTCGTTGAACTGGATCCATGGTCGTCTCCCAGAGTTGCTCTGGATTCATCTCTCCGAGCCCCTTATAACGCTGAATACCTTCAGAAGTCACTCCATGTTCTGTGATAACTGCATTTTTCTCATCATCATTATACACATACCAAGTCTGTTTCCCTTTCGTAAGCTTGTAGAGTGGTGGCTGTGCGATGTAGATAAATCCACCATCAAGAAGCGGTCGGAGGTATCGGTAGAAGAATGTAAGAAGAAGTGTTCGGATATGAGCTCCATCTACGTCCGCATCGGTCATGATAACGATTCGATGATATCGAAGTTTGGACATATCAAAAGTTTCTCCAATAGAGGTTCCAAGTGCGATAATAAGATTCTTGATCTCTCCATTTGCAAAAATCTTGTCGAGTCGAGCTTGTTCCGTATTGAGAATCTTACCCTTGAGTGGAAGAATCGCCTGAGTTTCACGGTCACGACCCTGCTTTGCAGAACCTCCCGCAGAATCTCCCTCGACTATATAGATTTCTGATTTAGATGGATCCTTACTCGAACAATCTGCAAGTTTCCCTGGAAGAGTCATCCCCTCGAGAGCTCCTTTGCGGATAATCGTATCTCGAGCACTTCGAGCAGCAGCTCGAGCTCGTGCAGCAAGGAGGGATTTTTCCACCATAGCTTTAGCACTGCGTGGATTCTCTTGAAGATATTCATAGAGTTTTTCAGAGAATACTCGATCTACAACACTCTTCGCTTCTGGATTTACGAGTTTTTCCTTAGTCTGGGAACTAAATCGTGGTTCTGGAACTTTTACAGAAACAACCGCACAAAGTCCTTCAAGTACGTCACTGGATTCAAGATTTGTATCTTTTTCCTTCAGAATCTCTTGTTCTCGAGCGTACTTATTAATAGTACGAGTCAAAGCTGCTTGGAATCCTGCCATATGTGTTCCCCCATCAGTTGTCGTAACATTATTTACGAAGCTGATAATTCGCTCACTATAATCGTCCTTCTTATACTGGAGAGCAATCTCCACTTGAATATCATCGAGATTTTTGTCCGCATAGAAAATACCGTCACCGATAGTATCCACTCCTCGATTCAAATGATGAACATAGGACTGAATCCCTCCTTCAAAGAAGAATCGGTATTTTGCCCCAGTAAACTCGTTAATAATCGTCATAGTAATACCTTTTGTAAGATATGCCTGCTGGCGAAGACGAGTGAGAATAGTATCATAGTCGAAAATAACCGTCGTGAACATAGTTGCATCCGGCCAGAATCGAACAATAGTTCCATGAGTATCGGTCTTTTCTCCTGTTGGTTCAACATTTCCATCAGGAATACCACGTTGATACGACTGGGTATAGATTTTTCCATTCTTATGAACCCATACTTGCATCTTATCAGAAAGCGCATTTACTACCGACGCCCCTACTCCGTGAAGACCCCCTGAAACTTTATATCCAGACTCCTCTCCTCCGAACTTACCTCCGGCATGAAGAACGGTCATAACGGTTTCGAGTGCAGATTTTCCAGTCTTTGGATGGAGATCTACTGGAATACCACGTCCGTCGTCTCCTACAGAAACAGAACCATCTGAGTGCATAGTGACAGTAATGTTTTTTGCATGACCTGCCATAGCCTCGTCTATAGAGTTATCGACGATTTCCCAAACAAGGTGATGAAGCCCCTGTTCATTAGTTTCTCCGATGTACATACCGGGTCGTTTTCGTACTGGTTCAAGACCCTCAAGAACCTGTATATTACTACTATCGTAAGATGTTGCAGACATAGAAAAATGATATGGTTAAAAAACTGGAGGGATTATATGAAAATAGTGAGGAAAGTAAAGGGAAAATGTGGGAGAATCTGAAAAACTTTTGACAAGCATAAATATATACTTATAAATATCTTATAGCTTATTTTTCAGAAAAAATATTATGGCTCCTCAAAATAAGATTCGAATTCCTTATCAATCTGCTGATGTTCAAAAAATAGTAGATGAAGTAGTAGAACAATCAGGTGTAGAATGACTTAAAGAAAAAGTAATAGACAAGGTAAAAATAGCAATGCAAATTACGAGTGGAAATCTTCCGGAAAGAGTGCAAACATGGGTATACAAAATCTGTCTCGTGCATACATGAGGGATAGAACTGTGAGAATTTACAGGAAAACTTGCAGAACCTATCGATCTTGCATCACTTCCAAATAGCTCCTACTGTTGAAAACAGCGAGAAGCTATAAATATATAACAAAAAATCGGAACGAATTCGTTCCGATTTTTTCATCTTTTTATTCCTCTAATCCATCATAGATACCCCCGATGAAATCCTCCACCGTTTCCCCTTCGCTTGCCCGTTCGAAATGGTACTCGTATTTTCGTTTCACGATATCGTGGTTGAAAAAATTCGCCCCGAGCATATTCCAGAGTCGATACGTTCGTTTTGGATCAATGAGGTGAAAGAAATTAGAATAGAGTTCCTGTGAACCATTCCAGAAATCTTCGAGGTCGTTCATCCAGTAGTCCTCCTGACAGACAAGTTTATTTTCAAGAAATTCCTGATCCCGACGAAAACCTATTTCTCCAAACGAGAATATATAATTTCGAGTCTCATACTTATCTAGGGTTCAAAATCGAACTGCGATTTTGTATGTTCTTTCAGGGTTTTTTAAAATCGCTGTTTTCAGATTGTCATCCGGATTCGAGAAT
Organism: Candidatus Altimarinota bacterium; assembly: GCA_028689065.1. Taxonomy (GTDB): domain Bacteria; phylum Patescibacteriota; class Gracilibacteria; order BD1-5; family UBA2023; genus UBA1545. The sequence goes on along the minus strand of JAQTWX010000003.1, from coordinate 63,395 downwards.
ACACTCGGAAGAAACCGATTATTAAGGATACTAAGGAGAAGAACTTCCTGTGAATCGAAATCCCGCGATTCATCCCGAAGGGGTCCATTTGAATAAATTCGACCTCGCCCAGTCGGTTTGTTGAAAATATTTTCCGTGATAATCTTCCCGATAAATACTTCTCTTTGAATCGGTTTCAAACCACCATCCGTCGTCTCAAATACTTTTCCGGGCGTTAGTACTCGACTTGGAAAATCCTTCCCATAATTACGAGCAACAGAAGTTTCAAGTTCCGAAATCTCTATAAGACTCATTGCACCGATATGAGAAAGTTCCGGATCAAGAATACTCGGATAGCAAATCCCCTGCCCGATGAATCCGCGTGCGAAGTTTGGAACCTCAGTAAAATCCGGGAGTTCTCCGGATGTGAGCATTTCATATTCCCATTCGAGCTCCTCTTTTCGACTCGAACGATATTGTTTTTTAAATTTTTCTCTTTCCTGTTCCGTCGCGAAATCAAGAACTGGAAGATTAGCACCAAGTTCATTTCGACTGGAAAGATAGGTCACACGAGTGTATGATTTTCGACTAAAAAGCCTCTGGAGTAGATTGTAAGCTTCTTCTGTTTTCGGGATAACCGTATCAATCTCCGCATATATAAGCTCTTCATGATTGCTCACGGCGAGTGTCATTACATCATCTTCATTAGTAATTGCTTCATTATCAAAGCAGATACCTTGAAAATCAATTCCCTTGTACGTAAATATTTCCCGATTCCGGAGAATTTGAATCTTTGCTTGTGGAATATATTTATTGAGTACAGGAACAAGATACGTGAGCGTCTCTGGAAGGATAAGAAGAGGGTTACCGATTTTATAGAGCGGAATGAGAGTATAAGGGTCAAAATGGTCACAATGAGCATGACTCAAATATACTACGTCGAGTGTCTTCAGTTTCTCATTATCCAGAATAATTCTCGGAGTTCGCTCCATAAGGTCTCCGAACGCGTAATCTGAGAGCCAAGCATCAACAAGAATACGAATAGTTTCCTCCTGTTTATTCTGGATTTCTACACCAAATTCGGTGTGTCAGAGTGGGTGGATGAACATAAGAATGAAGATAAAAACAGTAAGCTTAGAAGAATATTCTGGAGCGAATCGAGGAGTGTCCGAGCTATCAAATAAGATGCGAGTTCCGCAGAGAGCAGAAGAATATTCTTCTAAGCTTTAATCTGCAAATTCTCTCGTACTCTATTTCAAAAAGGAGAAAAATCAAAATGATTTTTATTTTGACTTACATATCCCTCTTCATATACTTAGCAATCTTTAATCTTTTATCAAAAAAAATATGAATACTCTTATAATCACCGCTCATCCAAGTCAGACAAGTTTTACTCGTTCGATTGCCGAAACATACAAGGAAAATGGAGAGCTTGAAGGTCGTCAGGTGGAGATTCTCGATCTCTACACGACCGATCTCAAGCAAGATTTCCTCCGATTCGATAAATTAAGTGATATTGGAAAAGATAAAATTACCCAGACAATACAAGAAAAAATCAACTGGGCGGAAGAACTCGTATTTGTATTCCCGGTATGGTGGGCAGATGCTCCAGCTATTATGAAAAATTTCTTTGATTGCAATTTCAGTGCTGGATTCGCATTTAAATATATCAACGGAAAACCAGTCGGACTCCTCAAAGGAAAAACCGCACGAGTGTTCGCAACATCCGGAGCTCCTGGATTCGTATATAGTCTATTCCCCGTAAATTATCATATCCTCTGGGGAGCGATGCGACTCAAGTTCTGCGGTATTAAAACCACTTCCATAAAAGTATTCGGGAAGATGCAAGTACGAAGTGAAGAGGAGTCGAAAACAATGCTCGCAAAAGAGATGAAGAAAATATTTGGATAAACCCACAAAAATGCCGCTCAATCGAGCGGCATTTTTTATTGATGATTTCGGAAATCTTATCTCGAAAGAGTTTAGATATGATTATCTTTTCTTTCCACTAATATCGTAGAGAAGCGGTGCAGCGATGGCGATAGAAGAGTATGCTCCAACGATCGTACCAAATATAAGTGCGAGTATGAATCCTCGGATAGAATCTGGTCCAAAGAAGAACATAGCAACGAGAACGATGAAAATCGTAAGAGATGTATAGATAGAACGTGTCATTGTATCATTTACAGAATTATTAATAACTGTGCCGAAATCTTTTTTCTTATTCTCTGGCAAGCGGAGATTTGATCGAATTCGATCCATTACAACAATCGTATCGTTTATAGAGTATCCAAGAACTGTAAGCATCGCAGTTATAAAGAATGTATCAATTTTAAATTCTGGAAAGAAATATGATGCAATAATATAAAGACCGAAAGCGATAATAAGATCGTGGAAAAGAGAAATGGCAGTTACGGAAGCAAAAGAAAAACTCGTAAATCCTTCGATAGAACCTCGGAATGCATAAGCAATATAAAGAGAGATGGCAATAATAACAAGAGCAAGAGTCATATAAGCAGTCTTTTTAATATAATCCCCGAATGATTCTCCGATATTAATATATCGAGCCATAGTTATTTTTACAGAACTGAGACTTGCAAATTTCCCAGTAATTTCATCTTTAAATTTTGTTTTCAATCCTTCGAAATCCTTATCAGAAATACCGGAAATTTTAGAAAAACCTGCCTCAACAACAAATTTATTTTCCCCAGAAATCTTGTAAATATTTACATTATTTATAACCTCTGTCTCATTATACATAATGTTCTTTTTGGTTTCAGAAACCATATCCTTAATAGTAGACATATCAATCTGTCCAGCAGTATAATCATATTCTGTCTGCGCTCCACCTGTCATATCAATCCCTAGATTTAGAGGAAGAGTGAAATATGCACCGAGAGAGATAAAAATAAGTACAAGTGCAAACCCATAGTACATAAACCGGCTTTTAATAAAATCGATTTTCATAAGGAAAAAGTGAAAAAGTAGAGATAAAAACCCTTTTCAGGAACCACCAATTTATAAGGCGAAAGGCAAAAAAGTCAAAAGAAAAGTAGGAAAAATATTGCGATTTTAAGGTAAATAGAGTATACTTCCTTTGTAAATTACTTAAAAGAAATCTCGAACTTTGTCTTTTTATGCAATACAAAATCCCAGTACAAATAGAGAATGAAGATAAAATCTTTCTCAATCTCAGCCTTCGTCAACTTGTAATAATAATGGTTGGTGGTGGTATTGGATACTCTGTGTTCAAATCTCTTGAGCCAAATATTGGAGCAGATATTGCCCTCTTTCCCGCTAGTATTGTAGTAATTTTTGGTATCGTTGTAGCACTTTTCCGTCATACGGAAATGACTTTCGTTCCTTTTATACTCAATCTTATACGTCTCAGCCTGAATGTAGGAAATCGTACGTGGTCCAAATGAGTAGATAGTTACAGTTCTCTCGAAGTTGGGTTTATACGAGCTCTCGACGAGATAAAATCCACTGGAGAAAAGAAAAATAATCACGAGGCATTTGAAAGTGTCGAAGAGAAATTAGGAAAATTATAAACTCACAACTATAAAACTAATAAATAATAATTCTTATGTCCGATAAAACTACTGCTTCCGTAAAAGCTGCTAAAAATCCAGTAAAAGATTCCACTACACAACGATATCTTCCATTTTCAGAGATTCGAGATAATTGTATGATCATGAAAGATGGATCTTCTCGTATGGTTCTCCGAGTACACGCTGTGAACTTCAATCTCAAAAGCGAAGAGGAACAAGATTCCATTATTATTGGATATCAACGTTTTCTGAATTCTGTTCGTTTTCCTATTCAGATTATCGTACGATCTCTCAAAGTGGATATCGAAGGATACATTATGAAACTTAAAAACCTGGCTCTCAAACAAAAGAAACCTCTTCTCCAAGAACAAACCTACCGATATATTGATTTTCTCACCAATCTTATCGATATGGCTCAAATTATGAAGAAAGATTTTTATATCGTTGTTCCTTATGATAACGATGAAGATAAAAGTGTGCGCGATACTGGAATTACTGGAATTTTTCGAACTTTTTGGGCAGCTATCACTTCAGAGGAAACAATCACTTCTATCCGTGATAAACGTCGACGTTCAGAATCCCTACGAAAAGCAAATTTTGAACGACTTTCCACGATAAAAACCAGTCTTGAAGGAATCGGAATTAAGAGTGATGAGGTGAAAAAAGACGAGCTTATCAAACTTCTTATCGGATACTATAATCCAAAAGTGAATGCTGATATAAATATAAAAGATATGAGCAAAGTAAATGTGGAATAAATATCAAAGGTTTTAATTATTCAATAAAAATATGGCGGATTCCTCTCGAAAAATGGGCGATCAAGCGGAACTTCTCGCCATACAATATCTCCAAAAACATAACTACGAGATTATTGAAACTAATTTTGTTGCATCGAAATGAGGAGAGGTGGATATTATTGCAAAAAAGGACGGAGTAACAATCTTTTTTGAGGTAAAATACCGAACAGGCACAAGTCATGGGAGTGCTGTCGAAACTTTTTCTCGCACAAAAAAACAACGTTTTCTATTTGCTGTCCGGTGGTATTGTATGAGACAGAAACTTAGAGAGGAATCCATCCGCGTCGATTTCATTGCCATTCAAAAGATGCTAGCAAACCATCGACTTACTCACTTTAAGAATGTGGAAATGGGATAAAATACGCAAAATAATTTTATTTAAAAAACTCCTAAAAAATTTTTAGGAGTTTTTTTTATTTTGAATATACTGTCCCCGATTTATTTTTAAGTACAAAAAATATGGAATTCAAAGATCAAAGTCTCAAACAAATCATCGCGGAAATAAAATCCGGAAAAACTACTGAAAAAGAAGTATACGAATATTTTCTCAACCGAATTAAAAGTCTTGATCCAGAACTTCAGGCATTTAATTTTGTCAATGAAACTTTTGAAGAAAAAGATATTCATTCCCCTCTTGCATGAGTACCAATCGGAGTGAAAGACGTATTTTCAGAAGTAGGAATAGAAACGACTGCCGCGTCGAAAATGCTTACGAGCTACAAACCACCGTATGATGCGACAATCATAACATGTCTCAAGGAAGCAGGATTTTCTAGTATAGGGAAACTTAATATGGATGAATTTGCTATGGGAGGAAGTGGAGAAAATAGTGCAATGCGAATTACTCGAAATCCTTGGGATATAGCTCGCATACCTGGAGGTTCTTCCTCTGGTTCGGCTGCCGCAGTCGCTGCAGGAATGGTACCAGCAGCACTTGGAACCGATACTGGAGGTTCTATTCGACAACCTGCGAGTATGTGTGGAGTTGTTGGTTTTAAGCCGACCTACGGACGTAATTCCCGAAAAGGAGTAATAGCTATGGCAAGTTCTCTCGATACTCCGGGAACTTTCACAAAAACTGTTGAGGATGCAGCGATGCTCTACGAAATAATGGCAGGATATGATGCTGGTGATTCGACCAGTCTCAAAGTGACTACAACTATCAATCCTGCGATATGGGATAAGAAAGATCTAAAATGAGTGAAAATCGGGGTACCAAAAGAATATTTCATAGAAGGAATCGAGAAAGGAGTACAGAAAGAAATCGACAGCGCTATTGCTAAACTCCGTGAACTCGGGGCAGAAATCAAGGAAGTAAGTCTTCCTCATACCGAATACGGACTCGCTGTTTATTATATCGTTATGCCGGCAGAAGTCTCTACGAATCTCGCTCGTTACGACGGAATCCGATTCGGACACACGCACGGTGGCGGAGCGGATATTTCCATGAGTCGAAGTGAAGGATTCGGGAAAGAAGCCCAACGACGTATTATGCTCGGATCATTCGTACTTTCTTCTGGTTTTTATGATGCATACTATCGTCGAGCATCTCTCGTTCGCGAGCTTATTAAAGACGATTTCAAAAAAGTATTCAATGAAGTAGATATTATCGTTACTCCAACTGCTCCATCGGTGGCTTGGAAAATCGGAGAAAAAGTGGATGATCCGCTTAAAATGTATCTTTCGGACGTATTCACAGTAAATGCGAGTCTTGCCGGACTTCCAGGACTCTCCCTTCCTGTTGGGTATTCACTTCCTGAAGACGGAGGTACAGTCGAGCTTCCTGTCGGACTCCAAATCCTCGGACCAGAACTTGGAGAAGAGAAAGTGTTTGAAGTAGCTCATATTCTCGAAAGAGCCATGAAAGAGTATATAGAAAGTAAAAAACCAAGTGTTTTTTAAAAAATATTCAAATTTATAAATACCCTTATACAGACAATGTTTTGTATAAGGGTATTTATAAATAAAAAATAACTGCGATTATTATACATATCTTGTCAATACTTTATGCTTACATATATGTTGCATAATACAATACTATGATGTATAATGCTTTTATATATTTTATTTCTCTTCCTAAAGCCTCTATGTTTCGTAAAATAAAAGATTCTTCCACTTTTTTTTCTATGCCACTCCGAAATGATTTGGGTGATGTAGTAGATTACACAAACAAGCTCTTTGATTTTGCACTCGAGACCAATTCATCCGATATCCATATCGAACCAACAAAGAATTTTATAACACTTCGTTTTCGTCAAAGTGGAGATTTTCTTTTTGTTGATAAAATTTCTCATGAAGAATACAACAAGCTCCTTTCTCGAATCAAAATTCTTGCCAATATGCGTATCGATGAAAAACACAAACCTCAGGATGGGAAAATAGCGTTCACTTCGGAAAAAATTGATAATGAACTTGTAGATATACGTGTAAGTATCATTCCTATAGTAGATGGCGAGAAAATTGTTATGCGTATTCTCCGACAAAATACTAATATGCTCTCTCTCGAAAAACTTGATTTTCTCGATGTAAATCTCGAAAAAATCAAGAAAAGCCTTGCAAGTAAGTATGGAATGATTCTTGTTGCTGGACCAACAGGATCAGGAAAATCCACTACTTTGTTTTCGATGCTAAATTCCTTTGATCCTCTTGCACATAATATAACTACTCTTGAAGATCCTGTTGAATATAATATTCCTCATATCAATCAAACTCAAGTAAAACCACAGATTGGTTTTGATTTCGCTAGTGGACTTCGTGCTATTGTACGTCAAGATCCTGATATTATTATGGTCGGAGAAATCCGTGATAAAGAAACTGCCATGCTTGCCATCGAAGCTGCTCTTACCTGACATCTTGTACTTTCCACAATCCATACAAATAGTGCTGCTGGAACGATACAACGACTTATTAACATGGATATAGAACCATTTCTTATATCTTCTGCTCTCAAGATGGTTATTTCACAACGTCTTGTAAAAAAACTTTGTCCTCATTGTGGTGTACCACAAAAAATAACTGATCCTGTTATGCAATCAAAAGTATCTGGATATCTGAGTCATATTATAGAGGATAATGTTGCAGATATCGATTTCTATAAAGCAGTAGGATGTGAAAAATGTGATTCTTCTGGATTTTCTGGACGCATGGGAACTCATGAAGTACTCGTAATGGACGAGGCTCTCGATCCACTTATTCTTCATAAGGCACCTGTACATGAAATCGAACAAAAAGCTCGTGAACTTGGTATGATTACTATTATGCAAGATGGTCTCATAAAGGCAGCTACAGGAAAAACAACCGTTGAAGAAATTATGAAACTTATATAATGACCTTTTATGATGTTTTCAAAAATTAAAAAAATCTTTTGATTGAAGCCTCAAATATCTGAAAATATCACTGATATATCGGATGCTTTATCGTGGATTAAAACATATAGGAAAGCAGGAAATTTTGACACAGCTCTTATTGCAACAAAAGAACTCATACTCAAAAGTCAGACAGGTATTACTTATTATGAAAATGCTAGTAAAAAAATTGCGGTTCTTGAAAATTCCAATATTGAAAAAATTGCTACAACAGCAAAAGAGAAACGTAAAAAGATAAATGTTATTCTTATAGATCTTTATAAAGAGATTAACGAACTTGAGAAAATTCTTGTACAGATAGAAAAAGAACGTATTGCTAAACAAGATATAGCGGAAAGAGAGGCACAAAAAATCGGATTCAAACTCCACTCACAAGAGATAAAGGACTTGTTATCCAGAAAAGATTATACACACGCTCTTACTCTTGCGAAGAAACTTGTATCAGATTTTCCTCATGAATCCAAGGCTCTTCAGATACTGACAAAAACTCAAAAACTCTATAATAATGAGAAAAACAAACAAGGAGGAGATCAAGAAAAAGATGAAAAACTTAAAACACTTCTTCAAGAAGTATGAGTGGAAATAAAAGACTTAAAAGGAAAAAATAACAATTCCTTTATTCAGAGAATTTCCCTTTTCATAAAAAATGCAAAACTAAAGAAACTAGACAAAGAAGAATATCTCAAAAAGGAAAAAGCACTAAAAGATCTTGAACGCCTTCTTGTTCAGTCTGGAACAATAGAAAACATAAATGATGCGAATTCTCATAATGAACTTCTTTCTCTTGCTTTTAACGGACTCACAAAAGATGTTAGTGATTTTTCACTGCATGGTTTTGATTTTTTTGGAAAAATTCATGGAAAAGACAAGATTGTCGGGGATACTTTTGGATATCATAAGGAATGAAGCAAAACGCTCTTTTACATAGGTGATGCAACAGGACATTGAGTACAAGCCGGACTTACTGTTGCTGTGCTTTCTAAGATTTTTTTTGAATTTTCAAAAAAAATCAAAACCTTTCAAGAACTTTTCGTTACACTTAATAATGAGTTAAAGCAAAAATTAAAAGGAAGAATATTTGTTACTTCAGTATTTTTTGAACTTGATACCACTACGAATAAGCTTTTATTTATCGGAGCCGGACATGATCCTATGCTTCTTTATAGAAAACAAACAAATTCTGTAGAGAGAATTATTCCATGATGACTTGCACTGGGAGTTCGTATTATTCCAAATATATCATCCGTAAAAATCAAGGAGATTGAAATGAAACATGGTGATGTTCTATTTGGATATACTGATGGTATCATAGAGGTAAAAAATGAGAATAATTCTATGTACGGCCTCGATCGAATGGAAGAAAGCTTTAAAAAGCACGCCTGTAAATATGGAAATACTCCAGGAAAAATATATGAAATGCTTCTACAAGATGCAGATGAATTTCGCGGAACTGTCCCTTTTGAAGATGATGTATCCTTTTTTATATTTTCAAGAAATACAGAAAAAGATATTATTGCGAACAAAGCAGAACTTGAGTCTATTATGAAAGAAATGGATATCAGAAAAACAAATACAAAAGATATTGATTTTACTAATAAGACAAAAAAAGAGATTATAGAAACACTCAAAAAAGAGCGATATGACCGAGAACTTAAAATCCGTCTCGACCGACTTGAACGCCTCTATAAAATGGAAGAGTTTACAAAATTAAAACAGGAAGTTTATCTCTACTTCCGTGAAGGATATGTTCATGATCGAATGCGGTTCTATCTAGAAAAAGCTCTGGAAAACGAACATAAATCCATTATGAAGAAACAAGATGATAAGCTTAAAAGAAAGTATGAATTTCTTGAAGAACTCTACAAAAAAGGAGAATACGAACTTGTCGTCAAAGAAACACTTGATGTTCTCTTTAAAAATGGGAAAATATAAACAAAACTTTATAATTGTCATCTCACTATTTATATGTTATTTCAAAAAAAACGCTTCGTACAACCAGATGGTACTTTTGATAGTACTCTTTTTCAGAAGCTTTTAAATGATGCGAGATATTCTATAAAAACAGGAAAGAAACCATGACATTTTACCAGAAAAGAATCACAAGCCATTGTTATTTGAGGTATTGATCCCAAAGAAATATGGACTTTTATCAATAAGCTCTCTAACTTTCTTTCCAGTGGTATTGATCTGAAATCAGCATTTTCCATAGTACACAAACAGATAAAAAATCCAAAACTGAAAATGATTGTCAATGAAATTCGACTCAATCTCGATCACGGGCTCTCTATATCAGATACGCTAAAACAATATAAAAAATACTTTGACCCTCTTATTATTTCTCTTATGGAAGTAGGGGAAAAAACTGGTGCTCTCCCAAAAGTACTTGCCGAATTGGAAGTAAGTCTTCTTGAAAGTATCGAACTGAAATCAAAAATACGAGGTGCTATGATATATCCTATTATTCTCGTATCCATGGCTCTAATAATGGTAATCTTCATGCTTACCTTTATCCTGCCAAAAATTACCGAATCTTTCACAAAGACTGGTGTTGCTATACCGGGACTGACTCAATTTATGATGGATTTATCACAGTTTATTGTCCAACACTATCTTTTTATAGGTCTTATTATTGCTGGATTCTTCGCTACGATCTGGGCTATGCGAAGATTTTATCTTGGACAACTGATACTTTCTTTTGTCTCTCTCCGCATTCCTATTTTCTGATATATCAAACGACAGGAAAATACTATTTTATTTATCAATTCCTTAAAGCTTCTTCTCGATTCAGGGGTTCTTATGCTCGAAGCTCTCGATACTGTTGCAAATATCGTACCAAATATCCAATTTAAAAAAGATATTATTCGTATAAAAAATGAAGTAGAGGCTGGTATAAAACTCAGTAATGCCATGGGACTCTCTGTTGGAAATAATAAAGAAACAGTCTTTTCAAACGGTTTTTTCCCCGAAGATCTCGTTCATATGGTGAGTGTTGGAGAGGAAACGGGTACTATTGGAAAAAATATAGAAAAGGTAGGAATGAATTATACCAAAGAACTTAAACGGTTCATTGCGAACCTTATGTCCGCACTGGAACCATTTATTATCGTTTTTGTCGGGGTACTTGTTGGAACTATTATTATCGCTATAATGCTTCCATTTTTTCAGCTTGCAAAAGTTGCAAAAAACCTATAGTATATATGTATAATCTTATAAATTTCTAACTATCCCTTTATGATTCATTCAATGATTCCAGAATATCCTGGACGAGATGCTCTTCTTGGCGTTATTATAGACAATAATGGTTCTGATTTTTATTATACTGTCGGAACATATCCTGCCATCAAAATCTCTGGAGAAATCGTTCTCATAAATGAGGGGATTGAAATTATAAGTCCAGATTTTGCAAAATATTTTGCCCAATCACTCATTACAGAAGAACAACATGAAAAACTTCTAAAAACAAAAAATCTTGATTTTTCTTTTCAGTTTCAAGATTCTCGTTTTCGTGGTAATATCTCTTTTCAAAATGGATATTATATGACAGTTCTTCGTCTCTTGTCAGAAAAAATCCCTTCCATTAAAGAACTCAATCTTCCTCTTATTTATCAGGACATAACAACAACTGGACAGGGACTTATTCTTGTAACAGGACCAACAGGAAGTGGTAAATCTACAACACTTGCTGCAATGATTGATGAAATAAATACGAATTATACAAAACATATCATAACGATAGAAGATCCGATTGAATATGTACACACTCACAAAAAATCTATCGTCGAACAAAAGGAAATAGGTCGAGATGTTCCTGATTATAATACCGCACTTATTGGAGCCATGCGACAAAATCCTCAAGTTATTCTCTTTGGGGAGATGCGTGACATGCATGAAATAGAAATGGCTCTCAAACTAGCGGAAACTGGTCATCTCGTATTTTCCACTCTCCATACTCGAAGTGCCTATCAAACCATTTCTCGTATTATTGATGCCTTCCCTTCAGGACAACAAAATCAGATTCGACTTCAACTTGCTGATACGCTTGTAGCAGTTTTTTCACAACGTCTTTTGAAAAAAAGTGACGGAAGTGGTATGAAGCTTGCAAAAGAAATCCTTATAAAAAATACAGCTATTTCTCATCTTATTCGAGAAAATGAACTTCATCAGATTCCTTCTGTCATGCAAACATCCAGTCGTGAGGGTATGCAAATTATCGAACATGATCTTCTTCAATTTATTAATGAGGGGGATATTACTCTCGAAGAAGGTCTTAAATATGCCAATATGCCAAAGTTTATTAAGGAAAATGTAAACAACTAATAATCCTTCTATGATTTGATTTTTTGATTCTGGAATTGGAGGACTTACTGTTCTTCAAGAGTTTCAGAAACTCCTTCCTAAATATGATTATCTCTATTTCGGTGACAATGCTCGATGTCCTTATGGAAACCTTGATGATGCAACTATACGACAATATACCGAGGAAGGAGTAGAATTTCTTTTCAATGAATGAGCAGAGATTGTTATACTTGCTTGTAATACCGCAACAGCACACGCTATCCGATACCTTCAACAAGTTCGGTTTCCCAATAGAAAAATCCTCGGAGTAACTATTCCTGGTGCGGAACGTATCATAGAGGGAGGTTATAGAAAAATCGGGGTACTTGCAACTGAATCAACTGTGCGAAACCGTGCCTATAAGGATCGAGTACATATTATCGATGATACTATTCACATCCAGGAAATCGCTGCTCCAGAACTTGTCCCTTTTATAGAACAAGGAATTTTTAAGGGAGAAGCCATAGAGCAAATTCTTGCTTCTCATTTAAAAAAATTCGATGCCGATATCGAGGCTATCGTTCTCGGATGTACCCATTACCCGTATGTTCGCTCGACCATCGAGCAACTTCGACCCACACTCGATATCATCGATCCAGGATTCGAGTCGGCAAAAAAATTCGCCTCCTATCTGGAGAGACATCCAGATATAGAAGCAAAAATTTGGAGAGGAGGGAAAGTAAGAGAGGTATGGAGTAAAAAAATATAATTATATTTTTACTTCATCATATTTATTTCTAAATTCAGTATAATTAAAACGTACTGCCTTTTGAGGATAGTTCTGATAAAATTCTTGCAAAGAAGTAGTATAAATATCTTCCGTTATGAAACAAATATCCTTTCCGACCTGTAAGGGAATAAGGAATCCATGATGATTTTCATCAATGGTCAAAATTCCATCCTGAAAACATTTTGATTCTTTTGGAAAAAAAAGATGATGAAGAATCGCTTCTTCAGAATACCCAGAAAGAAGACCAATTTCATTAATAGCCACTTTTATATTTCCAACTGTCAGCGTCCCCATAAGTCGTGCTACCAGAGAAAGAACCTTCTTCATATCGTAAATCTCATGTTTATTAAAACCTGACTCATTTCTATTAGAGATATTAACAAATTGTATTTCAACACCTGAATTATTTTCAGTTTTCCTATTTCATACCTTATACGATATCTGTCCTGTAAGAGAAGCATTTTTAAAACCATCAGGAGTTGAATCTTTAGGTTTTCATCATCGAAGTTTAATTCCACAGTGATTCAAAAATTCTCTTCAAAGAAGTCCTTTGTTATCCAATTTACAATCTCCTTCAAAAATCTTTTGTGCAAAATATAATACATTATCTTCGCACATTTTACTACCATCAATATCATTAATTTCTACACGAAATCCAATGAGATCCGTCATAAGATCGGCACTCATGTATTTACGATTATAAATCAATTTCTGAAGGATTTTACTAAATTGTTTTGTTCGATATACCAGTTGTCAGCGAACATGTATTGGTTGTGTTTTATCTGGGGAATTATATACAAAATCAAAACCACGATCATTTTGACTTATCACTTTAAAACCTTTAATAGACCGTATTTTATCAATAATATATCCGAGATTCTTTTCAAGTTCTGTTACAAGAGGATTATCTATAATATCTTCGACGGCAGACATTGTTTTTAAAATGGCACAATTAATGATTTTAGCATATCATTGATTTTTTTCATCAGCAATATTTTCCATAAAATCAAGAAAATCTTCAAGAGAGTTCCATTTTTTCCCTTCTAGTCCTTGTGGGATCTTTAAAAGGAAAGAGTGTTTCATCTGATTTATAGTTTCAGTATATACAAGATTAATACGGTCAAGGAGATGTTTTTTTGCAGATTTTTTTGTTTTCTGAATACCCATTTCTTTATATAACATATCTTCAAGTTCCTGTCTTGAAAGTCCTTTAATTGAATAAAGATCAAGCATGGTAAGCCCCTCCCATACTCATTTTTCCATAATTTCAGAAAAGGCTTTGTATGATTTAATATCAAGTTTAGAGAGTCCTGAATGTTTACTTGTTATAGAATTCATAAAAAATTTGTTTTTTGAAAAATAAAGTTTTCCTTATAATACCCTAAATATCCAATTTTTTCAACTATTATGATTCTTTTTTATGGAAAATGACGCGTATCCGATGGGGTCAAGGCGCTTGCGGAATTACTCCATATCCCCGTAGACATCCGGGATGATGCCGACAAAGATATAGATTTTTCTCAGTATAGTGCTGTCATACCAACTCCAGGAGTAGCTCCAAACAATCGAGCTTACCAGTCCGATCGTATTCTTTCCGAGATGGATTTCGCAGCCCGATACCTCCCGAAAGGTTTTAAAACTATCTGCATCACCGGGACTGATGGAAAGTCGACAACTGCCTGGATACTTTATAAACTCCTTTGTTCAGAATACGGAGAGGACAAAGTATTTCTTTCTGGGAATTTCGAGATTCCCTTCTCCGAAACAGTGCGACAGATTCGGGAACGGGGACTCAAGCGTGGATACATCGTTGTAGAGGTTTCTAGTTTTATGGCATACAACCTCTCCCGTCCATCAGGACTCAAGGCACTCGATTCGCTCCCAAAAGGAGAAAGAGAAGGAGGATTTTATCCAAATCATGCCATCTTTACGAACTTTGAAACCGATCATTTAAATTGGCATCCAAATCTTCAGGATTATTTCAACGCAAAGATGCGAGTGTTTCAGTATACAACCGGAACTTCCGTTATAAATGAGCAGGTATTTTTACGAGCGAAAGAGTTTGGACTTAAGACTCCGACAAATATCCCAGATATACGAATATTCGGAAAAGATGAAAATCTGAAAGATAGAACGGATGGTGAAAATATAATTATCTCTAGTAGAAAAAAATATCTACTAAGCGATACTCAATTCTCAGGGATCCATAATGCCATGAATATTCTCTCAGTAACACTCGTAACAAATACTCTCGGTATTTGTTCTAAAAGAACTCGGGAATATCTAAAAAATATTTCCGGACTTTCGCATCGTCTTGAAACAGTGGTTATTAAAAACGAAATAACTTTTGTCGACGATTCAAAATCTACTTCGGCTCAGAGCCTCATAGCAGCACTCGGTTCATTTGAAGATAAAAAAGTATGTCTTATCGCGGGAGGTTCTGATAAATGAGACACTTTTGAGCATCTTGGACCGATTCTCAAAGAAAAAATAAAACATACAGAACTTATCGGAGCGACTCGTGATATTCTCGGAAAAATCTGTGAACAATACGGAGTTTCCTATCATTATAGCGAAACTATGAACGAAGCAGTTCAATTGTCAAAGAAAATAGCAGATCCATGAGATATTGTACTCCTCTCCCCTGGATGTGCAAGTTTTGGGATGTTCAAGGACTATCTTGACCGGGCGAATAAGTTTCGGGATGCAGTAAAAGATTTGACTTCGTAATATAAAAAGTTATAAGTTAGTCAGTAGCTTATAACTTTACATCTATAATTTCCCAGAAAAATGTTTCAGTGAGATATAAATAAAGAAGATGATATCGCAGATTATATTCTCGATACCTCTATTCAGGAATTCTGTAGTAATAAAACCGATGTGCTTCTCTCAAAAACAGCCGAGAGAATACTAAGTATCGTTATCCAACAGATGAGCAATGAAAAAGAATGATATGAACAAATGGAAAGAGATATGATTATTGAACTTTACAAGAGAGTATTTATTAAAAATGCTCCTATTACCAGAAAAGAGCACGGATTTTTGAGAGATTTTTTTAATAAAAAAGATATTCTACCAAAAATAAACCAACTACTTTCCAAGATATCTATACAGCAATCAGATGACAATAAAGTATTCATACGAAACTACCTAGAAAATCATCAAACCAAGAAATATGATGCAAGTAAGGCTATCGATAGCATACAAGATACCATCGGATGGGATTCTTGTATAGTGGATATTGATTTAGCCGAATGAGAAAAAATAGAACAAATAAAGGAAGTAACTTGATGATGAGTAATATATTCCTATAAAGATATCTTTGGAAAATTCAAACTCTTCTTTATCAATAACAACAAGAAAGTTATTTATCTAGAAGAAGAGTTTGAACAAAAACCAGAAACTCTAGAAAATGGACTTATTCTTGGAGTAGAAATACGTTGAAGATGAAACAATGGCGAATGGCTCAATATAGATAAATCAATAGATGAAATCGAATCAAATGGACCTTGCTTCTCTGACATCTGAATACTCTATAGATTTAATTCAGAAACAAACAAGCTCGAACAAGTATATTGTAAAGAATGACTCTCGTCTCTCAAAGAACTCGATACTATCTATGGATTTTTTCAGACTACAAATAAATCTGGAAAAAAAGGAGTTATGAAAATGATTGAATCAGATATAAAAGAATGGGAAATTTCAGAAATACTCCAGGAACTCTACGATAGAATCTATATGTGACCAGATGGTTTCATCGCAACAGAAAGAGAGGATGAAGAAATACAAGAAGATAGCACTATTACAATAAACACACTAGTTGGACTCCATATGGAAGCTTGGAATGATGCTATCTTTCCAAGTAAACTCACAGGAAAAACTCTTGGCGGATGGCTTGGAAACAATCCGGTATCATGGATTCATGATTTCTCATTTAAGATGATAGATTTCTCCGATGGTAATAATATATGTCATATTTCTACTACCAAGTGATATAACTATTATATTATCAACAAGAAACAACAAACGATTACACCGATAGATGGACTTCAATGAATAAAGCATCCCGTCAATGATAATTTTCTTCAAGGAAATATTCCAAGTCTTATAGATACAAAATCCTGAGAACTATTTGTAAAAGTATTCAATAAAGAAACAAATACCATTCAAGATCTTATAGAGATACAAAGTAAAATATATCCAAGTCCAACTTATGATATCAATCGATGAAATATGATAAAGTTAAGTTTCTATCCGAAAACGACAGTGTATACATATTTCCACAAAGGGAAACTCTATAGCATCAAAAAAGGGTTTGAAATCAAAAATGAATGTATTTATAAAACAAGATTTCTTCAATCTGCCAAAGATCTCGAAATTCCTCTAGATAGTGATTTTGATCAAGTGAGTGAATTTCTCAAAGAAATACCAACTCCTATACAAATTATTATATAATAAAAACAATCTGATATTCTTGTTAAAAATAAAAAATGATTATCTTGGAATAATCATTTTTTATTGCTTTTTTTAAAGAACACACTATCATCTTGCATAAAGTATTTCATCTTATTATACTTATTCCTTTATGAGATTTTCTTCATTTCATAATATCAAACACACTCTCGCTCACTGAGTTATTTTTGGTCTCTCGGCAGTATTTACTATAATCCTTGTATCACTTGTATATGCCACAGCTTCTTGGGGCTCTCTTCCGACAGTTCAATCTGGAAGTGGACTTACTGCGACCGCTTGGAATGATCTCATAGCTCATGTGAATCAGTCTGTAAAACAAGCTTCTCAAGTTATAACTGTAAGTGGTTCGAATGTAGGAATTGGAACGATAAATCCTGGAGCAACATTGGAAGTAAATGGTACTATCAAATCTCCTAAATGGAATCTTATACAAGTAGCCAATACACAACCGGGACCAATGCCAGTAACCTCATCCAATTTTAATACTAATTGAGGAACTTTAAGAATCTTTATTGCAGGAAGTGGTTGGGCTAGTGCACCTGGTGCTATCGGAATGATTGTGAAACTTGATGGAAATATTATTGGCTACTCAAAAGGATACACAAATGAAGTAAGTTCTCATAAAGCATTTGTTCCCAATGAACTTATTGTAAATAACATAACAGCAGGATCTCATTCAATTATTCTCGAATCATGGAATGGAACCAATAGTGATGCTAATGATCCTTTTACAATAACAATAACAGAACTTCCTTATTAAATCGAGATATTTTTTCTCAAATCAAACAAATAATCCCCTCGGAAAACCCGAGGGGATTATTTGTTTGACACTATTCTGTTCTCTCTATAACCACTCCAAGTCTTCATATCTTCCCAATAATATCTTCATATCCTCGCTCGATGTATTCAACATTGGTAACATAGGTATCGCCCGTTGCAATTAATCCCGCAATTATCATCGCCACTCCAGCCCGGAGGTCCCAACTGGAAACCGTCGCTCCTCTAAGATGGGTCGGCCCAAAAATAAGCGCCTCATGTGGATTCATAAGAGCTGGATGTCCTTTCATTTTCTCTAGTTCCACAAGGAAATTTAGTCGCCCTTCAAACATTATTTCCTGTACTCGAGAAACCCCTTCTGCTTGAGAGAGAAGTATGCAGAATACGGATTGTAAGTCAGTCGGAAATCCTGGAAATATATTTGTCTGAAATTTTACTGCTTTTAGATTTTCACTCCGAAATACCCGAAGAATATCATCTCACCTATCCTCAAATCGAACCCCAACCTCCTGACACTTTACGAGAAAGCTTGTAAGTCCTGAAATACACGCATGATGAATATCGATATATTCCCGACTTGCAAGTGCTCCAAGGACGATAAAAGTCCCTGCTTCGATATAATCATGCACGATTGAAAATTCTCCTATTGGATTCAATTTTTCAACCCCAACTATATCGATAGTATGATCATAATTCATAGTAATATCTGCTCCTTGTCCTTTGAGGAAATCCACCAGATTTACTACATGTGGCTCAATAGCAGCCATATGAATACGAGTATACCCCTGTCGTAGTACATTTGCTACTATGAGATTCTCGGTCGCAGTAACCGCAAAACCAGCATAGAGATTCTTATCTCCAGTCTGAAGTTTTCCAGAAAGATGAATACTTTCATCCCCATCCACCGACTCATACCCAATTTCACGAAGACCATTCAAATGTTCATCTATCGGACGTTTTCCGATATTACATCCTCCCGGAAATGGGATATCCACTGCACCAAATCGATAGAGAAGTGGGGCTAAAAGAAGAATAGATGCACGAATTTTTTTTGTCAACTCCCGATTCATGTTCTGAAGCGAGATATGAGACATATCCATCACAAGAGTATTTCCAGTAAAATCCACTATCACTCCGAGACTCTTAATAATTTCCAAAAGTGAAAAGATATCTCCTATTCGTGGCACATTATGAAGTGTCACTTTTTCCAAGAGAAGACTTGCTGCAATAATCGGAAGACTCGCATTTTTAGATCCACTAATTTCAACTGATCCGGAAAGTGTCTGTCCTCAGGTGATTTTGAGCATATTGAGAGATAATTAAATAGACCGAAAGAGAATATGAAAAAAAATAGAAAATTCAAATAAAAGTTATAATCCAGCGTTCTGTCTTTTTTTAAAAAATAAAAATAACTCCTCATATATATTTTTTGATTCATCAAGTGCGAGATATGAACCCCCGAGTTTCGTGATAGTATGACGAAAATTCTCTATTTCTATACTTCGTTCCTGTATGTATTGCTCTCGTTTTTTTTCATTTTCAGTGTCAATGAATATATTTTTATTCTGAGCGATGATGTGCATATTTTCCCCCATGAGTGTATTTTCAAATGTATCGGAAATATGGATAAATATACAATCGTTTTGTTCTGCAAGTGAACGAAACTGGGATTCCTTCGAAAGTTCTAGACTATCAGAGAGTATAAATATGAGATGGTTTTTAATTCGTTTCTCACAAAGATTCTCAATTACCGGAGAAAGAAGGGATTCTGCTCGTTCTTTTTGAGAGAGTAATATTTCGAAATCTTCATATATTTTCTGGATATGTCATACATCCTTCTCTATTTTATGTATTTTCTGAATAATATTTGTAAAAAAATAAGCTCCGTTCGGATCGTTATTATCAGTAGAAGAGAAAAGCAGAAGAGAAAAAACCTCTTTTAGAGTCTCTTCTTTGGTTTTATCCCCACTTCCAAATTGCATACTCGAACCTGTATCTACAACAAAAAGTACTTTTCGTTCTCGATCTTCTTCATACTTTTTGATATATATTTTCCCAGTTCGGGCACTCGCCTTCCAATCAATATCTCATGTATCATCCCCGAGACTATATTCCCGTATACCAGCAAACTCCACTCCCGATCCATGAAAAGAAGTTTTATAATTCCCTGCGAGCAAAGATGATACTTTCTTGAATGCAACGAGGTCGAGGAGATGAAAAGGATGTTTCATATTTTTAGGGACGGTAATTAAATCTTCCAAATGACAACCATAACCAGAATAATATAAGAATCATGATTCCTAGAAGAAACCATTGATATTCTGGATGTTGAATAGTAATGTCTGTGCTTTTTATATCAGTTTTTGTCAATTTTTCCAATTCTTTAAATACAGAAACAAGAGAATTTTCGTCTTTGATATTATAATACTGTCCATCCGTTATATTCGCAATATTTATAAGCATATCTTCATCGAGTGTAGCACGAATTGGTTTTCCTGTTTGATCGAGAAAATACTGTTTTTCACCAAATCAATTTGTTATATATAGTTCTGTTCCGGCAGGATCTCCAATACCAAGCATATAGATTTTTATCCCTTGTTCCCTTGCAAGTTTTGCTGCAATTATAGGATTTATTCCCATATTCGCTTCACCATCAGTGAGCATTATAATAACTTTTTTTCGTTTTTTATTAATATCACTTTTTTCATTTCCTTTTAATGTATCAAGTGCCACAAGGAGTCAGTCCCCCATAGCAGTTCCTGAAAGTCCAGGTATATCCTGACGAATAGAATCGGTCGTCATATGTTCAACCGCATCTACAAGAGCTGTATAATCAAATGTAAGTGGAGTAGAAAGGAATGGCTTTCCTGCAAAGAGTATAATAGCAAGTCTGTCACTCGTAAAATGACTCGCAAAATCACTCATAACTTTCTTGGCCGCCTCGATACGGTTTGGTTTAATATCCTCGGCAAGCATGGACTTTGAGATATCGAACACGATAGCGATATCTATACCATTTTTTGAAATTTCTGTATGAGTTGAAGAAGTTACTGGATTTGTGAGAGCACACACAAAGAGAGAAAATATACCTATTTTCAAAGCAAGTGGTAGATAAAAATATTTCCACTGACTCAATCCATAGATTTTTTCAAGAAGAGAAGAATAACGGAAATACGCTCACTTTTTCCGACTTTGAAAATCTATCCAGATTATTATCGGGATAAGAAGAAAAAGTAAAAAAAAGGAAGGAGAGAGGAAAATCATAAAAAATATGGCTTGATAAATTTTCAAAATACTTCAATTATTTTGTCTTCATTGTATATATTCCATTTATTATCTCTATTTTTCCAGAAATTGCATCCTGACATCGCTTTGCCATAATAGCCGAAACGAGATCTTCTTTATTATTCTCAAATATATCCTGTGCTAATTTATATTCTCCTGCATAATAGTATGAAAGTGCAGTTTCATAGTTCATATATTTTTCCCGAGGAATAGATGTGTCATCTTTATATCCAATAAGTTCATATATTTTTATCCCCTGTGCTTTTCCTTTTACTCGAATCATATCCAATTCTCGGAAAAAGAAATCCTCTTTTGTTTTTTCATATGTTCCCTCACTCACACATATTTTTGTAAAATATTCTTTATTTACTCCTTCCAATCGAGAAGCGAGATTTACATGATCTCCGATAACAGTGTAATTAAATCGAACCTCTGACCCAATATTTCCTACCATAGCTTCCCCGGTATTTATACCGATACGAGTTGTTATATGAGGAATCCCCTCTTGATTCCATTTTTTATTCAATTCTATAAGTTGTGCTTGTTGTTCCAATGCAGTTTTACAAGCAAAATATTCACTTTTTTCCAAAGAGATAGGAGCATTGAAGAATCCCATTACTGCATCGCCTATATATTTATCAAGTGTTCCTTTGTTAATCATAAGAATATTTGTCATGGCAGAAAGATATTCTTGCATAAACTGAAACAGTTTCTCTGTTCCGAGTTTTTCAGAAATAGTAGTAAAATCAGCAATATCTGAAAAAAAGAAAGTCATTTCTCTTCGTTCTCCCCCAAGTTTAAAAGAGTTTGGATGAAGTGTAATCTGTTTCACAACATCTGGCGCTATATAATGAGAAAAGGCTCTTTCAATATGTCGTCTGTCTCGATTGGTAATAAAATAGCGATAAAAATTTGTCGCAACAAAAGTAGAAAGTCCGAGAGTTGCATAGGCAAATAGATCTATAAACATCCCTCATTCTCCGAGTAGAAAACGTCCTGCAAGAAGCATAAAGGCTTCATAAAAACAAAAAAGGAGAAACGAAACAGCTGTGGATGAAATATACAATACCGTAGAGAGAAGTGCAAGAACTCCCAATACAGAAAGTAGTAGATATTGGGTATTTTGTTTTTCCAGTGTTTTATTTTGTATAAGACCATCTATAAGATTCGCATGAAATTCAACTCATGGCATCTGGTGTTCTGGATCTACCGGACTGAGATGCGAATCATGTATAAGAGTTCCATATTCCCCTACAAGAACAACCTTTCCTTCTATTTTTTCTTTTGGTACACGATCATGGAGAATATCAGAAAGAGAATAGCTTGGATATCCTTCTGGAGGATGAAAAAACTTAATACGGACACTCTGATCAGAATCGACAGGAATACTTCGAAGAGGTGTTATTTGATATGTATCATCAAAAAAACTTCCCATAGAGTCATCTCAAATATATTTTCGATACGTAGCAATAGCAAGCGCTTCTATAGTCTTGCCAGAAAAAGTATGCTGTGGACTTAATGTTGTAACGACATTTTTCTCGATTTTCGTATTTACTGCTGCCCAAGTCGCATTGGAATATATATCCAAAGGAAGTATCGCTTCATGGTCTTTTTCTTTCATCCATGCTCCGATAACAATATTTTTATATTTTTCAAATGTCTTTCATAAAACAGCTTCATCTGCTGCATGATTTGCAAAAATAACGTCGAGTCCTATAGCTCTTGCACCAAGAGTCTCAAGTTTTTCTATTAAGCGAACATAAACTGTTTTTGAAAGCGAGAGTACTCGAAAATCGGTTTTTTGAAGTTCATTAAGACTTTCCGGATCTATTTTAATTATCACTATTTGATTAGAAGAAGTATCATAGTTATCCCTATATAAAAAGAGCGTATTAAAATCTACCCCCAGTACTCCATGAAAAAGGAGGTAAAAAAGATATCCGGTAAAAAAAGAGAGGAGAATTATAAGTCCGATATCTCTTGCTTTCTTAAAGATGGGCATATGCTCGCTTTTGTTGTTAGAAAATGACCAAAATATAAAAAGATATAAAAATTAAGCTTTACTTAAGTTAGCATTCCTATATTGCGTTTATATTTTTATATTAATTATATTCAGTTTTATGAAAAACGGAAAAAAAATAGTAATCATATCTATGATTCTTATGCTCCTTATAACCGGGGGAAATATTTTCTTTTCAAAAAAAAGCCCTACTCAATACGGGTATCAGCTTATTAATACAACTGGAACTAGTAAGACTTCTGTTGCAACCGGATCTATTGCAAATCAAGTTTCTTCAGATGCTCTTGCATACATAAATTCTTGGAATGGTGATGTAAAACGAGAACAGAATGGAAGTATAAGTACTGTAACAAATAAGCTACAACTTACTCAATGAGATAGCTTAATAACAGGAAAAGATGCAAATGCAGAAATTATTTTTGCAGACAATTCTATTGTCCGAATGAATGCAAATTCCAAGCTCTCTTTTGTTAAAATCGCATCAGCAGGATCTGAAGTAAGACTCAATGAAGGAGATATCTGGGCTCGCGTACTCAAACCTTTTTATGATAAATCATTCTTTACTATCTCCACTTCGGATGTAAGTGCAGGGGTTCAAGGAACATCTGTTCGTATACAAAAAACTCTTTCTGGAACAACAAGTGTTGCGGTTATTGATTCTTATTCGCAAGTTGCAGGAAAAGAATGAGTAGTTCTTCGATATAACAACCCTACTTCAAAGAAAGTAACAGAACAGATACTAAAACCAGAAAATGAATTTATTTATACAAATTCTGGAAGTACTGCAGTTATAAAATCATTCTCAGGAAAGGCAGCGTTTACTGATTCATTTATCCGAGAAAATACAAAACGAGATCTTGTATATATGGATGATCTCTCTAAGAAAAAAGGAAATGATGAAAATCTCATGAAACGTCTCAAAGGTGAATTGGCAGTAACTATGCCAAAATCTGATGAAGTTTCTGAATTCTTCGATGAACCAATGCTCGAAAAGATAGTATCAACTTCTATAAAAGAATACCAGGGAAATGTTGAGAATACTCAAGTTTCTACTTCTCTTATAGAAAATATCCGCAAAGATATTTCTATTAATGAGAATCGCCGAGAGATGAGTAAACTTAAGCAACGTCTGAGTGAAGATATAAAAAATGAAAAAGAGAAAAAACAACTTGAAGAAACAGTCCATGAAAAAGAACGACAAATTAATACTACTATTCAGGATATAGAGAAGGAAGTTAAAAATTTTGAGTCGAATAATACTACTCAACTAAAGAATATTGCCACACTTGGTGATAAAGAACACAATACCCCTACTCAAAAACAAACCATTAAAGTAAAAGAAAATAAAATAGTTCAACAAAGAACACGTACTCCTTCTCAGGAAAACAAGAAGGAAAATAAAGATACAGAAATGAAAAAATCAGAAATAGAAGAAGAACTTCAGAAAAATATACTCAATGAAGTAAACGGAATTATTGGGGAAATTAAAAGTATTCTCACAAGCTATAAAGAATACGACAACGGTTCAGATTCAAATGGAACATCCTACTCTGAACAAGAAGAATCTATTACTTCATCTGGAAGTACTACTTCAGATGAAGAATCCTCTCTTGAAAAAACTTTAGAGTGTGAAAAAAACTTATCAGAAGGCACTGTCTCCGATAATACTTCTGAATGTATAAAAACATCATCGGAAGGTTCTTCAGAAGAACATTCTTCATATGGAGGAGGATCGAGTGGTGGTAGTTATTATTCAACAGAATCAACTCATACAGAAGAAAGTTCTTCAACAGAATCAACTCATACAGAAGAAAGTTCTTTCTCAAACACTTCTACTCCTGTTGTAGCTCCTGCTCCAGAACATCGAGAAGAACACAAGGAAGAACGTCGTGAAAAAAGAAAACATGATTAAATATATTTTTCTTATAGGATTTCATTAGAAATTTTACATAAATCAGAAAATATAAATATAATAAAACACCAGTTCTCATAGCTGGTGTTTTATTATATTAGAAATCACTGGTTCCTATAATTAATTGAAAACTAACTGGTGGAGATGACGGGAACCGCCCCCGTGTCCTCAGAGGTCATCCTCGACGTCTACTATCATAGATTCTTTTGAGTACTCTCTTGCTTAAATAGAATCAAAAATGCCAGAGAGGATACTATCGAATATACTACTCGTTCCCTGTCCGAAAATATCAAGAGTTCAAAGAAGAGAGATCTCTAGATACAAGCGAGACACGAGATAGATGTCTTCACAGGTTTGTAGCAGGCCAGCCGGCGCTCAATCCCGTAGGAAAGGCTACGTTTTACTACTACGCAGCAAATGCGAGGGTAGTAGGAGCAAGAGCTTTCTTGAAAGCTGCAAGACCTTTAGCAACACGAGTGTTAGCAGTTGTTATGTGTATTATTGATTATGGAAGTCATACACACCTCCCAGATAGCAATCAAAGAATGACGAATTCTCTAAGTAGAATACTATATCATCCCCATGTATAAAAGATTATAGGAAAAATGATTGGAAAATCAAATTTATACAAAACAAAGAAGGTATTTTATATATATGAAAATATCCCCTATATGACCAGTATCTTACTGGTTTTATGAGAGAAATAACATAAAAAATGAAAGAAAAAAATATTTATTATAAAACTCCAGTAATCTCTCTATTAAAGCAAGAAACTGGATAATTCTTATAACAATTCATAGAGTAAAAAAGAGATTTTCAAATAAAAAAATAAAAAAACATTTGCTTTTTGCTTTAGGCTTCATATAATCGCTCTTGTTATTTTATCTCTATAATAACAATTTTTATGAAAAAACAGGATTTTATTAAAGCAGTTGCTACTGCTGCAGGTCTTTCTCAAGATGCTGCTGGGAAAGCTCTTAATTCTATGATTTCAGTAGTTACTGCTGAACTCAAGAAAGGTGGAGAAGTTAATATTACTGGATTCGGTGCTTTCAAGGTTTCTAAGAGAGCTGCTCGAAATGGAGTTAATCCAAAATCTGGTGCTAAGATTATGATTCCAGCTATGAAGTCTCCTGTATTCCGTGCAGGTAAAACTCTTAAGGAATCTGTAAGATAGTTTTTATAGGAAAAAGACCATTTGTTTCTACAAATGGTCTTTTTTTTGCTTTATATTTACTATTTGATATAATTTCAAGGTAATATTATAGATTTACTATTCTATCAATGGTACAAATAGATATCTCTCATGCAGAATATAGCGATCTTATTGTTTTTGTAAATGCTCATATTTCTGATTTTGGAAACTTTGATTTAGAACTAATTTTTAAATCAGATTATAATCAATCAAAGATTATTCGTGATCTTATACTCTTTTTATTTCAAAAAAACAATATTGATGTACCATGGAAGAATCGTTTTGCTCTCATATCAGATGAACTGGTAAATAATTCTATCGAGTACGGAAGTCTCCCGCTCGATAAAAATCATTTTACAATCCATTTTAATACACAAGAAGGAAAACTTACTATCAATATGGAAGTATGTGATACCGGACGCGGGCTTGAGTCGAAAACGAGTCAAGAAATGGATGAACTCAAGAAAAGAAAAGAATCCATCGGATTTGATGGATATCTTGGAAAACGAGGACGAGGTCTTTTTCAACTCATCACTAATCTAGTAGATGAACTCTATTTTAAAGATAGTCCCAGTGGTGGTCTTATAGTTGGAGTAAAAAAGACAATGAACATCTGATAAATCTCAAAAAAAATAATATGCGATTAATCGCATATTATTTTTTTATATCTTTGACTTTTTTTGAAATATCGTCCTCTCAAGAGGGAATACCCGTCCAGCAATGATAATCTTTCCAAAATCTTCATCATCGGATCCTTCGAAGAAGTACTCTTCTATATTCGCTCGGAGCATGGCATGAACTTTTGTTAGGATATGAAGCTTTTCCATAATGTCATATACACGGGCAACCGCTTCAAAGTTCTTCATATCAGTCATACGAACAATCTGTTCAATTCTCTCTCCACTTACAGTTATTTCCCGATCCCCAGTCTTGGTTATCTTGAAACTATCGCTTTTCTGAAAATCTTTCAAATCGTAAAATTTCATCGGAGTATCTTCTCCATCTTCATTCTCTCTTTCAATAGATTTTCCAGCATATTCGGAAATGAGAAAATCCTTGAGTTCATCTATCCCCTGAAAACCTGCAGCAGAAATAGTAAAATATTTCTTTCCCTTAAAGTGTTTTGCAAGCTTCTTAGAGAGAATATCTATTTCATCTGGTGGAATAACATCCGCTTTGGAGAATACAA
This sequence comes from Candidatus Altimarinota bacterium, assembly GCA_028689065.1. Classification (GTDB taxonomy): domain Bacteria; phylum Patescibacteriota; class Gracilibacteria; order BD1-5; family UBA2023; genus UBA1545. Next base: position 35,787 of record JAQTWX010000003.1, on the reverse strand, counting down.
TTACTTCTTCTTTTCCCTTGAGTAAATCTGAAAAAAGTTCAAGTTCCTTTCGAATATCTTTATAGTTCTGAACCACTGCCTCTTCTCCTTGACTCATATCAAGAAGATGGAGAAGTACATGCGTTCGTTCGATGTGTTTAAGAAATTGTATACCAAGTCATTTCCCTTCCGAAGCACCGGGAATAAGCCCCGGAACGTCCTCAAGGATAAGATTCTGTCCTTTATGTTCCATAACTCCAAGATTTGGAATAATGGTAGTAAATGGATAGTCCGCAATCTTTGGTCGTACATTTGTCACGCTTTGAATAAGAGTTGACTTACCTGCATTCGGAAGTCCGATAATCCCTATATCTGCAACGAGCTTAAGTTCGAGTTTCACACTTTTTTCTTCTCCTATATCGCCCATCTCCGCAAAAGCAGGAGCCTGACGGACACTTGATGGAAAGTGAGCATTTCCGAAACCTCCACGTCCTCACTGACAGAGCGGATATATTTCCCCTTCATGATTCAAATCCACAATAATTTCTCCCGTTTCTGCATCAGTTACAATTGTTCCAACAGGAACTTTTACAATCAAATCTTCTCATTTTGCTCCATGCATTTCTTTGGTTCCACCATCTTGTCCATTCTGAGCACGAAGAACTGTTTTGTGTCGAAAGTCAGAAAGAGTATTCATATTAGAAGTTGCTTGCAGATATGCACTTCCGCCATATCCACCATCTCATCCATATGGACCTCCATTAGGAATACATTTTTCACGTCGCCATGAAACAATTCCATTTCCACCTTTTCCGGCTTTGATAGTGATTTTTACTTCATCGATAAACATATAGAGAGAATGAGGAGTTAGAAAAATGAGAGACGAGGAAAAACAAGAGAGTGGCTATTTACAACCCATTCTCTCGTTTCTGATTCTTATTCTCTATTTGCTGCATTCTATCCAAAAACCCCTTTTTTACAAAAAGATTTGTAAATTTAAAAAAAAACATATACTGTGTCGCATACTTTTTACAACATCTAATACTATTATTATGGCAAAAGGAAAACGAACATATATGTCTTGTATCTCTACTGAGACAGGAATTATGGGATATATTACAAATGTACAAAAGAAGAACTTCGCAGCTGGAGAAAAACTTGAGCTTCGAAAATACGACAAGAAACTCCGAAAACATGTTATTTTTAAGTTAAAAGAAACAAAGCATTAAAATATAAAAAACCTCCGATTTATCGGAGGTTTTTTATATTTTAAAATTATGCAGCGCGAGAATAAATCTGATCATTGGCACCAAGAAGATTTGCAACACGATCTCGATGATGTGCTTCTAAAATAGCCACCTGGGCAGAACAATCGGAAAGATGTTTTTCTGTAACTGTATCTATATAAAGACTCACAAGTCCTTCACGAGTCCCTTCCGAAAGAGAGTTAAGTGTTTCCGAAAGAGATCCTATACGAGCTAATGCTTCTTGTACTTTTGGACTCTTTTTTGCTTCTGGATAGAGTTGTGCCAACTGAGCATCAATTTTCTTTTGTAATTCACAGGCACGTGGTTGTTCTCAAAATATTTCATTATTCAGAATCTGACTATCATGCATTCCGTTTATTTGTGCCATATATATATTTATTTAAAAAATAGTATTTATATTTGAATCTTTAGTCCTGAAAGATCTTTCTTTGCTCCAGATTGAACAAGTGTTCGTCCATATGCCTCAAGATCAGATTCTATGTTTTCGAGAGCTTGAATAAGAAGAATTTCTTTTTCTTGCTCCAGTTCTTCTCGATGCAACTTAATATTTGCAACGATGGAATCCCAGGTTTCGAGTATTTGAAGTTGTTTCTCTTCCGTCATTACCGGGAATATCCTGAGAATCTCACGAGCATCATCTGGATGAAGTTCTGAGATGGATATTCTTCTGAGTATCTCTGTGTTTTGTAGGGTCATGAGAAATTTATAGAAAAAATATAATTGGAGTTTCCCTGACAAAAATTAGTATAACATATCGGGGAAAAAGATACAAATAAATGAGAATTTTTTGATTTGACAAAATAGATTTTTCAGAAATATCTTTATTCTTGGATTCGAATTTTCTCAATATAAAAACACTTCCCTGCTTGTATTTCAACAAATACCCCTGTAAGTATTCATTCCCCTACCACTTGTTCCGCCTTTGGACCAAAAAGTTTTGTACCAGTAAGGAATTGTGGAAGTCGGGATTCAAATGTATGTCCAATAGAACTCCAAAGAGGCCCAGTCATACCGAGATCAGTAATCATTCCAGTTCCTTTTGGGAATATACGCTCATCATTCGTTTGTGCATGTGTATGTGTCCCATATACAAATGCTGCTCGACCATCAAGAAAATATGCCATATTTACAAGCTCTGCCGTAGTCTCGCGATGAAAATCTACAATCACAGCATCATATTTTTCCGTTATATCCGAGAGAAATTTATCGATATATTGAAATGGATTATCGAGATGATCATACATAAAAACACTCGACATAAGATTAATTACGAGAAGTCTCTGTCCATTTTTCTCAACAATCTTCCAACCATTTCCAGGAATAGGATAATTCGGATGTTCCAAGTAATTCGCCGGACGAATCTGAATAGAATTCGGACTAGAAAAAACATCACCAGAGCTTTTCAAGTTAGAAAAAACATGATTTCCTCCAGTCAGTATATCGAAACCAAGATCTTTCATTAAAAGAACATGCTTCTCAATTGGTCATTTTCCTCCGGTGATATTTTCAGAATTGGCTATCATAAAATCGGGAGAATATTTTGTTCTAAGAGCATCGATATTTTCTTCAACCATACGACGTCCTGTTCGTCCAAATATATCTCAGAGAATAAGTATCTTCATAAATTTAATTGAGAAATCTAAATAATTTCAGATAGTATATAGAAATTTATAAAAATAGGAAAATAATCTATTGAAAAAACACTTTTTCTGGGTACAATGAGTCCGTAATTAGTAATCAAAAGAACTATGCGCGAAACAAATGCAAAACAGATTCAAGAAATCGAACGACTCAAATACTCAGGACTTTATGCGGATGCTAAAATTAAAGTACAAGAATATCTCTTAAAAAATGCGGACGATTATCGTCTCTATGAAGAACTTGCTGACATAGGACTCTATGAGGGAGATCTCAACGCTGCAGAAGCAGCTCTGAAAGTTGCACAAGGCCTCCATCCAGAATCTGCAACTGGTATGTATCTCATGGGGTTTATCCATATCTCCAAAAGTAATTTCCGTGTCGGAGTAGAACTCCTTGAAAAGGCAAATGAACTCTTTCCAAATAATCCAGAAATTCTCCGAAATCTCGGATGGGGATATGCTATGCTAGGAAATCCAAGCAAAGGAGTAGCAGTTATGAAACGTGCTCTCAACCTCTCTCCCGATGATGAGCTTATTATGGAGGATCTCGGTGTCACACTTATCTCAGAAGGAAATCTCGAAGAAGGTACAACTATGCTTAAAAAGGCTTGAAAAGAGTCTCGTCTCGATGAACTCAAAATAATGATGGGGATGTAAAATTTGTTATTCTGAATACAATGAAGAACCTATTTTTATTATGAAACTTTTATTAATATATACATAAGTTATTTTAATAAGATTTAATAATTTTACTAGTAGTCTTTAAAAATACTCAGAATAACAATATTTTTTAATTATACTTTTATAGATTTTATAGACTCAATTCATGTCATTCAAGATAAGTAATATTATCGATTATCATCAATTTATCGCACTCGATATAGGAACTTCTAAAATCAAGGTTCTTATTTGTTCGATTGAAGGTGGTTGACTCAAAATCCTTAGTTCGGCGATTATGCGACAAAGCAAGAAGAATATAATCGACGGAGAAATAGCTGATCTCTATAGTATTTCGGAAACTATCAAAAAGGCTATTCATAAAGCCTGAGAAAATCTTGATGAGATTCCAAATGATATTGTTATTTCGCTCAGCTCTGTCCTTGCTTTCTCGGATATTATTCATATGAATTATATACGTGAAAATCCAGAGAGTCCCATCACTATGGATGAAATTGATAATATTGTAAAAAAAATAGAATATACATCGCTTGATAGAGTGAAAGGAAAGATACGTGAACGAACAGGGATTATAGAATCAGAAATGAAGCTTGTAACTACTTCTATTATCTCTATTACGGTGGATGGTCAAAAAATAGGAAATCCTATTGGATTTACTGGAAAAAACATCAAACTTGGGGTTATAAATATCTTTATGCCTCTTTCGTATGTCAATATTATTCAGAATATCGGACGCTGATTATCAAAAAATATCATCTCCCTCATTCCTTCTATCATTACACTCCCAAAACTTCTTGAAGAACGAGATGAAAATTTTGATTTTAATAGCTGTATTGATTTTGGTACCTCAAAAACCACAATAGTCATATCTAATAAAGGAGAAATTCTTGGTGGAAATACAATTAACTTCGGATTTGGACTTTTGGAAGAAACCTTCAAACGGAAAGAACCTCGTCTTGGATATCTTGATATAGAACATCATATTACTCATATCGAAGAGTCTTATGAGCAATATAAAGAAATATTCGATTCATTCTTTTCTGTTCTTTTTGATGCTGTTTTTATCGGAATGACAGATATAACGAAACAACTTTTTTTAAAAAATATATTTATATCAGGATGAGGAGCTTCCCCTTTTCTTCAAAAGAAACTCAGTAAATATCTTCAGACGAAAAATATCGGAAATGATATTCATATAGAACAGATTGTGAAAGGTATTGAAAATATCCCCTCTCCTGATACTGGAAGTTTTACTCAAGTATTTGCACTTGCAAAGACTACAGAGGAAATGCTCCTTCTTAAAAAAGATCCTATAGCTCGTATACTCCGCTACATAATCTATCGATATGAATAAAAAAAGTCTTATCATTCATAAATACGATTCCATTTTGGAGATATTTGAAAAAATATCTCAAATGGAATCTTCTGATATTCAGATAGAGGTAGAAGAAAATATCCATCTCACAAATTATCTCAATCTCAAACTTCTCTTATATCGTTTTCCAATGAAACGATTTTCTTTTATCACGAACAATAACGAACTCAGAAAGCTCGGAGAATCTCTTACCATTCGATTCTTCCAAAAAAATGATGATATAGAATTCGAGAAAGAATATGCAAAAAGTCATATTCTAAGGCATAATTTTACCTTTCTTGAATACACTCGCTATGAAATCTGAAAACTTTTTTCTAGATTTCTCTTTCTTTGAAAAAAGAAGACTGAACTTTACAAGAATAAAAAAATCTGACAGGATTCAAGTATATTTTTCCTTATCGTAGGACTTATTACTTCTCTTTCGCTCCTTGTTTTTATATTTTATTTTGCAGTATCGAAAACTTATATAACTATAACTCCCGAATTGGGAATTAAAACAGTATCAAGAAACATTGTATTTACACAAAAAGAAGCAAGTGTACTCGATAATAAGAATACTATCAATGTTCGACCAGTGCATCTTGAGATACCAATGGAGTATACATTTAATGTTACTACTATTGATGAAATGAGCACTAAAAATGCTTATGGAACTGTAGAGATTTATAATGAACTTTCTCAAGAACAAACCTTTCGTCCAGCAACTCGTTTTATTACTGATGACGGAATAATATTTAAAACTGATGAATGGGTCCGTATTCCAGCAACACGTAGTCTTTCCTGAATGACAGTTATATGAAAAACCACAGTAACTCTTATGGCCGATACTTATGATGTCAATGGAGGAATCATTGGAGTACGTGGAAATATTAAGGAATGAAATATTCTCACTGTTCCTGGGCTTAAATTCAATCGTGATAAAATCTATGCTAAAACCATTAGTGATTTTCAAGGGGGAACGAATCCAAAGATACATATTCTCACTGACAAAGAAGTGACAAGTTTTAAGGAAATTCTCACAGAAAAACTTAAAAGCAAGGCTTTAGAAGAACTCAAAGATACTATCAAGAAAACAAATACAGAAAATGGCGAAAATTATGATATACTTCCTATTAATGATAATATTATTTATACTGTAGAAAATCTCCTCCTATCTCATGGAGCAAAAATCGGAGACAAAATGGATGAAGTGACAATCAGTGGTTCTGTAAAAATAAGTACTTATACGTACGATCGTAATGCTACTCTATTCTATCTCAAAACTATTCTCAATGAAAGCCTTCTTTTTGGTACAGAAAAACTTATACGAGTGAATGACGAAAGTCTTCGTATCACAAATGTAATCTCCAAAAATATTAATCCTCAGTTTTCTCTCAAAGGAACTACTGAACTCGATGCGACAATCTCTTACAATTTCGAAGATGTATCTAATAATCTTACAAAAAAACTTAAAAATCTGATTGTTAATACATCTCCAAAGGAGGCAACTTCCCTTCTTTTGAATGATAACAATATTGCAAGTGTAAAAATTTCTTTCTCACCATTCTGGCTTACAAGAGTCTCAAGCAATCCAGATAATATAGAATTTATAATCCAAAAATAATATGTATCTTCTCGCTTTCGAGACTTCCTGTGATGACACCTCTATTGCAATATTTCGCAATAGAGAGCTTATTGCAATGAAGACAAGATCTCAAATTCGAGAACACAACGAGACTAAAGGAGTTGTACCAGAAGTTGCAGCGCGACTTCATGCAAACAATATCTTTGGGGTTCTAGAAGAAGTTCTCAAAGAAGCAAATATAACTCTTAATGGGATAAATAAAATTGCCTGTACCGAATCCCCTGGCCTCATGCCCTCGCTTCTTGTAGGCATAAGCGTGGCAAAGACCCTTGCAAAGACCCTGAAAATCCCTTATATCCCCATCGATCATATCGAGGCACATATGTTTGCAAACTACATTGATCGAGAAACAACCGATATAACTTTTCCTTCTATATGTCTCACTGTTTCGGGAGGACATAATGAACTCTATCTTTGGAAAAGCATGTTCGAACGAGAAAAAATCGGCGAAACGCTCGATGATTCTGCCGGAGAAGCCTTCGATAAAGTAGCAAAGATGATGGAACTCGGCTATCCTGGTGGTCCGATTATTGGAAAACTTGCAAGCGAGCACACTAGTAAATTTCAGTCTATATTTCCAAAAGTACTTCTAGATAAAAATAATCATAATTTCTCTTTCTCAGGACTCAAGAGTGCAGTAAAACGGGAGATTGATAAAAGAATATTAGACAATACTTTTTTGAGCGAACAAGATATTCGTGAAATTGCTTTTGAATTTGAACAAACCGTTGTAAATATCCTTTCCTATAAGCTTTTTCATGCAGCAGAAAAATATAATATATCTTCTATAGTCCTTGCTGGTGGCGTTAGTGCGAACGATCGATTACGAGAGACTATAGAACAAATAGCAAAAGAGAAAGGATATAGTTTTCTCGCACCTATTTCAAAAGTATATTCTCAGGACAATGCTGCAATGGTAGGAATTCTCGGTCAATATAAGACACAAAAAATCCCCAACTAAAGGGGATTTTTATATACCTAAGAATAATTTTATTAGAATAGATCAGATATTATATCTACTCTATTCCTGGAGCAATGGGTGTAACTACTGGAGATATTGGACTCGGTATTTCCATATTTTCATCCTCTATATTTTCTGGAGTAGCAGGAATAGATGTAACAGTTGCCTCTGGAATAAGAGTATCAAATTCTGTTGAAGAAGTTTCTGGAAGGATTTCTGTTTCTGTATTCTCTAAAGAAGATGGAGATCCTGGCATAGTACAGGAAATCAATATTAAAGATGTTACAAGTGAAAGTATTAAAAATTTTATCATACAATGAATAAAAAAAAGAATAAATAAAAACTGTAACAATATCTTTGTTTCTCATAAGAGAAAACATATCCTAATATATATTTGTTGGAATGCAAACAAAAGCATAAAAATATATTGACATTACCCTTTCAATGAGTCTAAGAATTAGAAAAGATTCTTCGTACTTTCTTCCTAACGTCAATACTTTTTGTTTGCATTATAGAAAATATGTGTATCCTATGGGAGCTATATTATTTTTAATCTCCTTTATATTATGTCATGTTCTCAAAATAATGAAAAAGAAGGAAAATGTTCTCACGGGAAAAAATTAATCATTCCGCTTATCCTTATATCTATACTCACAAATCTTGGGACAAGTTACTATCTCAATACTTCCATTGCAGATACAGTAATAGAAAAATACCTCGCTAATGAATATGAAAAAGCAGGAGGAAAAGAAAACTATGAACTTTTGAGTAAAGCTCAACGACTCCAAATGGAAGATCAAATTCCACAAATCAAACAATTCATAGCAGAAAAAGAAGGAACAAAATCAAACACTACGAATACCGTGGCTCCAGTAACAAAAACCCTAACAACAGACGAGATAGCAGCTATCAAAAAAACTGCCTATATTGAAGGAAACAAAGATGCTATAATTACTCTCGTAGAATATAGTGACCTTGAATGTCCATTCTGTATACGACAGTTTAAAGACGGAACTATTAATAAGATGCATGAAAAATATGGAGATACTCTCAACTCTATATTCAAAAACTTCCGCGGAGTTCCTCATGAAAATTCCGAGGCAGAAGCAAATGCTCTTCTCTGTGCTGGAGAAATTGGAGGAACTGAAGCATACGTCTCTTACTATAATGCCATTTTTACTCGATCAAATGGAGGAAATGGAACTGGATTCTCTAAAGATGCTCTTCTTCCTCTCGCAAAAGAACTCAAGATTGATGGAAAAAAATTTCAGGCTTGTGTAGATTCCAAAAAAAATATAGCACAATTTGATGCAGAAACTGTCGAAGGATCAAAACTTGGAGTTCAGGGAACTCCTGGAACTGTCGTTATTAATAATCAAACTGGAGAATATGAACTTATTGCCGGAGCATATCCAGCAAGTGAATTTGAACGAGTAATCAACAAACTTCTCGGAGTGCAATAATAAACAAATTTAAAAGATGCCATATGGCATCTTTTTTATGAAAAAAATCTTTGGTTCCTTAATCTTTTTCAATTATGCGTTTTGCTAATCCACGATACGAGAATGAAGAAGTTACATATGAAGATGTCTTTCTTTTTCAAGATTATTTTGAAGGAAATTCCCGACTCGACGATGTTTCGATTATTCCGACTTCTTTTTTTGGTACCAGTATACCGATTGTAAGTGCAAATATGAACGCGGTAACTGGAAAGCGTCTCGCAGAAACACTTGCACGATACGGTGGACTCGGGGTTCTCCCGCAAGATATGGATATTTCTGTCATGAAACGTATTGTTGCATCTATCAAGTCTGCACCTGTTAAATTCGATACCCCTATTACTGTCACTCTCAAAAACAATGTACGTGATGCTCTCGGAATCCTCTACAAACGCTCTCATCTCTGTGTTATAGGAGTAGACGAAATGTATCGTCCGATAGGCATTTTCAAGGAAAAAGATCTCCTCGAAATCGACCAGTTTACCTGTCTCGGAGAACTCCGAAAACCACCACTTGTTACCGCTCCAGAAGACATTTCCTGAGAAGATGCATATAATCTCATGGAACATGAAGGGATTTCCAGTCTCCCTATTATTAATAATAAATGAGTTCTTGTCGGAATACTAACAAAGAAAAATGTCATCCGATGAGGAATCTATACTCCAAATATCGGTTCTGATGGAAAACTTTCAGCAGCAGTAGCTCTCGGAATTAATAATTTCCAAGAAAAAGCCCGTGCTATGATAAATATGGGTGTGGAGATTTTCGTTCTCGATACAGCTCACGGATATCAGAAAAAAATGATTGAAGCCATTAAAAGCTTCCGGAAAGAATTCGGAAATAAAATCACACTTATTGCAGGAAATGTCATCACAGAAAAAGCAACTCATGACCTTATAAAAGCTTGAGCTAATGGAGTAAAAGTCGGAATAGGACCCGGTGCTATGTGTACCACTCGTATGAAAACTGGAGTAGGACGCCCTCAGTTCTCTGCTGTTTATCATTGCTCCCAGGAAGCGAAAAAACTCGGCGGATTCGTCTGGGCAGACGGTGGAATACGTGCACCACGGGATGTCTGTCTCGCACTTGCTGCCGGAGCCAGTCATGTCATGGTAGGATCGCTTTTTGCAGGGACCTATGAATCCACCGGAGATATTCACTACGATGGAGATGGTGCAATGTATAAGGAGAATTATGGAATGGCGTCAGGGAAAGCTGTTAATCTCCGAACTAATATTCTCTCCCCTTTCGAGCAAGCGAAACGAGCCCTTTTTCAGGAAGGTATTTCCACTTCCCGGATATATCTCCGAAAAGGATGGGAAGGAGTCGGAGATGTGATTGATGAATGTATGACTGGACTCAGATCATCTATGACCTATGTCGGAGCCCGAAACCTCAATGAGTTCCATGAGAAAGCCATCATCGGAGTACAGACCAGTGCTGGATTTCACGAAGGTACTCCGCATGGAAAGGTTATTCAGTAAACCTTTCCTTCATCACCTTCTTTATCGCATCGTATGAGAATCCCTTCATAGAGAGCTTCTGTATGATTTTCTGCTGTTCCTTGCGGTCGGTGAGAGAGTATTTCTGGGCGAGTTTCTGAAATTCCTCTCGAACAGCCTCGGTTTCATCTGGGACAACTGTGTCGAGAAATGTTGCGATTTCCCGTTTAAAATTCGGATACTTTTGTACGAGTGTCCCGGAGATGTATTTCCTGGATTTGTTTTTCGCGAGATAATCGTGTATCTTTCGTGTTATCGTCTGCTCGTAGGTATTCCAAGAAACGAAAGAATCCCGATAGGATTCCAAAGTGGTTACGATAATTTCATTTCCAAACTTTTTGAGATGAAGTTTCTGTTCTATATATGGACGGGTCTTGCTTTGTTCTACATACATCCGCACCAATCCATCTACTATTCGCTCCTCGGAGATATATTCTGACATCTGTTGCATAACTTTTTCGGTCAATACTGTATTGTTTGCAGACTTTCTCATAAGAGATTCCCGGAGCTTCTGAAGTGATGGAAAATACCGCATCGCATACCATGCAGCATAATTTAGAAGAGTTTCTTCTGTTGTGAGTATTCGGGACATAAGAGAGATTATGATAAAGATTTGACTATATTCGATTTTCTATATAATAGGCAAGCTTAATATTTGCCAATGTAGCTCAGTGGTAGAGCACAGGATTCATACCCCTGCGGTCGGTAGTTCAATTCTACTCATTGGCACCAAATATGCAAACCGAGAAAAAACTCTCTTCAGTACTGAAGAGAGTTTTTGATTGTCTTCATAGTCTTACTTAAAGAAACGATTTTTTATCATTTTGATTATTTGTTTCCCTTGAAGAATCAGATATAGTCATTTTCTTAGTACAAGAATCTGAGTTTTTTGCCATTCTCTTATATTATCTGTTAGTTTCAGTTTAAAATCAGTCACTCCTACAAGAGAAGAATGAGGATCATTCGGATCAGCAATTCCAAGAAAATCAAATATCTCACATCCTCGTTTTTTTGCCTCTTCTATTGCCTTCCATTGTAAAAGATAGCTCGCCATGTATTTTCTCTGAGTATTGTCTGAGCTCGATGCTCCATAATAATAAAGAGCTGTTTTTTTGTAGAATACAAAAATACCAGTTGCAATTACTCTATCTTCCCTCTTTGCAATAAATAGCCCCCCTAAATTCTGTTTTTCAAGATACTGGAGAAATATTCGGAAATATTCTTGAGAGTTTGCTGAAAATTGGTCTCGTTCCAATGTCTCTGAAAGAATGGAATAGAATATATCAAGATATTCTTGTGTTAATGGAACTTGTTCCACTTCTACTCATGCTTTTTCCGCCACTCGAATATTATATCGTCCTTTGGGTTTCATATGTGCGAGGATTGTTTCGTTATCTTGTTTGAGATCAATAACCGCTGTATATTTTTCTATAAAATTTTTATAAAAACTTATTTTAAAATCTGCTAGAACAATAGAAGAGAGTGGTTCTATTTGAATAAAAATAACTTTCTCTTTTGTAGAAATTTCTTTGAGAGTTTCTGAAAGAATTTGCAAAGATTCCTTATTCTCTCCTACTGGACCACCGATACAAAAAAATCCATAATTTCACAGTCCTATACTTCGTTTCTCAATAATTGCAAAAGAAAGAAGTTTCTTTTCTTTATAAATTCCGACAAAAAAACTCTTATATACATATCTTGTTTCATAGAGCATAACTTGCCATTCAATCGTTTGCCAGATTGAATTGTAGTCAAGTAAAGATATGAGAGTATCAATGTCTTTTTTGATATTCGCTGGAAAATTACTTGTTATCTCAAGTATTAGAGGTGAACACATAAAAAGGTTTTTTACGATACAGAAATGTATATTTTTATTTCTCAAATTTTTACTTAGCGTATGGAAAAAAGGTTTTTTTGCAATAAATTTGCAAAGAAAGCACAAAAGTGCTATAATACCCGTATATTTAGTTTTTTAATATGTAATATTTTATGAACACCCCTATTGATATCAAGAAGAAAAATATTGGATCTGTTGATATTTTTGAATTTCACGGAGAACTTGATGAAACAAATGCAGATAAAACCTTTACAGCTGTATATAATACTATTGGAGATTTTACTGGAAAAAAGATTGTCTTTAATCTTGTCGGACTCAAGTATCTAAACAGTAAATCTATCGGATATATCGCAGATATTTTTTCCAATATCGAGGATGGTAATGGAATGATGTATATCACGAATATGACCGAGGAGGTACGAGATACTCTCGAACTTGTAGGTATTACTTCTATTATCAGTATCGCAGATACAGAAGAAGAAGCGATAACTGCAATCGGTGCATAATAAATTTGAAATATAAAATTATTACATAAAAGTACTCGCGAAATCGGGTACTTTTTTTGCTTTTTTACGAAATATAAGGTATGATGAAGGAAATTATTATTTTAATGCCTTATATGACAACAATGAATGCAAGAGAAAATCAAGATATAGTAGAACTTCAAGAAGGAGTAATAAAAACCCCCGAAATCCAGAGTAATCGGGCTGTTTTCCCTGATGGAAAATCAGAAGTGACAAGCTCACTTGAAAAAACTACCGATTCTATTCGTTCCAAGCTCGAGATGCTTTATAATCTACCAGCAACTCCGGAACGTGATTTACAGATATTTAATCTAGAACGAAAAAGAAAACGCTCTACAAGTTTTGCTTTTCTTCAAACAAAATGAGTTTGAACTGAAGAACAAAAAGCAGAACAAAAAGAGATTCTTAAAGGGAAAGATACTTTAGAAAAACTTATGGCTTCCGATATTCTTTTACTCAAAAAGAAATGAGTAGATCTTGCGAATCTTTTACTAGTTCCAAAGAATAATGCGACTGGTTCTGTTTCTCGTGATACTATCCAAAAAACAGATATGTTTATAGTGAATTTCGGTGAAAATAAAGCTATTAATAATACCACATGAGCTGGAGATATTCTTCCACCAAATGTAAATAAGATAAAAATCAATGGAGTAGAAGGAGAGCGACTATATACCCCTCGTACTGGATATTATAGTAATGGGAAATATCTTCCAATTTTTGATGGGGATACAATCGAGATTGTTGATGATATAGGTACAGTGGATGAAAAAATAGCAAGTGATTCTGAAAATAAATGGTTTATCAATCTAAGAATTGAGGATATTATTAATTTTTGAGGAAAAGCACTTTCTGAACTTCCAGAGGATAAGAAACTCGCAAAAGAGATACAACAAGAAATGGCAGAAATGATAAAACGTCGGGAAAAATATAAGAACTATATTCCAGGAAGTAAAAATCGTTTTTTAGAAACATTTCGAGAAGTTCTTGATCGAGAAACTTCAAAATATGGAATCCCGAAAGATATGCTTGTAAACAATCTTTTTGAAAAGGAAAATCGTTCTTTTGATCCATTTATTAAAAATCCAGAATCAAATGCTTATGGACTCGGACAGATTATTAATGGAACATGGAGAACTATTTCGCATCGAATAGGAAGGCGTTTAGATCGAGAAAATCCAGAAGATCAGATTATTGCAACATGTGAATATCTGAATTATATAAAAGAGCTCAGAGGATGCACTTGGTGAGAAGCTATTGTATACTATCATACGGGCGAATACTTTAACGATAAACATGTTCGTAGTGCTATGAAAGGAAATGAACCTGTGGTAGCTTATATGAAAAATCCAGAAAATCCGACTGCTCATGATTATATTACTGCAGCAGCAAAGTACTATGAGGTGACAGAATATATGTCTGCTTAAATTATTTTCATCTCAAATACTTCTCTTAATAGACCCCGAATAAATCGAGGTCTATTTTTTGCTTGCTATTTTTACAAAAATACTATAATGTAAAATACTACTGTTAATTGTCAATATTATGCGAACCACTTCTAAGATTATTTTATTTCTTTCACTTATAAGTATTCTTGGAAATTCTGTCTTTGCAGCATCTCCTTTTGATATATTGAATAAATATCTTCCTGATATTGCGGTGACTGATATGTACCAGGAAACGAGTTTTTTCTATATAAAAGTCTGTAATCTTGGTGGAACTCTTTCTGAATCAGAAGATACTCTTAATATGGCTATATGAATACCGGGCGGATGAATTGTTTATAAGAGTGCTCCTATTATCTGGGACTCGAATAATTGTCATAATTTTCAGATTGCATCTATCGATGATTTAAAAATTGGAATGTCCAAAACATTCAATATCACTGCCGGAGCAGTTCTTAAGAATGGAAGAACAGAAAATGTTACAAATAATAATAAGCTCACGAAATCAATAAGTGTTGTTTTTCCATCAAAAACACTCACAACTATCATACAACCTTCGACACATTCTCAATGAAGCAATACATATTATTGTACAGCAGCTAATAATTATTGTGCTGCTAATACCTACTGTAATCCTACTAATAATTGGTGTAACTACACAAGTACCTATTACAACAATAATACCTATTATAATAATTCTTCTTCCTGTAATTATACCAATAATTATTGTAATACTACTAATTACAATAATAACACCTATTACTGTACTTTAAGTAATAATTTCTGTAATACCAACAATTCTGCGTATTATAACGTTCCTTCTCAAAATATCTACAACACCTACTGTAATTCTACCAATAATTACTGCAATTACACGAATAATTATTCCAATTATAACTCAAATTATAACTCAAATTATAACTATAATATTTACTGTAATTCTACGAACAACTACTGTAATAATTCTAGTTATTATTACAATAATAGCACTAATTACTGTACTGCTGCAAATAATTATTGCAACACCTATAACTCAAATAATAATTATTATAACAACACTTCCCAGTATGATCGTCCTGATTTGTTTATCCAGAGGTTATATCAAAACTCTTCAGATAGACATATCATAGCAGAAGTATGTAATCAGGGAGGAAATATGCCATATGCAATTTCTATACGAACAAATTTTGTATCAAATAATTTTACCACTGGTATATACAATACTATTCAATTAGCCCGTGGACAATGTACAGGAACGAGCGTATTTGCTAATCCTATAGAACTCAATATTCGTTCGATTGGAAATTATTTTCCTATCTTTGTTACTGTTGATACAAATGGTAATGTAGACGAAACAAATGAATCTAATAATACCATGAGTGAATCTCTACCAATTTGGACGTATTAAAATAATCCCATCTGTCCAGACTTTTCCTTGCTAGATTCTCCTTCTAAATAGGCCTCGATTCGTTCGAGGTCTTTTTTGAGATCATACCCAATCACTTTATAATTACCAGAGAGTATTTCCTCAAAAAGAGGCTTAAGATTAATAATATTTGTTTCAAAAGTATATATTTCCTCACCTCAAAAATAGATACTCCCACCAACAAGAGCAAATCGTTCCCCATAAGTCGCGATACTTACTGTTCGAGTATTTTTGAGAAGATTAAAACAAGTATCGATTTCTTTGTCTCCCAAAAGGGGGATTTGTTTGAGATTTAGAGAAGAAAAGTTCTTCGTTTGTATGTGTTCTTTTGGAAGAAGGGACCGAAAATCATACTCAGCAAAAAATGATATCACTTCTGGGGTAAGAAAATTTCGCTCTGCAAAAATATGCTCAGTGAGTGAGAAATTATCAAGAGGAACTGCCGTATCAATAGTCGCAAGTTTTTTACTTACAAAAGCAATCTCTCGATTATTTTCGAGCACTTCCCGAGTTTTTCCAGTAATATTCTCGATATTTTCATAAATATTTTCAAGTGTTCCGTATTCATTAATGAGAGATTCTGCTTTCTTCGGTCCGAATCCAGGAATCCCTGGAATATTATCGGAAGTATCTCCACAGATAGCGAGATAATCCACAATATATTTCGGATCAACTGCAAATTTTTCCCGAGCTTCCGCTTCATGGTAAATCTTATGTTTCATGGTATCATAAATTGCAACATTTCCATCAATAAATTGATAGAGATCTTTATCTCCAGATAATATAAAAATATTATTTTCCTTATCTTTTCCGAGGTTTGTTACGAGAGTTCCGATAATATCATCCGCTTCATATCCATCTACTTTCAGGTGTTTAATCCCCATAATCTGAAGCATCTCCATGATAATGGATTCCTGTATTTTGAGATTATCAGGCATTCGATCGCGAGTTCCTTTATACTCTGGATAAAGTTCTAGTCGTGCTTTACTTCGAGAATCGAGTGTGAATATAAGATAATCTGGTTTGTCTTCTCGATGAAGTCAGAGAAGGATTTTTGCCATACCAAAAACTGCATTCACAGGTGTCCCATCTTTCAGAGAAAATGGAGGGATAGCGTAGAAAACTCGATAGAGAAAATTATATCCATCGATGATGTAGATTTTTTTAGACATGGAGATGATATTTAAAATACAAAAGTATCATATGAAAAAATATAGAGTTTTCAAGCTAGTATATTTTTTAATATCCTTTCCCTAAAAATAAAACTTGATTTACAAAAAAGAAATACAATAATAAGCTCATGTGAATTTATTACTTTTCTTTTCTCATTATATGAAACCTTCTTTATTTCAAAATATTGGACGTACTGCAACCCATGGAATTGTTTTTGGTCTCTCGGCAGTATTTACTATAATCCTTGTATCACTTGTATATGCCACAGCTTCTTGGGGCTCTCTTCCGACAGTTCAATCTGGAAGTGGACTTACTGCGACCGCTTGGAATGATCTTGTAGCTCATGTGAATCAATCTGTAAAACAAGCTTCTCAAGTTATAACTGTAAGTGGTTCGAATGTAGGAATTGGGACAACAAGTCCATGACAAAACCTTTCTGTCTCAGGAATTATTGAATCTACAAACGGAGGAATTAAGTTCCCAGATGGAACAAGCCAAACTACTACATCAGAAACATCTGCGACTTTTTTGGGAGGCTTGGCAAATAGAACCGCAATTATGAATAGCACTACGAGTTTTGCTCAATTTAATACACTTCAGAATAGTAATTCTGCTGTTTTTGAAGTAGTACCAACTGGAAATTTCTGAATAAAATTTAAGAAAGCTGGACGAATTATGTGGAACTATCAACAAGATATCGTGACTTGATCAGCTGGTAATTATGCAACACTATATGCTTATCTTGACTGAGTTCCGTTAGTTCAAGCACTTATATCTCCAACGAATGATCTTTGGGATATGATGCATAATAATGGTTCTTATAATGTTGCGGCCGGACAAACATTAACATTCTCAATTAGTTGTGCTTGATGTACAATAACATCTATTGATAATGGTATATGGGCACGCATTGGAATTTTTTGGATGGGTCAGCCATAATTATATATTAGTACGTGTCCTTTTTTGAATTTCTCAATTTTTTTATTATTTATTGTATTTACATATTAATTTTATTTTCATGTTTCAATCCCCGAAAAAGGCTGTTATAGTTGCGAGTCTTACCGCATTTACTCTTGCTATTATTAAACTTATCGGAGGATTTATGACAGGAAGTTTGACGGTTCTTTCCAGTTCCATAGATTCACTCCTTGATTTTTTTGTTTCCATTATAAATTTCTTCGCTATCAAAAAATCAATGCAAGGAGATGATGAAAAATATCATTATGGGTATGGAAAAATAGAAGGGCTTGCTGCTCTTTTGGAAGGACTTTTCATTATTGCCTCTGGTTTCTTTATTACCTATTTTGCTATAAAAAAATTCCTGAGCAATGATTTTACTATCGATGCAGATATATCGCTTATTTTTATGATAATCTCCATTATATTTACCATAGGAATAGTATGGTACCTAAATAAAGTTGCAAAAGCCACAAATAATCTCGTCATAAAATCTGATGCTCTTCATTATAAAACAGATCTCTTTACAAATATAGGTATTATTATAACCATTCTCATTATAAAATTTACTGGTTGGTATTTTATCGATGTTATCATCTCGCTTATAATATCAATATATATCATCTACGGAGCGAGTCAAATCATACGATCTGCCTACGAAATGCTCATGGACAAGTCATTAAGTGTTTCCGATACCAAGAAAATAACGGATATAATAGAAGAAACCTCTCCGAATTTTCATTCCTATCATTTTCTCAAAACCCGGTCTTCTGGAAAGTATACTTTTATTGAATTTCATCTTGTTTTCGATACAAAAATTACTCTTCTTGATGCACATACTGTGAGTGATGCAATTGAATGTAAACTCAAACGTACCTTTCCTCATTGTTTTGTAACCATTCATCTTGACCCTTATGATGATAGTCATATGGAAGTATGTTGAATACACCCAAGTACATAATACTAGAGACCATAAAAAAAACTGAGTTATAAAAACTCAGTTTTTTTATATATTCATTTAGTTTCCTAATCGTACAAATACGGTTGCTTCACCTTCAAAGTCACTCTCCTTTGTTTTATATTTATCCACCATTTCGATATTCTGTCCGAGAGAAGAGAGAAAGAGAGGTGTTTCTTCTCCGTAAGGAATCACCATTCGAGCTTCGATATTCTCGAAAATTTTGGTTGCATTCTTATCTCCAGGAAGAATCAGAATGTCAATATTCCCAAGAAAATTCACAACATTCTCTGTAATTTCGAGTGTATCAGTCGGAACAAATGCAATATTCTTTCCTTCTACACGAAGAGTAAAAAGATTCTTTCCTTCTACTTCATGAAAAGTTGCAAGAAATCCAGACTTCTCATACTCTCCAAAAAAGTCGATAATAAGTCCGTCAAGCACAATAGAAGTAGGACCTTCAAAAATAATTTCTTTTTTATCAGAAGTAATAACAATCTGATTATTGCGAGAAGTAATGTCCATAAAAACTTAAAGTTAAAAGTTTAAAGCTAAAAGTCTTAATAATAGAGAAATTTTTCAAAAACAAAGATTTAAGTTTTTCGAAGCTTTTTCTACATGTACTGTATATTTTTTTTCACAAAACCATGTATATCTGGTTTGATATTCGTATTTTTTAGTTCTTCGATGCTAAACCATCGAAATCCGAGGAATCGTTCTTCTTTTTGGGGAATAGGCTCCCTTGTTCCATTATATTTCACAAGAAAGAGATAAACGTCTTTTTCTATAACAGGACATCCTTCCTTATATGTTGCTATGAAACTATAGTTAATCTTGGACATAAATTTTATAATCTCTAGATCTTCTACAGCCAAACCTGTTTCTTCTCCTATTTCACGGATAGCAGTGTCTTTGGCTGTTTCAGAATTCTCCATATGTCCCTTCGGTATAACAAATTCTCTTTCTCGTTTGGCATTTTCCCATTCGAGGAGGAGTATTTCAATCTTACCTTTTTGTTTCCTATAAACGATTCCACCGGAGCTTTTCTCGAAAATTCGATTCATGCTCATGAGAGTGGTAAGGAGTTAAAATCCTGGGTACTATAGTGATTTTTTGAAAAAATACAAAAAATAAATATTTCTATTTGATTTTTTCCGACTTTTTTGTACTCTGTATGGGTAATTCAGATTAAAATAACTATTATAGTTTTTGAAAAATCTCGAAGAGAATGGATTTTAGAAAAATTTCATCATAATTAACCACTTTTTTCATGCGTTTTACTATTGATACTAAAGTTCTCAAAGAAGCGATTGATGTAGTGAGTCACGCAAGTACTGTTTCTAATATGACCCCAATATTGGAAAATATTCTCATCTCTGCACAGTATAAAAAAGTTGTATTGACTGCAAATAATCTTGAGATGGCGATGGAATATATCGTGGATACAGGAGTAGATATAGAACTTGAGGGAAATTTTACCGTTTCTGCAAAATTTCTTGCTTCATTTGTTTCTCTTATACAAGATGATCGAGTAACTATTGAGCTTCTTTCTGGAGGTTCTCTTCAATTCACGACTCCATCTTCCGAGACAAAAGTAAAAGGAATCGAAGCATCAAAATTCCCTCTTATTCCTGTATTCAAAGCGGAACAACCATTCCGAATCAACTCGGGTGATCTCAAGAAAGCAATAGATCGAACCCTCTTTTCCACTGCAGAAGGAAATATCCGACCAACGCTCGCAGGGATATATCTTGCTCTTCGTGACAAGAATGCAATTTTTGCCTCAACTGACAGTTTTCGACTTTCGGAATATGTACTTATAAATGCAGTTCAGTCTACAGATTCTGTAGCAATTATTATTCCATCAAAAACTGCGATGGAACTCTCTCGGATTCTCCCAGAAAATTCTCCTGTAGAGCTATTTCTTTCAGAAAATCAACTCCTTGTGATATTTGGGACTATCAAAGTATTTTCCAGACTCCTCAATGGACATTTCCCAGATTACGGAAATTTCTTCCCAAAAGGGTACGCAACCAAAGGGGTTGTGATGCGAAATGATTTGATTATCGCCCTTAAACGAGCGAACCTTATCAGTCGGGAGAATAATTACAACACTCGCATCGCCTTCCGAAGTGAATCCGGACTCGAAATTTCTACCGGAGACACTGAAATCGGAGCAGGAAATATCCGTGTGGTCGCTTCTGTCGAAGGAGAGGATGCACAGATTGGACTTAACTCCGTCTATATGCTCGAAGTTCTTGGTGTCATCAAGGAGGATTATGTAAGTATCGATTTCGAAACTCCTCTCTCCCCTATTATGATCAAAGGAGTTCCTGAAACTGATGGAAAGAGTACATACCGACATATCATCATGCCGTTGAAGATATAAGGGAATCTCTGTAAAACACGAAGGATTTGTATACTTTTGTAGCCAAAAGTACCAAAAGCTTTTAAGGGGAAAAAACTCGTCGGGTAGCGACAAATAAGCTATTTATCACCTGACTCAAGCAGTTTCCCCCTTAAAAATCCATTTTGCAGAAAATCGTCATTTTCGGGAGGTTTTTTTAAAGACAATAATGCATTTTAATTATTTTTTCTTATGAAAATACTGAAATATATTTGGCTTGTTCTCGTTAATCTAATTCAGTTATTGATTATTTTATGAATTTTCAGTTATGTTAATACCTGATTTGAGACGATAGTGGTAAGTTTGTTAATATTGATTTATATCAGTATAAATTTTTACATAGTTTCAAATAGTTATTCAGAAATTAGTAAACTAATTTGATTTATAGAAGAATTTATAAATTTAAAAATTCTTTTAAAAGATCCAAAATTATTGCAATTCTATGATAATGAGGATGATATGTATAAAGAAATATTAGAAAAACCTAAAAAAACACTTGAGAGTATAACTCCTAAATTTTACATTGATTGATCATTTGGCACCTTGTTCCTTGTGATCTGTATCATCAATATCTTAAAGGTAATAATGAATTAATTTACACTAATAAAATCCTATGCTAAACCGTCTCCAAACCCTTGAACAGAACTCTCTCGTTCAAATTGCCACGCTTACTTCTGAAGCGGCTCTCATCGACCTTCGTAATGCTATCCTCGGAAAGAATGGATCTTTGACGGAACTCCTTAAGTGAGTAAAAGATCTCTCCGATGAGGACAAGAAAACGGTCGGGAAAGCCATTAATGAATGTAAAATTCGCATGACTGACGCTTTTGAAATCCAGCTGATGATCATCAAAAAGAAACTCATCGCTGATCGACTCGCAAATGAGTTCGAAGATGTAACAACTCCAGTTTCCGAAGACACTGGAAATCATCTTCATCCAATTACCCGAACACTCATGAAGGTTGAGGATTCTTTCAAACGTATGGGGTTCGATATTTATGAATCAAATGAAGTGACGACCGAGTACTGGAATTTTGATTCACTCAATATCCCAAAAACGCACCCCGCTCGGGATATGCAGGATACATTCTGGCTCGAGGGAACAGGAAACGTGCTCGCGACTCAAACCTCGAGTATGCAGAATATCATCATGAAATCCAAGGGAGCTCCAGTGAAGGCGATTATATCTGGGCGAGTATTCCGAAATGAGGATATTGATGCGACGCACGAGAATACCTTCTACCAAGTGGAATGAATGGTGATTGACAAAGACATTACTCTTGCGAACCTTAAGTACACGCTCCGAACCATGCTCTCCGATATATTCGGACGAGAAGTTTCCATCCGTATGCGACCCGGGTACTTCCCATTCGTAGAGCCGGGAGTGGAAGTGGACTTCTCTTGTCCATTCTGTGGTGGAACTGGGTGTAAAATTTGTAAGAAGTCTGGTTGGATTGAATTTATGGGAGCAGGTCTCATCCACCCGAATGTCCTCCGAGAAGGGGGAATCAACCCCGACGAATACACCGGATTCGCCTTCGGATTCGGACTCAACCGTCTCGTCATGATCAACTACGGAATCCCGGATATGCGATTCTTCCAGAATCCGAATATTGCGTTTTTGAAACAATTCTAAAAAATACCTCGCCGACCGGCGAGGTATTTTTTACTTCGATTTGCATTCCCACCCTTTTTCCATATAATTCGCGCGTCCAAAAACAATACAATTGGGAGAATGCCTCATAAAGCGTTCACTTGGACCAATTTATTTTTTATTTTTTCTTCTTATGAAACACGGAAAGAAGTACAACCAGGCTATCGCCCTCGTTGAACAAGAACGTATTTATACTGTTGGTGAAGCTGTTGAGCTTCTCGAACGAACAAACACTGTAAAATTCGACCCAACGGTTGAAATTCACTTTAATCTCAATATTGATCCAAAATACGCAGATCAGATGATTCGTTCTACTATCACTCTTCCAAACGGAAGTGGTAAGACTGTTCGTATAGGAGCCTTCACTGATGCTGGAAATGAAAAAGAGCTTCTTGCTCTCGGTGCTACTGTTGCCGGAGGTGATGACCTCGTAGATATTGTTGCAACTGGTAAAATCGATTTCGATGTTGCTATTGCTACTCCTGCTATGATGCGAAAAATGGGTAAGATTGCTAAGGTTCTCGGACCAAAGGGACTTATGCCAAATCCAAAAACTGGAACAGTTGGTGATAACCTTGAAGCTATCGTAAAGGAAGTTATGGGTGGTAAATTCGAATTCAAGAACGACAAACAAGGAAATGTACATTCACTTGTTGGAAAACTTTCTTTCGGACCAAAAAAACTTCAGGAAAATATCGAATTCTTCCTCAAGACTATCCGTGATGTAAAACCAACTGGGCTTAAGAGTGGTGCTGGGTACATTAATACTGTATATGTATGTAATGCTATGGGGCCTTCTATCCGAATCGAAAACTAAAAATAAGCATACAATAAAAAATCCTCGAATTCGAGGATTTTTTATTGATTTTTCCAAGTTTTCCTCTACTATTGCGGAAAATTATATTCTCATTATCACGCACTTATGAAATTTGTCAGTTGGAATGTTAATGGAGTACGTTCCGTTCTTACAAAAGGATTCCTCGAATACCTCCAGAAAGAATCCCCTGATGTTATCGGACTTCAGGAAGTAAAAGCAACCGAGGAACAATTTCCAGCAGAGCTTGACCTCCAATCTCTCGGATATCAAAAGTACTGGAATGCTGCCGAACGCAAAGGCTATTCTGGAACCGCTGTTTTCTCAAAGATACCACCACTCTCTATTCATTATGGACTCGGTATGGAGGAACATGATACTGAGGGTCGTATTATCACGCTCGAGTTTGAAGAATATTTCTTCGTGACTGTCTATACTCCGAATTCCAAACGCGAACTTGAACGTCTTGAATATCGCCAACTCTGGGATAGTCTCTTCTTTGATTATTGTAAGCGTCTTGAAGCTGAGAAACCAGTCATTGTTTGTGGAGACTTAAATGTTGCTCACGAAGATATAGATCTCTCCAATCCTAAGACTAATCACAAAAGTGCTGGATTTACTGACGAGGAGCGCGACGGACTCAGAAAATTCCTCTCAAACGGTTTTATAGACACCTTTCGTCACTTTTATCCAGACAAGACAGAAGAATATACTTGGTGGAGTAACTTCGCAAGTAGTCGAGACCGAAATATCTGATGGCGCATCGATTATTTCCTCATCTCAGAATCACTCAGACCAAAGCTCCAAAATGCCTTTATCCGACAAGAAATCCGAGGTTCAGATCATTGTCCGGTGGGAGTAGAAATAAAGTAATACATAAAAATACTGTGTATAATTCAGTTCATTTACACAAAAAATCAAAAAATTGTGCATAATGAGTATTATATGTACAATTTTTCAGTAGTTATTTTTTTATTCCTCCTCATATCCCCCCCGAATTCCAAATACTTCACTATTTTTGAGCTGTAAGCCGATAAAATCGACTACTTGGAAAGTTCATTAAATTTTTCCATCATTGTGGGGTTTCCTCGTGTAAGTTTTTTAATTGTGAGATCTTCTGCTTTATTATTTGCGATTCTTAAATTATCTTCAGATCGTAAAAGATTTTCTTTTGTCTTTTGTAATTGATCAATAGCTTTATCAATACTCTCAATAGCAACTTTAAATTTATCTGAAGCTAATCTATAATTACGACCAAATGAATCACGAAAATCATCAAGTTGATCTTCAAAGTTGGTAACATCAATATTTTGTGCTCTCACCATAGCTAATTCTGACTTATATTTCATCGAATTTATAGCTGCATTTCTAAGGAGTGTAATGATCGGAATAAAAAATTGTGGACGAATAACATACATTTTTTGAAATTTATGAGATACGTCAACAATACCAGAATTATAATATTCACTTTCTGTCTCCAAAAGAGAAACAAGAACTGCATATTCACACTTTTTCTCATTCCGGTCTTTATCTAACTCGCGAAAAAATGCTTCGTTTGTTTTTTTAGTTGCTGTTTCATCATTTTCATTTTTCATCTCAAACATTATTGAGATAATCTCATTTCCATCCTCATCATTCTCTCTGTAAATATAATCCCCCTTACTTCAACTTCTCGCATCATTATCTTTTTCAAAGTACGCTTTCTGAAAAGCAGTGGCACGAAGCTTATTAAATTCAGTCTCGCAATGTTGTTCGAGAGTTTCACCGAGCATTTTCGTTGAAAGTTTTAACTTCATGTCTTTTAGCCGAGCGATCTCTTCATCTTTATATTTCAGATCTTTTGCATAACTTTCATTAAGAGTTTTTTCTAATAACTGCTTCTCTATTTCTTTGTTCTTCAATTCATTTGCAATCATATCACGATCTTTTTCAATCTTTCATATAGCTTCATTAACAGCAAGCTTTTTCTCAATTTCAGCACGACTATTTTGATTTCTTAGTTCATTTATTTCTTTTTCTTTTTCTTGTAATTTCTTCCGTTCACTTTCCTCCCATTCTTTTTCTTTTAGTTTTTGTTGATAATTATATTTTTCTTCGATAGCATGAGTTTCTTTTTTTAATTCTTCCTGAAATTTATCTCGTTTTATAGAATTCACAACGTTTATAATAGTTGTTTTATCAATATCAGTCTCATGGATAGTTTTCAGATCTATGAGGTCACCCTTAGATGCATCTTCTAACAAAACAAGAGTGTTTTCATCTTGAATAGATACTTTGATTTTTTTCATAAATAAGTGAAAGGATTAATTTAGAAATGATTATAAGGAAAATATCAAGATAGCAAGAAAAACATTTTCCACTTGCATTCCCTATCGTTTTCGATAATATATGACCAATTTAGTCACCATTAAATTTTATCATGATTCAAATACAAAATCTTCGAGTTTCCGTGGAATGAAAGGAGATTCTCCGAAATATTGATATCTCCTTTGAGACAGGAAAAACCTATTATCTCCTCGGACAGAATGGAAGTGGAAAATCTTCGCTTGCTTTGACCCTCATGGGACATCCGAAGTACCAGATAGACGGGGGGAATATGACGATTGATGGTCAAAATCTTGCAACGATGACTCCCGATGAACGAAGCTATCAAGGACTATTCCTCTCACTTCAAAATATCCCAGAAGTACGAGGAGTACGACTCGGAGAATATCTCCGTACGATTCACAATAAACATCTTTCTACAGGAAATAAACCCCTCTCCCCTTTTCTTTGCCGAAGGTATCTCACAACACTCACGAAAGAGCTTGGTATTCCAGAAGCATTCCTCGATCGTGACCTGAATGTCGGATTCTCGGGTGGGGAGAAACGGAAAATAGAGATTCTCCAGATGAAGCTCCTGAATCCGAAGTACATAATACTGGATGAAATCGAGAGCGGACTCGACATCGATGCGTTCCGTACAGTAGCGGAGCTTCTTGCTCGAGTTAAGACTTCCGAAAATACCCTCATTATCATCACTCATAACTTCCGTATGACCGAGTTTGTTGCACCAGACGAGGTAATTATTTTAAAAAATGGAGAAATTGCCGAGCGATGAGGAAAAGAATTAGTAGAGAAAATTGGAGTGGAAGGATTTGAATCATAGTCTTTATTCCAACATTCCTACATTAATTATTTTTCAGAAATTTCCTGAATCATCCAGTTTCTGAAAACAAATTCCTACTATTGGGCCAACATAATCATAGGTTCTTGGAGCATCAACAATATTTCAACCAGTTGTATCTGAACATATTTTATATCGAAGTCATAGGAAATGTATTATTTTCCCTTTCACTTCTTCAAGAGTCTTTAATATATTAGGATCATTAACAGGATGACCACAACTTCCATAAGGGAAACCTGATAATGGAGCATCAGTTTCCGGGTCAAGAAAATGAATTCTATGATCAGTAAATGGCGCAGGTCTCTCTGAGAGCTCACAATGTATCCTTACTGCTTGTTCCGGTATAGTTTCTCCTCAAATGCGCATATTAGTAATTAGCAAATAAATATTTTATATATAAGACTTTTTTAAAAAATGTCAAATAATTCCCTCCAATCTCAACTCGATACGAGTGATGAAATCACCTATCGTGACATTTCCGATGCAGGACTTACTAAGGAAGTAGTCCGAAAGATTTCTGAATCGAATCATGATCCCGAGTGGATGCTCGAACTTCGACTCAAGGCATTGGAAGTATTTCGAAGTAAACCACTTCCTACTTGGGGACCAGATTTAAGTGGACTTGATTTGGACTCCATTCGGTATTTTGCAAAGGCTCAAGTGGAAGGAGATAAAAAAAACTGGGAAGATGTACCTGATGATATTAAACGAACCTTCGACCGACTCGGTATCCCTGAAGCAGAAAAAGCTATGCTTGCAGGAGTCGGAGCTCAGTATGATAGTGAAGTTATATATCATAATCTCCGTCAGGAACTCGCAGATCTTGGAGTAATTTTTGAAGATATGTCCGTGGCAATTCATGAGCATGAAGAACTTGTACGAAACCATTTTATGAAAGCGATTCCTATTCATGATCATAAATTTGCAGCACTCCATGCGGCAGTTTGGAGCGGAGGAACATTTCTCTATGTTCCGCGCGGAGTTGTTATCAACGATCCACTTCAGGCATATTTCCGTATGAATGTTCGTGCATGAGGACAGTTTGAACATACAATTATTATCATAGAAGATGAGGCTCAAGTGCATTACATCGAAGGGTGTTCAGCACCGAAGTACGGAACTGCAAGTCTCCATGCCGGAGGAGTGGAGATATATGTTGGAAAAAAGGCAAAGATGCGATATTCGAGTGTAGAAAATTGGTCCATCGATACTTATAATCTCAATACCAAGCGGGCAATCGTCGAAGAAGAAGGGTTTATGGAGTGGGTTGGAGGAAATATGGGTTCTGGAGTTACTATGCTCTATCCGTGCTCAGTTCTCAAAGGAGACCGAAGTTCCGCGACACATATAGGAGTAGCTCTCGCAGCAGCCGGACAAGATACGGATACTGGAGCAAAGGTTATCCATATTGGAGAACACACTACTTCGACAGTACTTTCAAAATCCCTCTCTAAGGGTGGTGGTCGAGCAACGTACCGAGGACTTCTTGATGTAAAACCATCTGCCATCGGAGCAGTCGCAAAGATTGAGTGTGATGGACTCATTCTCGATTCCCTCTCCAAGAGTGATACTTTCCCAGATATCCGAGTTGGAAATAGTTCCTCCACCGTCGCCCACGAAGCAAGTGCTGGGAAAATCTCCGAAGAAGCACTCTTTTATATACAGGGTCGTGGAATCGATGAAGAATCAGCAAAAACAATGATTGTAAATGGATTTCTCTCCCCAGTTGTTCGAGAACTCCCGCTCGAATATGCCGCTGAGATGAATGTGCTCATCGCGATGGAGATGGAGAAATAAAATATTTTTATATAAAACTCTATGAAAAATCAAATTCAATACCTTCATTTATTCCCACAAACTATCCATATTCCATCGAATGAATCTTGGATTATTTTGGATTCCGAGAATAATAATACTGAACAAGTTATCATCCTCGCAGAATGAGCGAAACTTGATTTCTATAGTGCTCGAACGAGCGGAAAACTCCATCTTCGGATTATCCACCAAGGGGCAGGAAGTAATTCTCAGATTCAATGCGGATTTCATACACAGGAAAATGAAAAAATAGAAGCGATTATCAAGAGTTCTTTTGAAGTAAACGATGCTTCATCTGAGATTTATATCCTGTCGCTTGCTGAAACCGACGGGGAAGTGCTACTTGATAGTTCAATAGAAATTCAGGAAGGAGTGAAACGAATCGTCGGAAGACTGAAAGAACGGCATATTTTCCTTGGATCCGGTGGAAAAATCCGCGGGATTCCTGCACTCATCGTTCACTCCGATGATATCGAAGCGAGCCATGCGCTCGCCATCGACCGTATCTCCGACGAAGAACTCTTCTACCTCCGAAGCCGTGGTTTCAATCGCGATGAAGGAACTGGGTTATTGCTTGATGGAGCCATCTCCGAGATATTTACAGGACTCAAAAAGGTAGATGAAGAAATGTATAATAAATGTAAAGAAAAGATTTTTGTATTTTCCCAATAATAAACCATCCATTTTATGTACAAAAAACTCACCAAATTGGTGAGTTTTTCTTTTTTGCTTTCCATTAAGATAGTATTCTTATACTACAAAATGGATATATTTGTGATTCATGGTTTATCGGGTTTTGTTTTCTGGCAATAAGGTTCTTCTTCCTCGATACACACCACTCTTGTCAGAAATTCTGAAGGCAAAGCATCAACATTACCTTCTTCATATACCACTTTCCCATGATGGTCATTATTACTGATGGGGGTGACAGCTTCTTTGTCATTTAAGACTGGACTACCTACATCGGCTGCAATAGCAGTAGTAGAAGCCAATATGACAACAACTGCGAGTAATAATACTGCTTTTTGTTTCTGCTTCATCTTTCAGCTCTCCTTTAATTTACACTATGTTTTTGTATCCATATGGACCATTTCAAGATAAGAAAACATGGCTTTTTGTCAAATTTTTTATATATCCTAGAATACAAAGGAACTTCTTGCATAAATTCATTTTTTCACTATATTTAGCCGCGTTTTATTTTCCTTACTTTCTCTTATGCAAAAGATTCGTAAATGTATTATCGCAGCAGCTGGATATGGAACGCGATTCCTTCCAGCAACTAAAGCGATGCCAAAGGAAATGCTCCCGATTGTGGACAAGCCGGTTCTCCAGTACCTTATAGAAGAAGCTGTTGCGGCGGGTATTACTGATATCGTCATCGTCACTGGACGAGGGAAACATTCAATCGAAGATCATTTCGATACTTCATTTGAACTGGAACATACGCTCGTTGAAAAAAAGAAACATGATCTTCTTGCATCCGTTGAAAGTATTCCAAATCTTGCACGTATTGCCTATGTACGACAACCAATTCCACGAGGAGATGGAGATGCAATTCTTCGAGCGCGACCATTTATCGGAAACGAGCCTTGTCTCGTACTTTTCGGAGACGATCTTATAAAAGGAGAGAAATGAGGAGCAACTCAGCTTATCGAAGCTTTTTCCCGTAAACAGACTCCTATTATCGCTTTAGAAAAAGTTTCTGATAAGAGAGTTTCATCGTATGGTATAATCGAATCCAGTTCTTCGGAACATAAGATTCACTTGGTAGATAAATTTCTTGAGAAACCAAAAGCAACAGAAACTACTTCCAGACTCGGAGTTATCGGAAAATATATTATCACGCCTGAAGTTTTTGATTATATAGAACAATCTCATGGAACTGCAAGCAAAGATGGAGAGCTTCGGCTCGCCGATGCTTTCGCAGCTATGGTATCAGATAGAGATATCTATGGGCTTGAACTTGAAGGAGATCGATATGATACTGGAGACAAGTTTGGATTTCTGAAAGCAACTATTGATTATGCACTTGACAGAGAAGACTTATGACAAAAACTTCGTGAATTTATGAAAACAAGAATATAAGACATAATAATAAAAAAAGAGAGCTCATGAGCTCTCTTTTTTTATTATCTCTGATTAAATATGTATAGTATCTTTGCAAGTTCTCCTCGAGTAATGTCAGTATTTGGTTGAAAGTTTGTACCAGTAACTCCAAGATATTTCGCAAAGGTATTAATATATACCATATGAGAGCTATTTATTTTTACATCGTCAAAGAGACTAGTCTTAGAAGTATCAAGTGGTATTCCAGAAGTTCTAATAAGTAAAGTAATAGCTTCTGCTCTTGTTAGAGAATCATTGGGACGGAAATAATTATTTTTTGCAACTATTCCACGCATAAAAGCTCTTGTTAGTGCTGGGGCAATCTCATCAGACGGAAGAATATCAATAAAAGGAAGATTTATTTCAATAGTACTATTTTCTTTTTTAAAGAGTCTATCATAGAGAAGAATAGTTTCACTTCGAGTAATCTTATCAGCAGGATGAAAACCTCCATCAGCATATCCATTTACTACTCCGGCTTCTTTGAGGTATTTAGTGGCACTATAAAAAGTGGAATCCACAGGAATATCACTAAAAATATGAACATTATCAGAAATAAAATTCGAAGCATTAATAAATGGTGTTGCGATAGTTTCTTGTACAGTAGATATTGGTTCTTCAGGTGTTGCTAACTCCGATTTTTGAACGATTTCTTCTACAACAGGAATATCTATCTTTGAAACAACCGTTTCCACAACATTTGCACTTGGAGTAGTAGTATCAGCAACTACTTGAGAAGATACGACAAGTGGTGATTTTATTGGTTCAGACAGAGGAATACTATTGTTACTAATTTCCACTGGCGCAGAACTAAGAACAGGATGATCTTTTATAAAGTTCATCGGATGAACAGTATAACGCATGGCATTTTCTTTTCCAAGACCAACATTGATAGCCCCAAAGAAATCAAGTCCGAGATCAGATGCTTCACGAAAAGTATATGGCCAGTACATGTGAAACGGTGCATTACTTTTATCAATCTGAAAATGAAGATGAGGAGTAGTGGTTATTCCTGTCATTCCAACTTTTCCTAACACCTCTCCACGTTGAATCTTTGTTCCTTCTACAGCAAATATATCTGAAAGATGTCCATATCCAGAATAAAGTGTGTCTTTTTCTCCATTCATATCTACATTATCATGTCGAATAATGACATATTTCCCATCTCCTGTATCTATGTTTTTTACTTTAACTACAACTCCATTAGCGATAGCCATTACAGGAGTTCCAAGTGGTGCACGAATATCGACTGCATCATGACTTCCATTATACTCTATATAATTTCCTCGATAACTCCCCATATACACAACAGGATATGTGTAATGAAGAATAGTTGCAGCAGCAGTTTTCAGAGAAACATCTGCGAGAAGTTCAGTGTCATATTCTGGAATAGGGAGAAAATCAGAAATCTCAAAACTATCAAATAATCGCCCTTTATTTATATTTTCTGCTTTTGACCAATCTGGAATGTAAGCAATTGGTAATATAGCCCCATCAAATGGATCCGAAGAGATATTATTATACTCAAGTACTGAAGACTTGAGAAAAGAAAGACTTGGTCCACTTATAAAAGTAGCAATAAAGAGAATCAAATTACATATCCAGAGAATTGAAAGCGGAGAAAGTTGTTTTTTTTGCATAGATATTGGTATTTATTTGTAATTACTTTTTTATAATAACATATTTTTATTTGAAAAGCAAAACTTGGACTTATCGAAAACCAGAGAGAAATTTCAATTTAATATTGACAAAATTAATATTTTCATATAAATATACGAAAAATTCTATACTTTAATCATGAAGATTATGAACATTCCAGGGCTTAGCACATTTATAGAAAAAGCACAAACAATAAGAATTTTTCAGAAAGGGAAAAAAGGAGATAAAAACTGAAGAGACTCTGATCTCCCGATTCTTAATCAATTGGCTGATGGTCATGAACCACCAACTAAACAGGATCTAATGGATTTTGCAAGCTCACGCGCAACACAGACCATCAAGCAACAAGAAGGAATAATAATTACCCAAGAGGAACATATTGAGAGGTTAGAAAAAGCCCGAACTCGACTCATACTTCTGACATGATGAGTAGGATTGGCAGTATGAACAATCATCTGAAATGTTCCATGACAAATATGGCCAAAGTCTCCTCTATCAGAAGGTTCATCTGCTCTTGCGAAACTTGTATCAGACACACCTACTGCGCTAGAACTTATTTTAGAAGGAGAACATAATCTTATAGTTATAGAGGATTTGAAAAATAATTTAAGTAAAACAAAGCAATTAAATATCAAACTAGAACAATCTTTAAAAGAAAAAGAAGAACTAAATAAATCCTATGTGGATGATCTTATTGAAACAAAAGGATATTTAATTCAATTATTAATAGATCAGGAAAAAAGATCTCATGAAAGAAAATGAAAAAAAGTTGCGGTAAAATCAGAACCATTATCTACAACGGAAGGAAAGAATTGCAGAGATGAAAAATATTTCACCACTCCTTATAATTCAAGAATTTATAATAAAGTTTTAAAGTTAAAAGAGGATACGGATATAGAAAACATACTCTCAGAGAATAATGCAGAAATGAAAATTACAAAAGCCTGCAAATGAATACATGTTTCGATAAAACAAAATTGAAAAACATCACTTGGATTCTATGCGAATACACAAGCATGGAAAGCTCGCACCGAAAAAGAAGGAATGATGCAATGGGTTCAATATTCTCTTGAGCAATTAGCATTAGTCGAACAAATCGAATCTACTCTACGAAATAAGGGTATTCCCAATAGTTCTATTTCCCTAAAAATAGAAAAAAAATACAATACTTGAAATGTACAAGTAATACTTTCTGGTGCCGTATTGGATACTAAAAATAATAAGGAAATAAGAGAAGTTGCTCAATTTACTATATTAAAAGGAGATAATATACAAATAATTGATCAAAAGGCTGATAAGGCTCTTGGGATTTTTTTTCCATCAATTTAATAAGCTCTTTTAGATACATTTAAAAATTACTCTTTCTATATTTTCTCTTAAGTTCGATAAAAAAATCCTCCTGAGGGGGATTTTTTGTTTGGAAAAATATGTTTTTTCCTTATACTTATCCTATTCTATTTATCAAAAAATATTTTCATATGTCATCACAAATTCCCCTCGAAGACATTACTTCTCGTATTACACTCATTCGTCAGGAAGTGGCAAAACGAGTGATTGGACAAGATATCCTCATCCGTAATATTCTTATCGCCCTATTTTCTGGTGGACATATTCTTTTGGAATGAGTACCAGGACTTGCAAAAACACTAACTGTAGAGACTATTTCCCGTACTCTTTGACTCCATTCTGCTCGTATCCAGTTCACTCCAGACCTTCTTCCGGGGGATTTGACCGGTGGACAAATGTATAATCAAAAAGAGTCAAAATTTTATACCAATCGAGGACCTATTTTCACCAATTTTCTCCTCGCAGATGAGATTAATCGTGCCCCAGCTAAGGTACAATCCGCTCTCCTAGAGGCGATGCAAGAGCGACAAGTCACTATCGGAGGTGAAGCATATATACTTCCGATTCCTTTTATCGTTCTCGCAACTCAAAATCCTATCGAACAAGAAGGAACCTATTCTCTCCCTGAAGCACAACTCGATCGTTTTCTTCTGAAAACCGAAGTAGGATATCCAAATCGTTCGGAAGAGATTGAGATTATGAAACGTATGAATTCAGGAGAAATTTCCGAAATACAAGAAATACTTTCTTCTGATGACATTATTTCCATTCAAGAAACGATAACCAAAGAAGTACATGTGGATGAAAAAATTTACGAATATGTCGCAAATATCGTTCTCGCAACACGTGATCCTGAACAATTTGGGTATATAAAATGAAAAGATTTTATTGATTTTGGAGCTTCTCCACGTGCCTCCATTGCACTCATAAAAACCGCCAAAGTTATGGCGGTTATGGAAGGACGTTCCTATGTTATCCCTGATGATATAAAATCCATCGTATACGATGTACTTCGACATCGTATCGGACGAACCTTTGAAGCAATCGGACAAGATATAGGAGTAGATGAGATTATCACAGGGATTCTCGAAAATATCGTTGTTGTATAAAATATTATTGTGTAGCTTTATTAGTCTTATTTCGCACATATTCCGCAAGCATATCACAACCTGATCCTCTTGGCATTTGTTCCTGAGCTTTTTTTAAATCTTCTTCACTAAAGATACGACTAATTATAGTCCTTTCTCCTATTCATGAAGAAGTTTCAATCTTGTTATTTGTTTCCATAAAACGAAATATTTAAAAATAAATTAAAAGTAATTTCAATACATGTTTTTAAATTACACAAACAAATATAAGGATTAATCCTAAAACAACCTTAAAAAACATTTCTTTTTAAAAGAAATTTAAAACTACAAAAAACTTCAAGATTTCTCTTGAAGTTTTTTTATTTTCTTTTGGTTGCGGTTTGCTGAACTCGGGCGAACCAAAATCATCGCATCCCCAAGCGCTTTTGAGATAGATGAGGAATTCCTAAAAATGAACCCGCATACGAGCAAAGAAGGTTTCGAACAGATGCTTTGGGAAAGATGGGAATCCGGGAAGAAATTTTACCTCGGAAGGCGCAACGGGAAATAGTTTTTAGGTAAGGCGATATAGGTAACGAACCTAATGAGAGTACTATTTCAGCTTATCTATTATCTCTATATCCAGAAGATAGGAGTAATACTTTCTGTCGAGATAGATTCGGATATTGAGATAGGTTACCAAGATGACAAAAAGCATAACTCAAGCAAAGAAAATGAAAGTCACTACGAATAGTGCTACCGCAATGAGCGTAGTCGTATTGTCAGAAAGATATTTATCTATGTCATACGCATCACCTTTGAGATTTTTCAGGAGGCCCACATTCGACACAGTTCCAGTAAATGAATGTAATTGAAAGCCCGTAACTCAAACATTACTAATAGCAGGCG
>JAQTWX010000002.1:90655-131271 GCA_028689065.1 Candidatus Altimarinota bacterium | reverse complement strand
GCTCTTTTGTTCAGAGATTTTTTTCGAAAATCTGGATCGACAATATCTGCTATATCATCTATATCGATAAATTCTCATCTTTTTTTTCACAGTTTATTAACAATTTTGTTGAAATCTATCATTATGTATTTTGCTTTAATAAATATAATATCTTGGTATATATATCGTATAGTTTTTACTATAAATAATATATGTATTTTACTATATAAATCAAATTTATTTATCTATATAAAAAATATATATGGATATATTTTTTTGCATGAAAAGTAAGATTGTATGTGAATTTTTAAGTAATTATTTTTACGCAAAAAATATATCTTGTGTTAAAGAATAAATTTATATAGAAAATAATGAGAGATAAATTATACGAAAGAATAGAGTGTGGCTTTTGCCAAAAGACAAATCAAAAATAAAATTTACTTGAATTTTTCACAAATACCCCTACAATGCGGGGGTATTTCTATTTCTCACCTTTTTCTTTATGAAACAGAATATCACTTCTCGAGGCGCTTTTACACTTGTAGAACTTTTGGTAGTTATCACTATCCTTGCAATCATAAGCATTACTGCTTACACAAGTTTTTCTGGAACCACTGATAAAGCAAAGAATTCAACGAAGATAGGACATATAGCAAGTATAAATACAGCACTCAATACTTTTTTTGTAGACAAAAATTATTATCCAATGCCATCTCAGTATGATGAAAATACAAATGTATGGGGATATAATAATGCTGCAACAGGAACTATTTCCAATACTTTTTCTGGAACATATGATGGAGACCAAATTGCTTCCGTTCTTACTGGTGCAATTGTTGGAGGAGGAAAAGTTTTTGCATCAGGAAGTATTACCCAGGTAGGAGCAAAAGGAACAATAGATTCTAGTGTTCTTAGTAAACAGTATCTCTCTCAGGAACTCATCGATCCTGCTCTCAAAGATATAAAAGTTGGAAATGACGGAGTGCTTCAGGAGTATGGAATTGGAGAATATGTTTATGGGGTATACGCAAAAAACAATACGAATTGGACAAGTACTTCCAAAAAAGGAATCGCGTATAATCTCGCGACTGTTGTTTCTGATGAACAAAAAGGAATGGTGACAAAAATTTCTGGAAATTTTGACGCATCAACTTGTGTGAATTGTCCAAATACTCTTATCGGAAGTGGGACTGCAAATAATAATCTCAAAGATGGAGAATCTTATGTGGGGGATATTTTCGATGAAAATACTCGAGTAGCATATCCAATCAGCGGATTCTAATTATTTTAATTTACAAATAACCTTATTATCCATGACAGTTCAGAGCATACAAAAGAAAAATAAACAGATACAAGCAACGCTTATTCCAACGGTTATTGATAAAGTTGGAGGACAGGAACGTGCCTACGATATCTATTCTCGTCTCCTTGAAGATCGAGTGGTATTTCTCGGCGATGCCATTGATTCGGCAGTTGCAAATACGGTTATTGCACAGCTTTTATTTCTCGAAAAACAAGACCCTAAAGCTCCTATTACGATTTATGTAAATTCCCCAGGAGGACATGTAACGGCTGGTCTCGCCATTTATGATGTTATGCAGTATGTACAGTGTGATATCATCACCGTTTGTGTAGGACTTGCTGCATCCATGGGGTCTATTATTCTTGCAGGAGGAACAAAAGGGAAACGATATAGTCTCCCACACTCTGAAATTATGATTCACCAACCACTCGGTGGAACCGAAGGACAGGCAGTAGATATCAAAATCGCTGCAGAACATATTATCCGAACTGGAGGGGTACTTTACGGAATTCTTGCAAAACACTCAGGAAAAGACGTCAAGCAGGTAGAAAAGGACTGTGATCGAGATAATTATATGACTCCGGAAGAGGCACTGAAATATGGGCTTATAGATAAAATAATTACGAATAAGTAAATCTTTTCATGAATGAAATTCATCACGCATTAATATCTCAATTGGAAGAATCTTATCAGCATGATCCTGCTTGTGTAGATGTTGTAATGTACCAGTGAGCATATCATAGAATATTACAGATTTCTAAAAAAGAAGAAGATATAAAAGATATGTTGAATATAAGAGGAATGGAGAAGATGCAAAAATTATTTATATGAAAAGTTCGTAAAATACTGAATGCAAGAGAGGGGGGATTTCAATGGGAAATAATCTAAAGGTATTTAATTCAATTCATTTTTATGTCACAAAATATTCTTATTCAAAACCTCCTCGAAAAGGGGGTTTCTCGTATTATTGACCGAGAACATCTCGAAAAACGACTTGCATCCGGAAAGAAACTCCGCATTAAGTTTGGAATTGATCCAACAGGGGAAGTGGTTCATATCGGACATGCGGTTCCTATTCTGAAGCTTCGTGCTTTTCAGGAGCTCGGGCACCAGATTGTCCTCATAATTGGTGATGCGACCGCTCAAGTAGGAGATACATCCGATAAGGATGCGGAGCGTCCGATGCTGAAGCGTGAAGAGACCCGAAAGAATGCGGAGAATTATCTCGCACAGTTCGGAAAGATTCTCGATCTCTCCCAACTTGAGGTTCATTACAATAGTGAGTGGATGGATACGACAAATTTTAATACCGTTGGAGAGCTTGCCAAGAACTTCTCGGTTGCAGAGATGCTCGATAGGGATAACTTTTCCAAGCGGTATAATGGAGGAGTGCGTATTTCCCTCCAAGAATTTCTCTACCCGATTATGCAGGGATGGGATAGTGTCCAAGCGAAGGCAGATGTGGAGCTTGGAGGAAATGATCAGTATTTCAATCTCCTCGCAGGGCGAACCCTCCAAGAAGCATATGGTCAGGAAAAACAAGATATTATGATGTTTAATCTCATCGAAGGGACAGATGGTCGTAAGATGAGCAAAACCTACAAGAACTTTATTGGACTCTCCGATGCTCCGAACGATATGTTCGTGAAGATTATGGAGATTAAGGATGAGCTTATCCTCCCATACTTCATTCATTGTACTACACTCCTTCTCTCAGAAATAGAACCATATAAGACACGACTTTTATCGGATGAGAATCCGAAATATATTAAGATGGATCTAGCCCATATTATCGTTTCACTCTATCATTGAGAGGAAGCGGCAATCGCCGGAAAAGTGTATTTCGAGAAAGTACTCACCGATGGGATTGTACCGAGTGAAGATGAAATCGAGAAAATCTATCTTGGGGTTTCGGAGATAGAACTCGGGAATCTTCTCAAGGAGCTCAAGTTCTGTGCAACAACCGGAGATGTGCGAAATGCTCTCTCAGGCGGAAGTGTGCGAGTGAACAATGAAGTTATTTCTGATGTAAAAATGATAATTTCTCTTTCATCCGAGAAAGGAACACTTATTCAGATGGGGAAGAAAAAATTTCGAAATGTATTTGTGAAATAATCTTTTAAGATACTTATCATGAAAAAAGTTACGTGCACAGGAACACATAATCCGATTTTCCTGATACTTTTCCTTCCTTCTTATATATTTCTTAGTATAGCTATACTGGGAAATTTTGGAA
Source organism: Candidatus Altimarinota bacterium (assembly GCA_028689065.1). GTDB lineage: Bacteria > Patescibacteriota > Gracilibacteria > BD1-5 > UBA2023 > UBA1545. The sequence goes on along the minus strand of JAQTWX010000002.1, from coordinate 127,753 downwards.
ATATTGATTTTATAGAAGCGGGCGGTAATCTTAATTTCAATGAGATCATTCCTTTTTGTCTTTGGTGTTTGGTAACGATTCTTATTTTTTGAACAGCATGGCACTATAGGGTTTCTATAGATGTTGAAAAAGGGACTATTCGTCTTGGATGAAAAAATATTGACGTTGGACTTATGAAAAATATTCAGCTTATTAATAAGCTGAAAACTTTATCACAATGACTAAATGAACGTAGAGTATCTAATTCGGAAATCCAGTTTGATGTAGAAGGAAAACACTATCGGATGCATTCAGATGAATATTCTACAAGTGGAATATATTGGATGTCAGAAGTTATTATGGAACTTCAAAAGAATGGGAAAATAAATAATATATCAGATTCCGTTACAGATAAAAATATTCAGACAGAACCGGAAAAGTACATTAAAAATGTAGGATCTTTTCTTATAAATACATTTCTTATTTTATTGGTTATAGTATATATATTACTCTTCATTCAGTGACAATCTAAATTGTAAATTTATATAAAATCAAATACTATCATGTCCCTCCGCTCTCACTTTCCTGTTTTTTCGCATCATTCGGATTTGGTGTACTTGGATAGTGCCTCGACGGCTCAGAAACCGGGCGTGGTGATAGAGGGGATGAAACAGCATATGGAGCAAGAGTACGCCAATATTCATCGTGGAGCATATGATCTCTCAGAAGCTTCGGAAGTACTCTATCATGGGTCGAAGGAAGCGGTGGCACGACTCATCAACGCTCGAGAGACTGCGGAGATTTCATATAGTTACAATGCGACTTCCGCTCTCAATATCCTTGCAAGTTCTCTCGTCCACTCCGGACAACTCCGGAAAGGGGATAAAGTTCTCCTCTCTCGGGCTGAGCATCATGCGAATATTGTTCCGTGGCTTATTGCCAAGGAAACAATTGGAATCGAAGTAGAATTCATTGGACTCGATGCGGATTTTGGGTTGGATTTCCGAGACTTTGAAGCAAAACTCACTCCTGATGTCCGAGTCGTTTCCTTGACTGCTGCATCCAATGTGACTGGATCGGTTTTTGACCTCGTCCGTGCGAGGGATTTGATTCGTTCTAAAAATCCATCGAGTATTTTTATGATTGATGGAAGTCAAGCAGTTCCGCATTTTCGGGTAGATGTTCAGACTCTCGATATCGATTATCTCGTGTTCACAGGACATAAACTTATGTCCGATACAGGTCTCGGGATTATGTATGGAAAGAAGTCACTTCTGAAATCACTTGTTCCGTCTATCGGTGGAGGTGGAGCGATTAATTGGGTTCATGAAGATAGTTTCGCCCCCGCAGGTCTTCCATCTCGGTTTGAGCCCGGAACTCCGCATATTATCGGAGCAGGAAGTCTCCTTCGTGCTATAGAATTCATGGAATCTATCGGTGGATATACAGAGATAGAGTGAATCGAGAAAGACCTCGTACATTATACACTTGAGAAATGGGGTGAATTTAAAAAACAGTTTCCAGAAATAAAATTGATTGGTTCAGAGAAAGAAGAGGGGAGAATATGAGTATTCAGCTTTGCAACCGAAATAATGCATATTTCTGATATCGCAGATGCTTTCGCTGATCAAAACATCTGCGTGCGAGCTGGACATCATTGTGCGGAACCACTTATGCAGAATCAGGGTATTACTGGAAGTATTCGAATGAGTCTTTTCCTCTATAATACCCGAGAGGATATTGATCGATTTTTTGAGGTATTTACAGAAATTCTTTCTATTAAAAATTAAAATATGTCTGCAGTTTACACTGAAATATTCCTTGAGTATGCAAAAAATCCCCCGAATAAGGGGATTTTGGAAGATGCAACCATCAAACACTTTGAGGAGAATCGAAACTGTGGCGATGCTCTGACAGTATTTTTGAAACTCGATGATACGGGGATGATAGAAGATTTCTCTTTTGAGGGAAATACTGCGATTGTGACAACTGCTTGTACGAGTATATTTGGAGAATCTATTATCGGGATGAATATTTCAGATATTCTTACTATGAACTTTGAAACGGTTCGTGAGATGATTGGATTTCAGGTATCTTCTCGTCGGAAGCAAGCAAGTGTACTCGGACTCCTTGCTACACGTAATGCAATCCATATATATCTCGGAGACGGGATAGTGGATGATTTCAGTGATGTTTTGATTGGATAGAAGATTTCATTATATGTTTGTTTAAAAATTTACATAAAAAATACCAGGAAACGGTGTAAAGGAGGAAAACCGTCTCACTGGTAAAGAGAGTATAATCTATATTTTTTATTTTCCAATTTTTTCTATAAGTTTCATCCATTTCTCAATTTCCACTTCCTCTGCGCGAATAGTTTCGAGAAATCCGAGTTGTTCAAAATAAGTCAGGATAAGTTCTTTATTTATCTGAAGAGTATTTGCGAGATTAGAAAGGAGTTTCTTTCTCGGGGAGATAAATCCGGCACTTGTGATTTTTAGAAACTGTTTCGCTTTCAGGATATTATATCATTCTTTTCTTTTAAAATAGAGCACACTCGAGTCTATTTTCGGTGCTGGTATGAAGTTCTCTTTTTCAACGAGACATATTTCTCTGATTGCTTCGCACGAGAATTCTAGAGCGAGTGAGAGATAGGAATTATTATATCATTTTTTCCGGAGTATTTTATCACCCACTTCTTTTTGCATAAGAATTACCATCTCCACTGGTTTATTTTCGAGCTCATGAAGGAATCGAAAAAGGATGGGAGAGGTGATATAGTACGGGATATTGGCAATAACCGAATAGGAAGACTCTCTAAAATGCGAACTTTGCGTTCAAATCTCCGTTTCTTCACTCATCGTACTATCTTCAGTACAACTCGCTCAGATACTCGATTTTCATGACAAATTTCATCATTTTTTAGAGTTTTCCAAATCCTGAGATATATTTTTTCATGGTGTATATTTCAAAATATCCCCTTCGATAATTGTGAATATCGTTTCTTCGGGAATAACCAGAGTTCCTTCGTTAATTCTATATTTTAAAATACTTATCATTGTCTTATCTAGCTCGACAAGAGTAAGTGTTTTTGGTTTTCGAGCAAGGATTTTTTCTGTAAGTGCTCCGTATCCGGGTCCAATCTCGAGGATATTTTTTCCTGTTATATCGATACTATCTGCAATGGTTTCGAGTATTTTGTCATTGACCAAAAAATTCTGTCCGAGGGATTTTTGTGCTCGGATACCATAATATTTAAGAATTTCTTGGTGATTCATTGTAATATCGTTATTTTATTGAGTTACTTTAGTTTTTGATGTCCATTTATCTTTTATGATACTGAGTTGCCCAATATATACTGTCCATTTATTGAGGAATTTTTCATATTGATCCTTGAGTTTTCGCATATATGTATGCTTGTCATTTTTGAAAGAATTAACCACAGCTGCTTCTCCGAGAAGCCATGCAGATTCTTTATACGCTTTGAGTTTTCTATCAACTAATTCCTGACAAGAAAAAAGTTTATTGCTATTATTGGATTGTCCAAAGAGAAAACTTTGAATATCATTGTCAGTGACAAGAGATCCTCCTTTTGACTGAAAATATAGAGTAGCTTCATTCTGAACGGTTTTATTACATATATCTTTATATTTTTTTGAATATAAATCATCAAAATAATTTTTGATAGTAGCAGCAAGTTGTCCAATATCTTTATTATTTCCTGTGTAAATAACTTTAAGAATCGTTTTTATCTCATCGTCGAGTTTTTGAAACTCTATACTCATAATGACCTGAAAAGCGATTTGTTGTGGACTGAGGGTTCCAACAGGACAAATATAACTCTCTATACTTTTTGCTCTTCATTCTTTATTCGCATCAATACAAGCATCTATTTCTTTTGCGTACTTTGAGGTTGTTGTAGATTCAGTAGCAAAAACTCATAAGAATGCCCCACTGAATAGAATCGACAAAAGAATGCTGAGTGTAAAAATAACTTTCCTCATAGATTTATTTTTTAAAAAGTCGTTCAAAGAAACTCTTCTTTTTTTCTACTACAGGTAGGGGTTCTGGATATCAGAAAATAAGCATCTTTAATATTTTTTTGATACTACCCTTTTTTATTCCACCTTCTTGTTTTTGTTGTTTATCTAGATATTTATTGGTTTTTTTAATACCATAAATCGAGGCAACTACTCCTCAGAGAAGGAGTCATGTTACGAGGGCATCTATTTTCTTAATAGATTGCTTGTGAATCTTTTCATCTTTATTAAACACGATTGCAGGGGATTATCCTTCTAATTTATTGATTTTAATAGTTTTTTCTCCGAAAATAAGTTTTGGGATTTCGATGCGGAGAAGATTGTTTTCCATATTCGCACTCACTTTGTTGAAAGCGAGATTTTCAGGAAGTATTACAGATCGAGAGAATGGTCCATAGAAACATTCTTCTACAAGTATACGATCAGCACTATCATAGATTTCAGGACGCTGTCGTTCTCCTGAAATAGTGAGAATATTTCGAGAAACGGAAATATCTACATTTTCTGTATCCATTCCGGCAATCGGTGCTATGATGACTATCATATCAGGACAATCGAGAATATCAAGCGCTACTTGTCCGAGTTCCTCCTCTATAATATTATCATCTTCCATTCTCACTTCAACAGAATGGTGTCAGTGTTTTATATCTTCATCATGATCGTCTCCTTGAAATGCTTTGAACATAGAGGGATTATTAAGGGGATAGTGACTATTTATGACACATCCTATTCAGGAATGGTTTTTTTGCAAATTTTTCTCTTTTGTGCTAGTATGGACAAAAGAATCTTTCCTATCCATACATAAAATATGCAAAAATTACATTTTTCTCGCAAAGAAAAAATCCTCTTTCTTGATAATTTCGGGAGTCTTATTAATGCGGGAATTCCTATAGTTCGTGCATTACAGATTATCTATTTTCAATCAGAAAATAAACATATTCAGGACACAAGTGTTTATTTTAAACAAGCCATTGAATCAGGACAAAATATTATACAAGTTTGTGAAAGTCTTCCGAAAATATTTTCCCCATTTGATCGAGCAATGTTTGAGATGGGGGAGGCGACAGGAAAAATGGGACAGGTAATCACACTTATTACAGAACGCGAAGAAAAACAACAAGATCTTGAACGTAAAGTTAAACAGGCTCTTATTTATCCCGTTTCTATAATACTTGTTGCAATTGGTATGGTTGTAACCATTATGACATATGTGGTACCAAAGATAGAGAAAATCTATCAAGATTCGCATGTCAATCTTCCTCCTCTTACACAGTTTATTATTAGTGCAAGTCATTTTCTCAGAAGCGAATGAGCATATTTGGGGATTGGTATTGTCTTGTGTATTATAGGATTTATTTTTGCTCTTAGAAATCCTCGTTTCCGATATGGATTCGATCGATATATTCTTACTATTCCTATTTTTGGGAGTCTTATTCGAAAAAAGATTCTCATTATATTTACAGAATTTCTTGCAACACTTCTTAATGCGGGCATTCTTATTAATCGCTCGCTTTCTATTGTCCGAACTGGTATGGAGAACACATATTACGAGACAGAGATTGACGCAATAATACTTGATATCAAAGCAGGAAAAACACTTTCTGCAGCACTTGGAGGAGAATATATTGAGCGAAAGATTCGAGGAGAAACAATAGGGGATAATGAGGTTGGATTTAAGCGTAGAATAGCATGTTTCCCTATAGAACTTTCCATGTCTGTTAAGATTGGAGAACAGACTGGTTCGCTTGCACATATGCTTGAAAAAATAGCAGTTCGGTATAATAAAGATGTGGATGCAACTATTAAAGGACTTTCAAGTATGATAGAACCTATAATTATTATCGGAATCGGAGGCATCGTTGGAGTTATCATTATGGCGATTATGTTGCCATTCTTCAATATGGTAAATGTGATTCATTAAAAAAATAGTCCGCTGTAGTGGACTATTTTTTTTAATGAATTCTACCAATTTAGATTCTTCGCATATTCCATTTGATTATCCCGTGCAGTAGTTGTAATAGTATTTTTCCAGAGTTGTTCATTGAACTCCACTACGATATCTGGCTGAATTCCAGTTCCATCAATTCCTGTTTGGGTTTTTCCTGTAAACCATTTAGCTATAGTGTATTTGAAGCTTGACCCATCAACATAAGCATCAAGACTTTGTACAGAACCTTTTCCATAGGATTTTTCTCCGATGATTCGAACATTGTTTCCGAGGTAATCTTTGATAGTTCCTGTCATAATTTCAGAAGCAGAAGCACTTCCTCAGTTTATAAGAATAACAATTTTTCTTTTTGTGAAATCTATGAGATTTTGTCCTTCGCTTTGTATTTCAGAGATAGTATTTTTATACTTGATATGTACAACACTTTGTCCCTTTGGGACAAAATAATCAAGTATGGCAGCAACTTCATCGAGACTTCCTCCTGGATTATTTCGAAGATCAATAATAATTTTTCCGTTACTTTGATCTTTTGATATAGCAGTAAGTGCTTGTATGAATGCATCTTTCACTCCTGCTCCAAAAGTGGTGATTTTTATATACTGATCCATATTATCAAGTTTTTTATACTCTACATAATTGATAGTAATCTTTGCACGAACAATAGTAAAATCAAGCTCTTCGGTACCACGTTTTACATGAAGCCTCACGCTTGTCCCGCTTACTCATTTTATCTTACTAATTGCTTCTTGAAGAGTAATAGATTCCGTAACAATGAGATCATCAATTTTTGTCACAATATCTCCTCATTTAAGTCCGCTTTTCTCTGCAGGAGTTCCAGACATAGGAGAGACGATATGAAGTTCTCCTGGTTTTGGCATATCAATATAAGCTCCTATTCCTTCAAACTCTCCACCAAGTCCTTCTTGAAAATTCTTAGATTCAACAGGAGGAAAATATGCGGTATGTTTGTCACCACTTGCTTCTGTCATACCTTTTGTGGCACCTTGTATAAGAACTTCATCTTGAAGTTTGGCACTATCATAATAACTATATTTGAGTTTCTCATAAACATCATTAAGTATAGCAAAATTAGAAACGGTAGTAATAGGATAAAATTCTCCTATATTTATAGTTTCCATTGTTATTCCATTGTTATCTTGAGAGGAAAGCGAAGGTTCTTGATAGAGTTGTTCAAGAGTATCAAGAACTGCTTTAAGAGTAAGAAGTCTTCCTGTACCAACCTGTTCTATTTTTTGTCCGAGATTAGATTCTACTGCTCGTGTGAATTGTTCTGGAGTGGCAAGTTCTGTTGTTTTAAGATCAATAGACAGATTTTTGAAAAATCCCATATATACCCCCTTTTGAAGGGCTTTATAAAGAGGAGTACCTTTTTCTACATTTCGAAAATTAAGAGCAATATACTGATAACTTTCAGGAATATTTTCGTATGCCGCAATGCTATTAAAATATACAGTTAAAAATCCTCAAAAGTTTAGAGCTCTGTTTTCACTTCCAATCGGATAAGAATTAATATTTCGATAATCAATATTCTTTGCAAAAACACTTGTTGTAGAGAGAAGAAGAATAAGAAGGATAATTTTTTTCATAGACAAATTTTACAGTGAGGAATTATTATGTGTTTTATTTCTAGGGAAGATTTGAGTGAGTAGTCTCAGTATTTATAGTATTATTAGACGGTGGTTTATCCCATACTCCGAATGGATAGGCAACACTAACAAATATAAATCCCATTCAGATAAGAGATATGACAAATACTGTCCCACCAGATCCGAGGTATTTCTCTGCCCAGTACCACCTGCCAGTCCAACTATAGACTATTTTTCGGTATTTAAGAATACCAAGTCCTATACCAATTCCAAAAAGCGCGTACAATACTTTAATAAAAAACATAGAATATATTCAATAACTAAAATATACAGATGGATTATATGTGTTATCGACAGGGAAGCAAGCACAAAAATAAAATCCCTCACTTTTCATGAAGTGAGGGATTTTTGTAATCTGAATTATTCAGCAGCTACTTCAACAGAAGCTTCTTCTTTCTTTTTTGTTGTCTTTTTCACTTTCTTTTCTTCTACTACAGGAGCTTCAGTAGGAGCTACCACTTCTGGAGCTGCCTCAAGAGCTTTTATAGAGAGACCGATTCGTTTTGCGATTGGATCGAAAGTAATAATTTTTGCTTTTACATTTTCACCAACCTTTGCATATTCAGAAACATCTTTTACCATAGTATGAGAAATTTCAGAAAGGTGGATAAGACCACTGATTCCTCCATCAAGAGAAAGGAATATTCCGAACTGAGAAATTCGCATTACTGGAGCTTCGATGATATCATTTACCTTGTATTTTTCAGCGAGAACTTGCCATGGATTTGGCTTGAGGCGCTTCATAGAAAGGCTAATTTTATCAGCATCGATACCGATAACTTGAACTTTTACTTTATCTCCAACCTTCGCAAATTTGCTTGGATCAGATACATGTCCCCAATCAATTTCAGAAACGTGTACGAGACCTTCGAGACCATTGAAGGTAATAAAGAGACCGTAAGTAAGAATACCACTCACTGTTCCGTCAACATTGTCTCCAATCTTGAGTTTCTTGAGAGATTCTCCACGTGCTTCTTCAAGTGCTGCCTTTTCAGAGAAGATAATCTTCTTTCCGTCCTGGTCAACATTGATAACACGAACCTTGAATGGTTTTCCAACCAATCGTCCGAGGTGTTCAAGAATCTTTTCTGGGTTTGCTCCTTCTACACGAGGGTAGTTCATAGGAGTGAGTTGAGAAACTGGGATAAATCCCTTGATTCCGTCAAGGTCAATAAGGAGACCTCCCTTGTTTGCTTCATTTGGTATAACAGTAATAATTTCTTTTGTATCAAAATTTGAGTGGAGTTTTGCGATAAGTTTAATCTGACTTGCTTTTCGAAGAGAAAGCATAAATAGTCCTGAATCTTTATCATCACCAATTACAATTGCATCAACGAGATCTCCTGCTTTTATTGCAGATGAATCTTCTGTAGAAGAAGTCATGTGAGATCCGGAAATAATACCGGTAAATTGACCATTAAGGTCCACAAGAATCATCTTCTGATTTGCACTGATAACAGTTCCAGATACAAGCTCTCCCATATTAGGAGTATGAATTGGAGCAGAATCTTTGAGTACTAATCCAAAATCTTCAGTCTTAGACATAAAGAAATAAAGGTTAAAAAATAAAAAATTAATGGGGCGGTCGACGAGGCTTGAACTCGCAACATCCAGATTCACAGTCTGGCGCTCTAACCAATTGAACTACGACCGCCATGGTTATAATTTTTATGTAAAAAGAAACATAAAAAAGAGCTCTTTTGGAAGAAGCGGGGGCAAGTATATGGAAAAGGAAAGAAAAGGCAAAAGTATTTTCAAGTATTTTTATAAGACCATTTTTTGCTTAAATACTCATTATATGGCAATATAGAGATATATATGTAACTACCTATTTTCTCTTGATGTTTAATACGCCATTATTTACCTGATTATCACCTTCAGAAAAGAGAGGGATTTTGTCAATTTCAAAGTGAAACATCCAAAAAAGTCCTATATTAAAGGAAGAGTTTGCACGTAGGATTATATGAGTATTGGACATCAAGGAAAGTTCACATGTAAAAAATATACTTCGCCACTCGGATATTTGAGCAATTGTCATTCCGAAGTTTTCTGAAATAGGGAAAATCATAAATTATAGAATAAAAGGAAAGAATCTTTTTATTGAAAATATTCATGGACATGCAGAACGAGAAGTTCGTGAAGAATTTTCCCGAATCATAGAACAAAAAAACATACAATCCATTCATTTTAGTTTATCTCTCGATACTATTAAAAAACGTATTCTTTCAAATATCCTTGCGAAGAATCATCCGCTCATCGAAGTATTACGTCTTATTCCCGGAAACGATATCGTTAATATAGGTTTTGCAGGAATCAAGAAACTCAATGATACCCATGGACAGGATTTTGTGGACTCTCTTATGGAAGTGAGCAAAACAAAAATCATGCAGTGAGCTGAAGGGTATGTCCGTGCACATGAACATACCAATCATATACGTTTAGTGAGAGATGATTACAAGAATCTGAGTATTTCCGTTCCACCAGGAACTCCTGTGGGACAGGCTCTGTTTGGCAATATGACATCAAAACAGCAGTTCATAGATGGAGTAATCCATGATATGCACGATACTATCTGAGCACAGGCTCAGGAAAAAGGCATAAGTGTTGCCGATATAGAAGCCGATATTCGGAAGTATTTCAACTTCTGAATTGGGAAAGCGAGTGTTTGAGAGCAGGCTCAAGGGAAGGATAAACTCCTCTCATTTGCTGGAGCGGAGGGGGTAGCTCGCGATGGACTTGCAAGTTTCGAAATCACTGTTCATACTTTTGATAAGAGTCGTTATGAAGTCTATGCGAAGGCATTTTTACAAATAGAAGAGGGGATTATGACACAGTGGAAAGATGTGAAATTTACAATCGATGGAGCGGAAGATTCTGTGGTATTTGAGATCGGAGGACAAAAAATATTGAATCCGGAGCTTCTTCGTCAGATTCGAAAGCATGGGGCAACATGAGCTGGTATCGAGCCAAAGGCTCTTGCAGAATACATAGAGAGGTATATCGATACGCTCAATAAATGATTCGATTTCATTGTTCCGGCACGTAATCTTGAAAAGGATCTGAAAACAGCCAGAGATATCAGTCAGGATTTCTCGCAGGGAATTATTAGAACACAATCACTTCTTGAGACATTCAAGGGTGTTATGACTCGTGAGCACTTCATGCACATGGTTGGTAATAAATCTGGGATGCGGGTTTTTATAGATATCAAGGACATGGGAATAGAAAACCTCCAATCTTTCTGACAACTTGCCAAGAAAGTCGGTTCTGGAACGTACTCACCCGATGATCTTCTGACAGCAGGAAAAGAAATGACAGATAAATTTACGCTTTTTGTCGAGAGAATCAGAATGTCTTATCCAGATGCACTCATATCGCTCGGCGGAGACGAGATTCGAGTATTCTTTCTGGGAGTATGAAAGAAAGAAAGTGCTCAGATACTTGTTTCTATAGAGAAAGAACTTCAGTATACAGGACTAGAAGGACGTTCGAGTCATACTCTTGAAGCAGTTCGTACAGCGGAAGATAATGAGAAAATATTTAAAAATCTCGATGAATCTACTGCTCTTCATAAAACTATCGAAGCGATACTTTTAAGAAAGAGAGTACTCCTCAAAAAATACAAAAATATACGAGAAACAATAAGTCTAGAGCTTTGATCAGGAGTGAATGAACAGAATCTAACAAGACTTCTAAAAAATCCAGAATTTGGCAAATTACTCAATAGAATTATTGATACTGTTACGACCGGGAATATTCTCCCGAAAGACATTTCACTTCCGGGCGGAGGTATGCTCCACTTCCAGAGAGAATGAGGACTTTTAAAATTTTTATTTACCCATGTAATATAATATGAACAACAAATTTTCCACATCCCCTGAAAACATGACTTCAGAATCTTCATTGATTGCTTTTTACCAGTGGCTTTTGTCGGATGATAAAGAACTAAGTAATATCCTCTCTCTTTTTGAGTATAAAAATGATAATCTTTATCTGAAACAAAAAGAAGGAAAAGATTCAGAGGAGACATTAGAAATGATTTTTAACAAATTTCAACAAGGACGATCGGATGATGAATGGAAAAAAAATATCAAAGATGTATTTAGACAAATATTCTTTGAATATTACAATACAATTCATTTAATTGCTTTTGATATAGATATTACTCAAGAAATTAATTTTATAAAACAATGTCTGAAGAAACTTATAATAAAAGAGCTTGAAAGACAAAAGAGAGATCTTCCATGTGAACATATAGCAAATAATGTTTCTGCTATAACAAAACCAGACATCATCACAAAAGTATAATATAAAATATCCATACCAAGGGAATTGGTGTGGATATTTTTTGTTTCTTTTGATTAAAAATACTTTTTTCATATAATCGCCCCAAAATTACCTCTTTAAGTATATTCTATGATACATGCTATTATTGTTCGTGACCCTGCTATTTTTAATCTGATAATTGCACAAACAGAAGCAAAAAAAGTATCACTTCCGAATCTTTCATATCAGGTTTTTTCTCATGGAAATATTCGTATTATTGGAGAATATACCATATCTATCGAACGGGTACTTGTATCGATAAATGAAGAATTTAATCCAGATACGGTATTTTTTCTCTCTGAATCTCTTCCAGTAAGTGATGAAAAACAAGCAGGAGATATTGTACTTCCCAATGTATTTTTCCAAAAAAATCCTGAAATAGAAACACGAGAAATGAATGAGATTACAGAAAAGAATCTCTCATGAATGCCTTTATTTTTGGAACACTATCCTCTCCAGGGGGACTATAATTTCGAGACCTTTGGACTCTCTGTCGGAGGGATTCATGTGAGTGGAGTATGGAATGAAAAGATAGAAGATTTTCGTATTCGACTCCGATTGGTATATGAAAATGATACATTTGATACTGAGCTCTATGCTTTTGTAGAGACAGGAAAAAGCCTTTCTATTATCGGTAAAATCTATCCTGTTTCTTATATAGCGACAGAAGATAGAGATGTAACTGCACGAAATCTTTGGAGTATTATCGGATTTATTATCGGTAGTATTGATCCAGATGTTATTTCTGAGGAGGATGGATGAGAAGAGGAAAAAGAGGAAGAAGAATGGATAGATGGAAGTATAGAGAAATAATATTTACAATAAATCCCTCTCTTGGAGGGATTTATCTTTTAAGGTTTCTCGATTTGTTTTTTCTGACTTTTTCCCTATAATCCCCCCGTTTAATTATTTTACGATTATTTTTTCTATGGCTTCAGAAACCGTTATACGATTTGATAAAGTACAGTTCGAATTTGGACTTAAAGTAATCCTTGAGGAGGCAAGTTTTTCTGTTCGTGAAGGACAAAAGATGACAATCATGGGGCAGAATGGTGCGGGAAAGAGTACCATGTTCAAGCTCATGATGGGAGAACTTCAACCAAAATATGGGAAAATTAGTATTGATCGTGACCTTCGTATCGCTATTTCTCGACAGATTATGCTCCCGGAAGATAAAGAGCTTACTGTACAGGCATTTTTCCGAAAATACTTTGCAGACGACACAGTATATAATATCGATGCTCGAATCGCAGAAGTGCTCGAAATTGTCAATCTCAAGGCACCTCTCGATAAGCTTATCAACGCGTTTTCCGGAGGACAGCAGGCACGTCTCCTTTTAGCATCCGCACTTATCCAGAAGCCGGATATCCTTCTCCTCGATGAGCCGACCAACAATCTCGACCGAGCAGGAATCGACCACCTGACCGATTTTCTTCGAGCGTATAAGAAAACTTGTATCGTCATCTCTCATGATGCAGAGTTTTTGAATGCTTTTACTGATGGAGTTCTCTACCTCGATGTATTTACCAAGAAGGTGGAGCAGTTCGTCGGGGATTACTACGACGTGGTCGAGCGAATCAAGGCACAGATTGAACGGGAAAATATGAAAAACGCCCAGCTTGCCAAAGAAGCACAAGCGAACAAAGAACAAGCCAATGTCTTTGCGCACAAGGGAGGGAAACTCCGTCTTGTTGCAAAAAAGATGCGAGATAAAGCAGAAGAACTTGAAGATGCAATGGTCGATACTCGTCGCGAAGACCGTGCCATTCGACCATTTACTATCCCGATGCAGGAAGATATCGGAGGGACTATTCTCTCCATACAAAAGTTCTCGGTTATTGAAAACCATGAAATCGTCGAAAAGACCGCGGATATAAAACTTGGAAAAGATACACATCTAGCACTCTCCGGACCGAATGGGATAGGGAAGACAACACTTCTCGAAACACTTGCTTCTGGTAAGTCTGCCGGGGCGACCATCGCTCCCGGAATCCGTGTCGGGTACTATCGTCAGGACTTCTCTACGCTCGATTTCGATCAGACCGTGTACGAGTGTCTCGCGGACGCCATCAAAGAGAGAGGAATCCTCGTCGAGGAACAGTATCTTCGCGGAACTGCCGCCGGGTTCCTTATTACCGGGGAGATCATGAAACAACAGATCCGATACCTGTCAGAAGGGCAGAAAGGACTTGTTTCCTTCGCACGACTCGTACTCCTTCAACCAGGACTCCTCATCCTCGACGAACCGACCAATCACATCAACTTCCGCCATCTTCCAATCATCGCCGAAGCACTCGATGCCTATGAAGGAGCTATGGTTATTGTATCCCACGTGGATGAATTCCTCTGGCAGATTCGGATTGATGAGTATTTGGAATTAGATAGATAGTATGCTTTACTTCACTTATATTCTTCGTTGCTCGGACGATTCGTTCTATACTGGCTCGACCAATGATATAGAGAAACGACTTCATGAGCACAACCATCTGAAATCCGGAGCTCATTATACGAAGATCCGCCGTCCGGTGGAGCTCGTATATACCGAGACTTTCGAGACGATGAGCGACGCACGAAAACGGGAATACGCCATCAAACAACTGACAAGAGAACAGAAGATTATACTTATGAGAAAATAATAAAAAGCACTTGAAGTATATTCAAGTGCTTTTTATTGGTAAAATATTTACCCAACTGTCTCGGTAATTTTCAATACTGCAGAAAATATCCCGAAGGCGAACCAGAGGACAAACATTCCAGCTATAAGGATAGCGAGAGGTTCGATGAAGCGAACAAGTACGGAAATAGAACTATCTACTTCTCTTGTGTATTGGGCTGCGAGTTTATGACATACTTTGTTTACAGTGGAAGTACGTTCTCCTGCGGCGATAATCTGATAAAAATCTTGAGTAAATACTTGAAAATCTGGATCAGATGCTTCAATACTTTCTGCTATTTTTTTTCCGTTTTGTACGTTTTTTGAGATTTTTTCTATCTTTTCTTGGAATACAAGATTATTACTTCCTTCTCCAGTGAGTCAAAGAGTTCGAATGATAGGAATTCCTGCTTCAAGAAGAAGAGCAAGAGTGGAAGCAACTCGTACGATAATGAAATTACGATATACATCTCCGATTACAGGTATTTTGAGATAAAGTGCATCGAGAGAACGTCGTCAGATAATACTTTTTTCATAGGCTTGAAAAATCAGAATAGCAACAATTATCATGATTATAATTCCCCAGAAATTCCCTTGGATGAAACGACTCGTAGCTATAAGTGTCTGTGTGGCAAAGGGAAGTTCTACTCCGCTATCCATGAAAAGTGGTTCCAATTTTGGGATAATATAGGTCATTATCGTCATAACGGCTCCCAATAGAAAAAGAACGATGATAAAAGGATAAGTAAGAGCCCCTTTTACTTTTGATGTAAGTTCTTCCTGATTTCTGAGTTCATTTGCCAAACTTACAAAGGAATGTTGCATACTTCCAGATTGTTCTCCTGCTTCTATAATTGCAACTTCCCTCTTATCGAAAATACTTGGAAGTTTTTTCATAGCAATACTGAAGCTATCTCCAGATTCCACAAAAACAAGAAGATTGGTAATTTCTACCTCCATCTTTACGTTTCTATTTTTATCGAGAAATGAACGAAGAGCAGCAATAACTGGTACTCAACCATCCACCATATTTGCAAGATGTTCATAAAAAAGAGCCTTTTCCTTTGTGCTGATACGATGCCAGAATCGTACCTCACGGAGTTCTTTCGTAATTGATTGTGCTTCTGTTTTCATGATAATGAAAGCTAATAATTATTGAGATGTAGAATAATTTGTATAGAAATTGCTGGTATTTATTCAAAATAATACATACCAAGCTCCATCATAACAGAGACAGAACTATCTCTGGTGGTATCAAATGGAAAATTTAGACTCTTGATAATGTAAGATTTCTTGTTTGTTTTACTGTTTGTAAGGTAGTTCAGGAAACTCTCAAGAGTAGCGATATTTTGCGCTTTGAGTGAGAGTGAAATAGTAGCAAGAGAGAGTCCATTCGGAGCTTTTTCTCCCTTGGACATGGTGATATTTGCGATATTTATCCCATTAACAGGAGTAAAGATACTGTCGATAATTGTATCTTCTCGAAAGGTATCTCCATATCGTCCAAGATCATCTTGAAGCTCTATATTACTTTCGATGTTTTTTGCCATGTTTTGAAGTTGTTCAAGTGAGAGTTTTTTTTCACTTACTTCTTGTCGAGTTGTTTCAAGCATATCTTTGTTTTCCATGTAAGTATATCCTTGATCCATAGTGAAAAAGAATCCGATAACAATACTAAGGGAAAGGAATATAAGAGAAAGCATTTGTTTATTATTTTTCTCTTTATTTTGAAGAGTTGTTTGCATAGCTGATTTTATATGAGAAATAAAAATAGATTATTTATGAATTATTTTTGTGAATTATTCGATACATTGAATTCTAGAGAGAATGTACGTTTTTGTTCATAACCAGAGATAGAAAGTACTGGAGCAAGTTGGAAGATATATCCACTTCCTGTTCGATAATCTCTAACGAGGTGAGATATTTTGGTAACTCCATCATCATTTGCAAGTACTGTCTCCGGGATAGAAGTGGCAGCAGTTGTGATTTTTCCATTTTCATAAGAGAATCCAGAAAATATTATCTTATATTTTCGAGATATATCTATAAGTTCATTGATATATGATTGAGCTTCACTTTTTTTGATAGCATCAAGGATCTCAGTCTTATTATTCATAACAAGCTCTGCTGCTATGATTTTTTTATCACTTTTGAGCTTTTCTATGCTATTTACATAATTTATTGTCTCAGCTTTATTTGCTTCAATAGAAGAGGTAAGCATCATATTTTCAAAAAATAGAAATGCAGAGATAGCACATACAATAGAAAAAAGTATTACTGAAAAGATAAGAAAAATATCTTTTTCTTGTTTTTTATTGAGTTCTTCTTGTGGTAGTTCTGTTGTTGTCATAAGAAAAGTTATATGAAATAATAAACATAACGGATTGATATTATCATAATAATTATTATAATGCAAATTATGCAAAAAAAAATTCAATACACTCTCACAAAAAAAAATTTTTATTGAATTCCTATCTGTCCAATAAAAGGAGATAGGGTATTTCTTCGAGGGGATCTCGGAGCAGGGAAGACAACTATTTCCAAACATATTATATCATCTATTCTCGGTGTACAAACATCAGTAAAGAGTCCAACATATACGTATTATAATAAATATGGAGAGAATATATATCACTTTGATCTCTATCGTTTGGAATCTTATGATGATTTTGTAAATATAGGATGAGAAGAAATTCTTGATAATCCAGAAAATATTTGTCTTATCGAATGGCCAGAAATTCTTCATGGAAGATTTAATCCAACGATAGATGTTGAAATATTAAAAACAGAAAAGGAAGATGAGAGGAGGATATATGTTATTTCTTAATATATTAAAATAATCCCCATTTGTATATATGAATAAAAGTCGAATTGTTCTTATAATCTCTATAATTTTCCTTTTGATAAGTATCGGAATATTTTTTCTCGTAGGTGAGAAATGACAAGGTTCTGTGGATATCTCAAAGATTATTGATTATTCGAAAGTGAATTTTGCAGGAGAAAATGTTCCTTTTGAGGGAAAATATTATTATAATTTGGAGAAATTTGAACGAGAACTTTCTGTAACACGATATAATTTGTATCAATTTGTTCTGTATCATAAGAGAGATCCTCTTTATATACCTTATATAGAAAAGAAATTAAAAGCAGCGGGAATTCCAGATGATTTTAAGTATCTTGCTATTGCAGAAAGTGGTCTCCGTAATGAATCTTTGAGTAGTGCCTGAGCTTGAGGTATCTGGCAATTTATTCCAGGTACTGCAAAACAGTATGGACTTCAGGTAACAGACAGTGTAGATGAACGATATAATTTCGAGCTAGAAACCGATGCAGCAATTAAATATTTCCAGAAACTCTATGATGATTTTCATAATTGGACACTTGTAGCTGCTGCTTATAATCGATGAGAAAATGGACTTCGTCGTGCTATGGATGATCAAGGTGTTACCTCCTATTATGATCTCTATATGAACGAAGAAACTACCCGGTATGTTTTTCGGATTCTTGCCATTAAATATCTTATGGAAAATAGATATAAGATATTTAATGCGAATGATTTGGGTGATTTTTTTGTAGAGCCAAAAACAAGGGTTGTAGAAGTTTTTAATATACCTGATATAAAGACATGGTGTCAGGAGAAAAAACATGATTATGCTATGGTAAGACAATTAAATCAATGGATACTCGGAGATAGTCTTCCAGAAGGAAATTGGAAGATACGAGTGTTGGATTTATAGTTTTCGTTTGTTTCTTATTTGTTTTTGTGTTATAATTCCGAAAACTTCTCAATCTTCCTATATTTATTTCTGTATGTTTCAAAAAAAACTTCTTCTATTATTACTTATTTTTCCTACTTCTTCGTTTGCAGCAGAACTTCCTTTTACTGATGTTCCTGCTGGAGCCTCGTATTATTCTGATCTTAGTCAAATATATAATGCAGGAGTGATTGCTGATACTTCCGATCATCTGTTTCATCCTGATGGACTTCTTCCTCGAGATGAATTTGTAGGAACTGTTGTTGGAGTAAGTTGTCAAAAATGTATTACGCCAAGCATAATAGATATTATACATTACAATACTAATCCATTTATTGATGTCTTCAAAAGCAATCAATATTTTTATTGTATTTCTTATGCAAAAGAACAAGAAATTATTCGATGATATACGCTTGATGAAACAGGGAAAACTCAGTGCCAGAACCAAGAAACTTTTTCTGAGGTACCATTTTGTCCAGTGAATAATGTTACAAGAATAGAAGCTGCTGCTGTTCTTTTGCGTCAAGCAGGACTCTGGGATGAGACTAAGAATAATGGTTTTTATGCAAAAAACGTAATCTTACAAGATGTGAATACCTATTGGTATGGATATGCACAAAAGGCTGTAGAAGTAGGACTTATTTCTACTGATAAAGACGGAAATATATTCCCCGATGAATATATTATGAGAAAGGAATTTGTTGTAATGGCTTCGAAGATTTTTTCCATTAATATGTGTCAAGTAAAAACCGCAGTGGTTCCAGTAGACTTTGCTTCTATGATTAAGATATTCGACCAAAGTAAACAAAATTGTTCCGAGCCCCAGACTGTTACAACATTTTCAGATAATACTACAATGACATATGATTTCGGATGATATGCAACGGGAAATCTTAATTCGTCACTTGTTTATGATTGGACATTTATCAATATGAATACTAATGAACAAATAGTTGCAACAGGAAGTTGTTTAGATGACTTTAACTTTACATCAACTGGTTCATGGCTTGTGAAACTTGTTGTTTCTGATGCAACCGGGAAAAGTTCTACTGCGTATCAACAGGTTTCTATTGGAAATAATGATGGGATTTCCACACAGATATGACCAAGTATTGTTACTAACAATACTAATACTAACAATACTAATACTAACAATACTAATACTAACAATACTAATACTAACAATACTAATACTAACAATACTAATACTAACAATACTAATACTAACAATACTAATAATACATTATTAACTTCCATCACGACACTTCATGGAACAGTCGGTATTCCTATGTCTTTTTTCTCGACTACTACTGGATGAGATGGAAGATATTCTTATTATTGGGATTTTTCTGATGGAGGAAATTCTACTCTAAAAGATCCAGTACATACGTTTATGAACGAGGGGGTATATTCTGTGCCTTTTATTGTTCGTGATGGATTAGGAAATGTAGCTTCTGCTCAACTTACTGTTATTATCTCTCCAAACCTTGATAAGGATAAAGATGGAGTACTGGATTATGATACAAAAGGAAATGTCCTTGATGTTTGTCCAGATGTATTTGGTCCGGCTTCCAATAAAGGATGTCCTATTGTAAGCGAATATAAGGAACCGAAATCAAATGTTTTTAATAATCTTTGTTTGGAAAATAAAGTAAAAACATCAGGGATGATACAGTGAAATGTACAATGCTTAACTTGTCCATGTGAATATTCTGGAGAATTCACTGCACAGATAAGAGGCTGTGATATCGTATTTCCTTCTATCACTTCGCCTGACAAAACCACGCTTTATTCTCGAGGAGCTATATTCGCAGTGCCATAGTTTTTTCTATTCTTGTTTGAAAAAAACAGTATCTTTCATATAATCCTCGGAAAATACTGTTTTTTGTTATTTTAACTTCATTTCCCATTATGAAAATTCCTCTCTCTTGGATATCCGAGTATACTGATATTTCTGCACTTCTTGCATCAAAAGGAGCGAAAGATCTTGGACACCTTTATTCTATTCATACTGCCGAAATCGACGGAATCGAAAAAATAGGGCTCGAAGATAAAGTCGTGATCGCGAAAGTGGTTTCGACTCGACCGCACCCGGATTCTGATCACCTCAATCTCGTAGAGCTCGATTGTGGTCCAGTGGGGTCCCGAAACATCGTCTGCGGAGCGGAAAATGTACGAACTGCGAAATACGTCGCAGTAGCACTTGTTGGTGCGAAACTCGGAGCGGAACAAGACTTCGAAATCAAATCCTCCAAGATTCGCGGAGAGGTGAGCGAAGGGATGATCTGCAGTGAGGATGAACTCGGGCTCCAAGAGGAGCGAGCTCCTGGAATCATGCAGCTTGAAAGGTATTTTCCCGAAGAACTTTTACAGTCCAAACTCGGAACCCCTTTTTATACTCTCGAGGTAACTGTTCCGGGGAATGGAACGGCAAATTATTCTTTTTCTTTGAAGGATACCGTTTTTGAAATCGACAATAAATTCATTACAAATCGTCCAGATTTGTTCAGTGTTGAGGGAAATGCTCGTGAATTTGGTGCGATATTTTCACTTCCATTTGTCCCATATACTGGGAAGCTTCCGGCTATTTCCGGAAAACTTTCCGTTCAGATCGAGTCTCCGAATGTGCTCTCATACGAGCTTATTTCCATTAAAGATATAGGGTCCGGGATTTCTCCGCTTGGAATCGAACAGATGCTTCGAAAAGCGGGAATCGCTCCGAAATACGATCTCGTGGATATCACGAACTTTATCATGACCGAACTTGGGCAGCCGATGCACGCTTTCGATGCGGATAAAGTCATCGGAGATGTGACGGTTCGTCAGGCATACGATGATGAGACCGTTATCGCTCTTGATTCCAAAGAATATACGCTTTCAAGCAAGGATATCGTCATTGTCGATTCCGAGAAAGTTCTCGCCATTGCGGGAGTTATCGGAGGAATGAGCTCAGCCGTGAGCGAAACGACAAAAAACGTCTATTTCGAATCTGCGTGTTTCGACCCGGTTTCCATCCGTCTCACTTCCCAGCGACTCGCAATACGAACCGACGCATCGATGCGTTATGAGAAATCCCTCGATCCGACACTTGCAAGCCGAGCGCTTCCACGGATATTCGATGTACTTACATTCCTCGGAAAGAACGGAACGTGCACTGGGGCTTTTTCCTATCTCAATACTGCGAAAGTTCGGGATATTGCTATTCACACCGATCTTGCCTTCGTCGAGAAAAAACTTGGACTCAAGATTTCGAAAGAACGAACAGAAGAGATTCTTGCACGACTCGGATTTGAAACGACTTTTTCTGGTGATGCTTTCTCTGTAAGGGTTCCGTCTTGGAGAGCCACAAAGGATATCTCCATTAAAGAAGATCTCGTCGAGGAAATCGGACGAATTAACGGGTACGAGCAAGTTCCGAATACTCCGATTACCGGACCGTTTTCTATCGCTGAAAAGAATAAATCCATCGAACTTCGAAATAGTATCAATGCGTATTTTTCCGCAGAGAGATTTTTCGAAACGTACAATTATTCTTTCTCCAACCAAAACAAAGATGCGCTCGTCGGATATGCGGATGACAGTAATGCTGTGCATATTCAGAATGCATTCAATGTGGAATACACGATGATGCGGCGTTCTATGGTTCCGAATCTTTTGGAAGCGGCTGCTGAAAATCTGAAGCAACAAAAGGATTTTGCCTTTTTCGAAATCGGAAAAGTTTTTGAACGTCTTGGGGAGAATGAATTTATCGAAAATAAAGCGCTTGCTGGAGTATTGGCCGGACAGGATATCAAGGCTCTCCGAACCGTTCTCGACGGATTTCTTCGGGCTATCCTTCCAGGAAAAAACTTTACAATAGAACAATGAACTGAAAATATCACTTCGCTTCATCCAAATAAATCTGGACGATATATGATTGATGGAAAAATGATTATAAGCTTCGGATCACTTCACCCGGGTGTTGCCGAGTCTTTCGGGCTTGCAAATGCGGATATTCTCCTCTTCGAAGTGGATTACCAAAAACTCTCGCATTATTTTACAACCACCAGCCATGCGTTTGCTGAAATCGGAAAATTCCCAGGAATCACCCGTGAGCTCAATTTCGTATTTTCCGAGACAATTCCTGTGAGCACGGTCATCGCGAAGATTGCCAGTGTAAGTCCATTGCTCTCAAGCTTTTCGGTGGTGGACGAATTCCGAGATGCTCAGAAAATCGGAGAAGGGAAGAAATCCATCTCGTTCTCGTTCCTTATCCAGGATCTTACGAAAACCATCACCGACGAAGAAGCACTTATTATTCAGGAAAACATTATCAAGAAATTGGAAGGAGAAGGAATGAACTTGAGAAAATAATTTTTTTATAGAAAAATGTCCCAATATCTCCGTCTCGAAGAAATCAAACTCACGCTTGCGGATGACGAATCCGTACTTGCTGACAAGATAGTGAAAATCCTCTCTATACCAAAAGAGGGGATTTTGTCGTACAAGATTGTAAAAAAATCCATCGATTCACGAGATAAGCAGAATATCCTCTTTATCTATAGCGTGGACGTGGATTTGAAGGATAAGAATGTGAATATATTTAAGCCGAATCCGGTCAAGCATCGTGCGAAATGGGTGGAGGAGTACGTTTACAATATTCAACAAGTCCCGGAAGATTTCGGGAGAAAAAGACCGGTCGTGGTCGGAACCGGACCAGCGGGACTCTTTGCAGGATTGGCTCTTGCGAAAGCTTGACTGAAACCGATTATTATTGAGCGAGGACGTGATGTGGAGAATCGTATCCGGGATGTGGAAACATTTATGAAAACCGGGAAACTTGATACGAGTTCCAATATCCAATTCGGAGAAGGTGGAGCTGGGACCTTCTCGGACGGGAAGCTCTATACCATGATAAACGATCCTCGTTCGAAATATGTTTTCGAGGAACTTGTAGAAGCGGGAGCGCCATCAGAGATCCTCTATACCGCAAAAGCCCATGTCGGGACTGATAAACTCCGGGTTCTCGTAAAGAAACTCCGAGAGAAGATAATCTCGCTTGGGGCGGAAGTCCGATTTGAGACGTGTTTGACCGACCTGGAAATCGTCGATGATACACTCGTTGCCATCAGAGTAAACTGAAACGAGCGTATTGAAGCCGACACGCTCGTCCTCGCAGTCGGACACTCGGCTCGTGATACCTACGAGATGATATACAACAAGGGATTGGAGATGACCCAGAAGGCGTTTGCCATGGGAGTCCGAATCGAGCACGATGCAAACATGATAAACCGCTCGCAATTCGGAGATGCTTGTGTAGATCCGAAGCTTGGAACAGCGAGTTATAAACTTGTGACACATTCTGAAGCCGAAAGGAGTGTATATTCATTCTGTATGTGTCCTGGTGGGCACGTTGTGGCAGCTTCGAGTGAGGATGGAAGGCTCTGCATTAATGGGATGAGTGAATATCTACAAGATAGTGGAATCTCTAATAGTGCACTACTTGTCGGAGTGACTCCCGAGGATTTCGGATCGACTCATCCACTCGCAGGAATAGAGTTTCAGCGGAAATGGGAAGAAAAAGCATTCAAGCTTGGTGGGAGTAATTACCACGCACCAGCTCAGCTGGTCGGGGATTTCCTTCGGAAAGTACCGTCCAAAGGAATCAGTAAACTAGATTCCACCTATCTTCCTGGAATTACTATGACTTCACTCGACGAGTGTCTCCCGGATTTTATCGCCAAAGCTCTTCGGAAAGCAATTCCTGAACTTGATAAAAAAATAAAATGATTTGCCTCAAACGATGCGATATTGACCGCCATCGAGGCACGAAGTTCAGCAGTACTTCGGATTACTCGGGACAAAGAAACTCTGCAATCAAATGTTGTTGGAATTTATCCAAGTGGGGAAGGTGCTGGATATGCTGGAGGAATCACCTCATCAGCGATTGATGGACTCATCGTCGCAGAGAAAATTATCGAAAACTATCCGAAATAGAACCATAAAAGAAATTTGTCATTTTTTAAGGTATTCATATACTTTTTCGCAAATCTACCTCATTATCAACTTTTACTATGTGTGGAATTTTTGGTTTTACTGGTTGAAAAGACGCAGCTCCGATTCTTCTTAAAGGACTTTCTCGATTGGAATACCGTGGATATGATAGTGCGGGAATCTGTATGATAAGTAAAAATCGCGATTTATATATAAATAAAGCGATAGGAAAGGTGATGGAACTTAAAAATAAGATAAATCTTTCGAGTCTCTCTGAGTATACTACTGGTATTGGACATACTCGTTGGGCAACTCACGGAGGGGTAACGGAAAATAATTGCCATCCACATACTTCTGCAAATGGACGATTTGCAGTTGTGCATAATGGAATTATCGAGAATTATTCCGAGCTTCGAACAATGCTTCAATGACAAGGATACCAATTCTATGGAGAAACAGACACAGAGGTGGCTGCAAAGCTTTTTGAACACCTTTTTATGGGAGATGATTTTGAGACGCTCAAAAAACTTACTACTGTTATTGAGTGAGCATATGCTCTTGTTTTCTTGGATAAAGAAAATCCTGGAAAGCTTTTTGGTGCTAAAATTGGAAGTCCTCTGGTTATTGGAATAGGGAGGGATTCTTGGTACGTTTCGAGCGATTATCGAAGTCTTATTGGTTTAGTGGATGAATATATTACTCTCGAGGATGGTGATTTATTTTGTATAGAAAATAATGATTATAAGGTGGTGAATTGTGGAGTGGAATTGGTTCGTGATAAAGAAAGTATTACCGAGACCGAGAAACATATGGAACTTGGGGATTTTCCACACTTTATGCTCAAAGAAATCTATGAACAAGGAGAAGTTCTTCGTAATGTATTTGCTGGAAGAATAGATTTTCAAGCAAAAACCATTAGAAATAATACTCTCGACGAGGTAGTAACACAAGGATTTGAGAGAGTTCATATTATCGCTTCAGGAACCAGTTATCATGCAGGATTACTAGGGAAACAATATCTTGAACATTTGGCAGATATCCCTACCGAAGTGACTGTTTCGACTGAGTTTAAATATGGAAAACAATTCATTGATAAAAAAACACTTTATATATTTGTAAGTCAGTCCGGAGAAACCGCGGATTCTTTGGAATCTATGAAGATTGTAAATGAGCGTGGTGGATATACTTTCGGTATTGTTAATGTTCCGGGATCTTCTATTGCTCGATTGGCAAAAGCGGGACTTTTTACTCATGCCTGAGTAGAAGTAGGAGTTGCCTCTACTAAGGCATTTACTGCACAAGTTGCTACATTTCTTGTGATTGCACTGGCTTTTGGACGAAAATGAAATTTGGAACATATGAAATTTCTCTCAATTATAGAGGATATGCAAAAGATTCCTGTTCGTATCGAGAAACTTTTGGAGACGAGCGACAAGATTCGGGAAGTAGCAGAAAAATATGCTTCATATCTGAATTTCTTTTATCTTGGACGTTCTTATGAACTTCCGATTGCTATGGAAGGTTCACTGAAGCTCAAAGAGCTTACATATAGACATTCTGAAGCATATTCGAGCGGAGAACTTAAACATGGATCGCTCGCTCTTATCGATGAATATTTTCCTTCTATTATAATCAATGGAAGTTCTCCACTTCATTCCAAGAATTGTAGTTCTGTTCAAGAAGTAAAATCTCGAGGTGGGAAAATGATTGGAATAATTACTAGTGATGACACGAAAAAAGATATCTATGATGACTATCTAACTTTTGAGGCAAGTCTTCCAGAAACAGAAGTTTTCTTAGAAGTGATTATTCTTCAGCTTTTTGCCTACCATATGGCAAATACTCTCGGTCGAGATATTGATAAACCGAGAAATCTTGCAAAGAGCGTAACGGTAGAATAAGGATTTGTTACAATAAAATATTTTTTATTCATATCGGAGTGCATCGATTGGTTTCAGATTCGCAGCTTTGCTTGCAGGGAGGATTCCAAAAAATATTCCGATAAATACAACCGAACCAAATGCGAGAAGAATGGAGTTGGTACTAATAACGGCGGAAAGGTATTTATTTACTACCGTGACTACCCCATAACTGATAGCGATACCTATGAGTCCCGCGATGATACTGATAAAAAGGGCTTCTATAAGGAATTGTGTGAGAATATCACTCTTGAATGCTCCAAGTGCTTTACGGATTCCGATTTCTCTGGTTCGTTCGGTGACTGATACGAGCATGATATTCATAACCCCGATACCTCCGACTATGAGAGAGATGGCAGCAACTCCTCCAAGAAAGAGAGTGAGTGTCCCAGTAACTTGTTGCACGGATGCAAGTACTTCAGAAAGAGTATTGAGAGTAAAAGGTTCATTTGCAGTAGTAGTGCCCGTGAAACGCAAAAGTTCACGTTCTATAAAAGTTTTCATAAATTCCACTTTTGTAGGGTCATCGATAGCGATATCTATAGAGCTATAGTAATGAGCTCCAGATATTTTCGACATAACGGTTGTTATAGGGGCAAATATTCGTCGATTGGTTTGGGAATTATCTGCGAGTACTCCGATAACGGTATAAATTCCATTTTCGAGTTTTACCTCCTTTCCTACAGGACTTTCAGTTCCAAATGCATCCAATGCAATTTGATGACCGATAACAAGAACTTTATTTCCTTCTAATACATCGTCATCAGAAAAGAAGTTTCCATCGACTACAGTGAGACTCTTGAGTGATTGATAAAGTCCTCGTACTCCTATAATACTTACATTGGTGTTATAAGTTCCGTAGATGAATTGTCTGCTTGCAGAAACACTTGGAGATACATCTTTTACTCCGGGTATATTTTTTACAAAATCAAGAAAAGTGTCGTTGATGAGTTGGGCACTATTAGAACTACTTCCTCATCCAATTCTTGATGCATTGGATTGTCCTGCGGAAAGGGTAATAAGATTAGCACCCATACTATTAAATCGGTCCACTACTGTTTTCGTTGTCCCTTGTCCAAGTGCCATAAGAATAATAATGGCGGAGACTCCAATAATAATCCCGAGCATACTCAGAGCTGATCGGAGTTTATTTCCAATGATGGAATTTAAAGCTCCAGTGATATGTTCTGTGAGAATCATAGGTTGAGGGTATTAATTTACTATATTTCCATCTCGCAAGAGTATATGCCGACTTGCATAGGCATCAACTTCATGTTCATGTGTGATAAGTACGATAGTTTTTCCTTCTTTGTGGAGTTCAGTGAGAAGTTCCATAATTTCCACCCCGGTCTTACTATCGAGTGCTCCAGTTGGTTCATCAGCAAGTATGATGGATGGATTTGTAACAAGAGCTCGGGCGATGGAAACTCGTTGTTGTTGTCCTCCAGACATTTCGTTGGGAAGATTGTTAATCTTATCGGCAAGCCCGACTTTTTGAAGAGCTTTGAGTGCACGTTCTGTGCGTTCTTGTTTTCCGATATTTTGATATATGAGTGGCATTATTACTTGATTTAATGCACTTGTTCTCGGAAGGAGATTATAGTTTTGGAAAATGAAACCAATATTTTCTCGGCGTATAAGCGCCTGATCATCGTCGGTTAAGTGTGCCACATCTCGTCCATTGAAGTAATATTCTCCTGTTGTAGGATTATCGAGCATCCCGATAATATTCATAAGAGTGGATTTTCCAGATCCAGATTGTCACATGATAGAGAGAAAATCCCCTTTATGTATCTCAATATCGATTCATTTTACCACCATTAAATCTTCCTTTCCGAGTTGATAGGATTTTGTAATCTGGTGCATTTGAATAAGAGGAGACATGGAAAAGTTACTATTGGTTAATAAATGGGTTGATGTATGTTATCCTCCTCTGTTAAAATTACTGCTTCTTGTTCCACCTCATCCTCATGTTCCTGGTATCTGAAGTCCACTTGTAGTAGGAGTGGTTCCTACCGAGGTATTGATTTTTCTCGTAAGAATATCTCATTCATTTACTCCGCTTTTAATCTCAGTATTACTCGGGTTGCTGATTCCAAGTTCTACATCCGTTTTAATATCTACAGTACCGATGCGTTTTAAAACGGAAGCTGTTCATCCGCTACGTCATTTTTGTACAAAGGATGTTGGGACAATAAGAGTATTTTGATTACTTTCGATGATAATATCAACTTTTGCACTCATTCCACTGAAAATCGGATGATTTCCTTTATCCATTGATACTTTAATAGTATAGGAAGTTACTCCGGAAGTTTGTGTAGGAGTGGAATTGATATCACTCACTTTTCCCGTAAGGGTGAGAGTTGGAAAAGAATCGAATACGATTTTTGCGTCTTGTCAGAGTTTGAGTTTTACGACATCGAGCTGATCGACCGTGGCAGTAATCTCTACAAGGTTGGGGTTCTCTATATAGAGGTATTCTGGAGTAACACTGGAACTGGTAATGATATTGTCACCGAGTTTGAAATCGATTTTACGGAGCACTCCATCAAATGGTGCTTCGAGTTGATATTTTTTGATGTTTTCTTTTACTTTTTGAAGTGCGAGTTGTTGGGAAGTAATTGAATTTTTGGCAAGTGCTATTTCTTCTTTTGTTGCTCCTGCTCTTAGGAGTTCAAGATTTGCTTCGTTGTACTTGAACGAATTTTGTGCATCCTGAATAGATATATCCTGTGCTACAATCTGAGCGTCATATGTGCTTGCAGAATATATCATATCACTCTGAAGTTTAATAAGATCTCTTTCTGCTTGTTCTAAAGCAAATTCCTGATCAGCTATGGATTGTCTTTTTGTACTGAGTGCATTGTCATTGCTCGCTTTTATGAGCGTAGGATCGGTAAGTTTATCGATATTTGCAATGGTTGTTTTTATGGCACTAAGACTTGATTGAGAAGCGGAAGTAATAGAACTGAACGTTCCAGCATATCCATCTATGGTAGTCTGTGATAAAGTAGAAGATATAATACTTGCATTCATCGCGTCAGTTCCATCTTTTCCGAGTATTATAAGGGAATCGAATACTTGATTAAGCAGAGAAAGAAGAGCTTTAATGTCCACACTATTGTTTTCTGTAGTTGGGAGAATATTAAGAGAAGTTTTTGCTTGAGATACGAGAGTATTTGCTATTCTCCAATCATTTTCTGCTTGTGTTTTTAGAACAGTATTTTTTGCAGAAAGATAGGTTTCATAGGTATCATTTTTTGTTCGATTCGTATCGCTTATACCAAGTATAACATCTGCGTTATAAAGGCTTGATTCTGCATCAATAATCTGTTTTCTTGCATCAGTAAAAGCGGTATCGAGTACTTTTGTAACATCCGTATCGGTATCAGTTAATCATTTACTTTGAGTTTTTTCGAGAGTAGCAAGTTCATTTTTCGCATTTGCGAGCTGTGCTTGTTTACTTTTTATATCATTTTGCTTGGAGAGAATCTGACTTTGAAAATCTCTCTGTTTATTTTCTTGATCAATGAGAAGATTTTTTTTGCTATTTTCTAGAGTAATAATTTTACTTTTTGCACTTGTGACGGTATTTTCTGCATTGAGGAGATCTTTGTCGGTTGCACCTTTGATGAGTTGCGTGAGTTTAACTTGTGCATTTGTAACATTTACTTCCTGTTGTTTGATATCATTAAGAACATCGGTTGTATCAAGTTCCGCCATAATATCTCCTTTCTTTACTGTATCTCCTTCTTTAAAAAGGATTTTAGCCACTTTCCCCGCTTGACTAAATTGCATCTTTTGCTCATATACGAGAGCGGAGGTTCCTATGACTTGAACGGAATTTTCGATATTTCCTTTTTTTACTGTCGTAGTAACTGTAGTAAAAGTAGTACTCGATGTGCTTTTCTTAAAAAAATATGCGTATCCGCTATAAGATATACTTACAACGAGAGTTCCTGTAATAATTTTTTTTACAAGAGGGGAGAGTATCATGTTTTCTGATGATTATAGAAATATGAATACTACAATAGGAAACATATGTAAAACGTATGTAAAATGATACATTTTTTCCACAAAGAGTCAATAAAAAACTTTCTCTACAATTTGCAGAGAAAGTTTTTTAAAAGTTACTTCATATTATCTTCCCATCATTCCACTTCTTCGTTCATTTTTACCATCTTGTCCTTTTTTATTTCCTTGTGGCATTGTTGCTCTGAAGGCATCGAGTTTTGCTTGTTCATCGGTTGTGAGGCTCGTTCCGGCTCTCATTTTTTCCATGATAGGTTTGAGCTCAGTTATTTGTTTTTCTCGTGCGAGACGTTCTGTTTTTGCAGTATCTCGTTCTGTCTTGATAATTGCGAGTGTTGCTTTTTCTGAATCAGAGAGAATCTCTCCATTTATTAGTTTATCTATAACTGCTTCTTTTGCATCATGAAGTGCTTTTTGTTCGGTCATTTTCGCTTCAAAGAATGCTTGTTTCTCGGTATTAGTCATAGTTGCAAGTTCTGCCTTCTCGGCATCAGTTAGCTGGGAAATTGGTCATTTCCCTATAAATCCACCCTGTCATGGAAAGTTCATTTTTTTAAGTCCATCAGTATTTCGATCATCCATTTTATTAAAATGTTCTTTATTGAATTCACCACTTCCTGTCAGGTGCATTCGTGCCAAAGTATTTTTTACAGTATTTGTCGCTCCAGTGGAAATATTGGCAGCATATGTAAGAGTTCCAGCGGTTGTGACAACTGCGATAAGTCCTCCGATAAGTATTTTGGTTTTCATAGATAGTAAGATAAAAAATAAAAATTACTCCTGTAAGCTCTTTTATGAGATTACAGGAGTAATTATAAGAATCCTATGTAATGAAAATGTAAAATAAAAATATTTATTTTACAAAAATATTTTTATGAGGCCTTCGTTTTTGTATTATGTTTTCTCTGAACTGTTTGGGTCGGCTGACGAGTAGTAATAGATGTTGGATTTGCTACAGTATTAGCAGTTGTTTGTACTACTGGAGTAGTTACGTCTGTATATGCAGAAGATGGAATGGAAGTTCTTTTATTTTCTTCTTCTTTTTCATCTTCTTCCATAGAACAAGCAGAAAATATAAGAGAACTCAGTATAAGAATACTTGTGAAAAATGAAAATTTCTTCATAAAATCTATAAAATAAGCAATGTAAAATATTATAATAAGAGAAAGTATGTATCTGAGAAAGATGGTGATTGTTTCTTTCTTTTTTCGGAGGGCATTATATAGAAAATAGAGAATAATCAATATTTTCTATATTTCTAAAACTTTACTTTTACGGTTGTTCCTATTCATTTCTCACTTTCTATTATAACGGTCCATTTATAAACGGAAGCGATACGATCTACAAGGGAGAGTCATATCCCAAAGGAATTTTCAGTTCGTGTATTATTTTCTTGATAGAATCGATCAAAGATTTTTCCGAGATTTTCTTTCGCGATACCAATGCCTGTATCTTGTAATGTTAGACTTTTTTCTTCAAGAATAATATTAATTTCTCCATTTTCCTGATTATATTTTATAGCATTACTGAGGAGATTACTGAGAAATATTTCTGTATATTCTCGGTTTGCCTGAATAAAGAGTGGTTTTTTTGTAATAATATTGAGAGAAATATGTTTCTCATTCAGTGATGCTAGATAATTTTTTTTGAGTTTTTCGCATACTTCCTGTATATTTATCACTTCCGAATTTTCTTGATTTTCATCAACTGTAGAGAGATGAATAAGTGCCTGTATGAGATTATTCATTCTATCAAGTTCATGGATACTTTCGGCAATTCCTTCATCATACTTTTTACTTAGTTTCATGAGCTCGAGAGAACTCTTTATAACAGAAAGAGGAGTTTTAAGTTCATGTCCAGCATTGTGAATAAATTGTTCCATTTGCTCCATATTTTTTTCCACAGGAGAAAGGGTGTTGTTTACGAAACGAGAACTCAGAATATAGACTCCGAGAGAAAGAAGGATAGCTCCAATGAGATATATAAAAATATCTGTGAGTATATTTTCAAAAGTCATCCTCGATTCGCTGAAAAATACTGCTCCTATTTTTGGTGTAATAAATGTATTGAAGAAGAAATATTCATTTCCGTTGAGCACAAAGATTATTTTTCGTTCCTTTGTTTTTGGTTGTATAGTACTCAAGATGGAGAAATACAGTTCATCATCTTTTTGTGGAGAGAAGAGAATGGTATTATTTTGTCGATCATAGAGGAAAAAATTTTCCATCTGGATTCTTGTTCTTGTTCATAATTGTCCGCTTGTCCCATTTCTATGTATTCCGATAGGAGAGGGGAGTCATTTTCCTTGAAATATATTTTCCTCAATATTTGGATTTTCTCTTATGGTTTTCAATATTCCTTGCGATTGTAGAGAAAGTTGTCCAATTTCCTGTTTCTGATAATCAAAATACTTATAAGAAAGAAATCCTATATCTAGAACAATAATGATAAGAAAAATTGCGAACGAAAAAAGAACCGAAAGCCGACGTTTTTGTTTTGAGAGAGAATGAATGGAAGACATAAATAGTTACTAAAGATGAGAGAATTTTAATTAATTTATTACATATCCAAATCCTTTTTTGGTTTCAATAATACCTTCTCCAAGTTTTTTGCGGAGGGTACTTATATGAACATCAACAGTTCGAGAGAACATATAAGCATCGAATTCACCCCAAACTTTTTCGAGAAGTATTTGACGATCGATTGGAGTGCATCGATTTTGAACGAGATACTGAAGCAGATCAAATTCTTTTGTAGAAAGTTCCATAGCTTTATTATTCTTTGTAACGAGACGTTTTGTTGTATCTATAAGTATATCACCAATCTGTATCGTTGTGATTTTATTGGAAATATTTCGTCTCCCAAGCGAGAGAATTCGAGCTATAAGCTCTTCGAAATCGAAAGGTTTTCCGAGATAATCATCCGCCCCTATATTGAGTCATTTGACCACATCTTTTGAAGTATTGCTCGATGTAAGGAAAAGAATAGGAGTATTGAGTCATTCTTCTCGAAGTTCTTGACAGAGAGTAAGTCAATCTTTCCCTGGGAGATTTATATCGAGGATAATTACATCAAAATATTCGTTTTTTGCTTTCTCTTTTCCTGTAATTCCATCAAAAGTCGTTTCTATCTGAAATGACTTCAGTTTCAGATATTCTGAGATGTTTTTCACAAGAATGCGATTATCTTCAATTAAGAGAATTTTCATATTACATCGAGATAAGTTTATTTGTGGACAGGTTTTTTATCCTTGTGTATATAAAGTGGATTTATAATAAAATTTATCAGCCTATAATGGGTATAGAATCAAAACTATATCTACCCTTCGGATTCTATACATAGTATGTAAAAGATGTGTAAAAACAAGAGAGAAAAATAATGACGTGACAAATATATAAAATCTTTTGCATTTTTATCCCTTTCCCCTATAATCCTCCGGAACTTTTTCAGGAAATGGTAGAGAGTACCTCAAGACTTTCTTCATTATCCTGTCGTAAGCTTCATTTTTATTTATATCTTTCTTCAGTTTTTACACTGCAAGATTTAATCCATAGGCTCTATGAGAAAATATGAACTTATGCTCATCCTCAATCCGGAACTCGGAGATGCAGATGCTGCAACACTTCTTGGCGAAGTAAAAGCCGAACTTGAAACTGTTGGTGCAACTATCGACAAAGAAGATATCTGGGGAGTAAAAGATCTTGCTTACAAGATTCGAAATTCTAAAACTGGATACTATGCACTCTATACTCTTACTCTTGAAAAAGGAGACTTTTTTGCTGCAACAAAGGCTTTTAATCTCAAGAAAGATATCTGGAGACATATGTTTGTTCGTCTTGAAGATTAATTTATTATTACTCCATCTCGCATAATACTATGAGAACCGTTAATAAAGTTATCCTTATTGGAAATGTTACAAAAGATCCATATATCAAATCTACTGTCGGAGATAAAAAAATAGCACTCTTTACTGTTGCAACAAATCGTTATTATCGTGATGCTGCATGAGTAAATCAAAGCGAGGCAGAATATACAAATTGTGTTGCTTGGGGTCCTCTTGCGGAACGTATAGAGCAATTTCTCATAAAAGGAAAACTCGTATATATCGAAGGACGTCTCAAAACTCGTGTTATTGATAAAGAAGATGGAATGAAACTTCATAAAACAGAAGTAGTTATCTCCAACTTGATATTTCTCAATAAACGTGAAGATTTTGCGGAAGATGAAGAAATTATCGATGATTCTGTACTCGATCATTTTGACGACTTGGCTGATGATAAATTCTAATTTTAATTATTAATATTAATCCATTCTTATGGCTAAAACTACTTGCCCAATTGAGGCTCTCGGTATAAAAAATATCGACTATAAAGATACTACATTTCTTCGTCAATATATTACGAAGTTCAATAAGATCGTTCCACGATATTATTCTAATGTTGCTCTTAAGAATCAACGAAAGCTTGCTCAAGCAATCAAACGAGCTCGTTATATGGCACTTCTTCCATATGTTTTGAATCCACGTGCAACAACTGCTCCAGCAGCAAAGATTCTTGCAACTACACCAGTATCTGATGTAGAAAAAACAGAAGAACTTATCTAGTTCAAGAGAAAAAAGTGATTTTTCACTTTTTTTTTGACTTTTGAGCATAGCTTCTATATAATGCCCTCCGTAGTCTTATTTATTTAATTTTACATATATGCAAATAGTTAAAAAAATCGGTTTTATCTCTCTTGCAACTCTTGCTTCTCTTGAACAGACTTTCGCTATAGATTTTGGTGGTACAAAAGTTCAGTCTAATGTTTCTGGTAGTGGAAATGCAGCTGATACAACTATTCAAAACCTTATCAGTAATGCTATGAGTTTTCTTGCAATTCTTGCTGTTTGTTACGGTCTCTACGGAGGATTTCTTATCATGACTGCAGGTGGAGAGGATGATAAGGTAAAGAAGGGAAAAACTATTCTTATTCAGGTTGGTCTTGGACTTGTAGTTATCTTCCTTGCAAACTCTATCGTTCAATGGGTTCTCGGAAAAGTTCTCACTTCTGGTGCGTAATATTCCTTATATATTCCAAAAATCCCTCAACTCCAGTTGGGGGATTTTTTTGGTCTAGAAAAAGTGGACAAAAGAGAGGATTTCCATATCATACGAAGAGATAAAAACATTAAAATTATCACAAATCTATAACCATCGCGAGCGATTATGTACAATCCAAAAATTACCGAACCAAAATGGCAGAAGTTCTGGGAAGAAAATAATACTTTCCGAACTCTTTCACCAACCGAAGCAGGAAACAGACCAAAGAAGTTCGTGCTTTCTATGTTCCCGTATCCATCGGGAGAAGGGCTTCATGTCGGACATGCAAAAATATATACTGCGACCGATGTGTACGCTCGTTTTTGTAAAACTCGTGGGTATAATGTCCTTCATCCAACTGGTTGGGATGCATTTGGACTCCCTGCGGAGAATTATGCAATCAAAACAGGAACACATCCAGCGGTGACGACTGCGAAAAATGTCGCGAATTATACTCGACAGATGAAATCTCTCGGACTCTCATACGACTGGAGCCGTGAAATCAATACGACAGATGTTGATTATATCAAGCAAACACAGTGGATTTTCCTCCAACTTTTTGAACGAGGACTCGCATATGAGCAAGATTTGCCTATTAACTACTGTCCGAGCTGTAAGACAGGACTTGCCAACGAAGAGGTTGTTGGGGATAATACGTGTGACCGATGTGGATCAACTGTTGAACGACGTAAGATTCGTCAGTGGGTGTTGAAGATTACCGAGTATGCAGAACGACTATTGGCTGATATTGATACGCTCGATTGGCCAGAAAGTATTAAAGATATGCAACGAAACTGGATAGGGAAGAGCGAAGGGGTGGAATTTAGTATGAAAAAAGTCGGAGACGAAACAAAATCACTTTCCGTGTATACTACCCGAATAGACACCGTCTATGGGATGACCTATGTGGTACTTGCAGCGGATCACACAGATGTTGCGAACTGGATTACCCCAGAACAGCAGGAAAAATGCGAGAAGTATATTGCTGATTCCAAGGTAAAATCTGACCTCGAACGAACCAATGAAGGAAAAGAAAAAACGGGAGAATTCACCGGTTCATACGTTATTAATCCTTTCAACGGAGAGCAGATTCCAGTTTGGATAGGAGATTATGTGCTTGGTTCTTACGGAACCGGAGCGGTTATGGCAGTTCCAGCTCATGATGAGCGGGATTTTCAATTCGCGAAGAAGATGGGATTGAAAATCAGACAAAGCGTGGATGTAGATGTAGAATTTTCGGACGATGTCTGGAAACCGGAGTATGCGAATGACTGAGGTGTTATTGCTATGAGATGGGGTGAAAATCTTATGAGATCGGACGAAGCAAGAAATAATTTTTCGGAACTTGCCGAGAAAGAAGGCTTCGGGAAGAAGAAAACCAACTACAAACTCCGAGATTGGCTCTTCTCTCGACAGCGATATTGGGGGGAACCAATTCCACTTATTCACCTCGCGATGGAGGATATGAAACAACTTCCGCATATTTCCGATATCTCCGAGGCGACTGATACAAGTCTTGCCTACATTCTCAAACGTGATGAGGTAGTAGGAGAGTGTACAAAAGGAGCTCTCTGTCATGGAAAAGTTCGTGAACTCATGATTGGCGGGAAAGTTGTTTCCAAAATCTACGATGGACTCTATGGGAAAATTATCTGCGATTACAAGCTTCCGCTTGAACTTCCAGAAGTTCAGAACTACGAGCCAGCAGGGGATGGAGATAGTCCACTT
>JAQTWX010000002.1:0-90645 GCA_028689065.1 Candidatus Altimarinota bacterium | reverse complement strand
CCCATGCCACAGTGGTCAGGTTCTTGCTCGTATTACCTTCGGTTTATGGATCCTCGATTTCCAGATGCTCCCGCAAGTCATGAGATGATAGAATACTGGGGACAAGTGGATAAATATGTCGGTGGGGCGGAGCATGCGGTTCTTCATCTCCTCTATGCCCGATTCTGGCACAAAGTCCTCTTCGATATTGGAGTGGTGTCTTTTAAAGAGCCATTCCAGGATCTCATCGGAGTTGGGCTCATCCTCGGTCCAGATGGAGGAAAAATGAGTAAATCTCGGGGAAATGTTATAAATCCAGATGATGTTGTGAAAGAATATGGAGCAGATGCGCTTCGTATGTATGAACTCTCCATCTCTGATTT
This sequence comes from Candidatus Altimarinota bacterium, assembly GCA_028689065.1. Lineage (GTDB taxonomy): Bacteria > Patescibacteriota > Gracilibacteria > BD1-5 > UBA2023 > UBA1545. The sequence goes on along the minus strand of JAQTWX010000002.1, from coordinate 90,283 downwards.
CCGCGATGCAGCACCATGGAATACTGAGGCGATTGTCGGAGTGCGACGATTTCTCGAACGATCTCAAACTATTTTTGAGATTCCAAAGTTTGCAGCAGATGACATGAAAGCAATGAAGCTCCTCCATAAAACCATCAAAAAAGTTGGGGAAGATATCGAAGCATTCAAGTTCAATACTGCCATCTCCGCTCTTATGATTCTCCTGAATGAAGGGCTTCCAAAAGACGAAGAACAACAGATGGAGTGGAAAGAAACATTTGCTATACTTCTCCATCCGTTTGCTCCGCACTTAGCAGAAGAACTCTGGCAAATGCTTGGTAAAACCACTTCCATTTTCGAGGCAAGTTGGCCTGAATATCAGGAATTTATGCTCGTCGACGATGAAGTGACGATTGCGATTCAAGTAAATGGAAAACTTCGAGGGACACACGTATTCCTGAATGGAGTTTCTCAGGAAGAAGTGGCTCTGCGAGTTATGGAAGACCCCGATATTACGAAATGGCTAGAGGGACTTACGGTTGCCCGGGAAATATTTGTTCCGAATAAGCTCTATGGTATCGTGGCAAAATAGTTTTCTATTTTTATAATTTTCTTATCTATGATACTTTCTGATACCTCCATACGTGAGTTGCTCACATCGGGTGAAATAGGACTTGAGACACTTCCAGAGTATGATGTTTTTGAGCAGATTGGACCTACGAGTCTTGATTTTCGACTCGGAAAATATTTTAAACTCTACAAACGAGACAGACTTCGAATTATTCACCCGGGTGAACCAATCCCCACAGAAGCGGTTGAGATGATAGAGATCCCGGAAGGAGGAGAATTTATTCTCCATCCAGGACAATTTGTGCTCGGAGCAACTATTGAAAAAATCAAAGTTCCCTATAATCTTGTAGCACGTTGTGAAGGGCGAAGTTCTCTCGGAAGACTCGGTATCATTATCCACTCGACGGCGGGATTTATAGACCCAGGATTCGAGGGGACTATTACACTTGAAATTACCAATATTAATGAGGTACCTATCGCTCTTAAACCTGGTATGCGAATTGGTCAACTTGCTTTTGAGACAGTTCATGGAACAGTTGAAAATACCTATGATAAACGTCGTGGAAGTAAGTATATGCATCAGGTTCTTCCAGAAGAAAGCCGAATCATAAAAGACCTTTATTAAATAGAAAAGGAAAATTGAAACAATGCGAGTTATGTATATAATACACAGTTCTTAGTTCTTAATTTTTTCTACTATGACTACTCCATTTTCAGAAGACGAGGAAGAAGATGATGATCTTCTTCTCGAAGATATGACAGATATAGATGATGAGGAAGTAGAGATTACTCTTGATGATGTGGAAGAACTAGAAGAAGAAGATAATACCGGACATCGAGTTCAAACCTTCGATCCTGATGATGATGGAACTGATAATTATTTCGATGAACGGTATTTCGATGAATAATTCTTGATTGTATGCGACTCTGGTCATTACACCCTTGTTATCTCGATAGACAATGACTTCTTGCCGTGTGGCGAGAAGGGCTTTTGGCTCAGAAAGTATTACAGAACCGAACAAAGGGGTATAAAAACCATCCGCAGCTTATGCGATTTCGTACATCCGAAAATCCTCTCTGAGCTATCGGGTACTATCTTCGGGAAATTGTACAAGAGGCAAAGAATCGGGGATATGTATTTGATAGCTCTAAAATCGGCACCATCGATGAGGTGACGAAGATTCCTGTAACGAGGGGACAGATTCGGTATGAGCAGGATCATCTCGCCCGCAAACTTCTGATTCGTGATTCTTGTCGTGTTCCATTTTTAAAACAAGAACCGTATCTTCTTCATCCTCTCTTTTTTGAAGTGGAGTGAGATATCGAGGAGTGGGAGTTAATTAAATAACTTCCACATTTTTTATTATTTGATTTTCTGCAGAAGAGCTTGTTCTAATACTTGGGGCTCATCCGTTCCTATTCTGTAGATTTCCCCATTTTTTAGTCGTATTTCGACCGCATCCAAACCAGAAATATTATAAATCCACATCTTGGGCCAGAACCATACTCTGATTCCCCATCCGTAGTACCAATGATTTTTTACAGCTTTGGCGGAAAGTATTTCACGGAGCAAAAATTTCTTCCCATATATACTATACCCAAATTTGATGCGTAAAAAGTCCTCGTTAATACTTACCTGAAGTGACCAGAATGAAAAAAGAATAAGCAGGATTATCAGTATTATCGCAGTGATAAGAAGATTCGTACCCGAGTCGACCGACGGAGTTTCTGCCCGAGCGGTCATGTGTATCCATGCAAAAAGTGCAAAAACAGCCAGAGTGACAATTATCATGAGATATCCAGTTTGGGTGTGCTTGTAGTTCATAGTGTGCATGTTTAAGATGGAGTCTTGAGTTTATAGAAGAGGGGGAAGTGAACAGGTAGTACGGAATGAAAGGATTTTGTCTAACGTTCGCGTGTATGCGATGTTTTTGCGACCAACGGGAGCAAAAATATGGGAGAGAGGCGAGCCGAGCCCCGAACCGCATACGCTGTGTTATACGCCCCGACGACCGAAGGGAGGAAAGCGCAGCGGGGTCTGAGCGAAACGGAGAAGTTCAAAAAATATTTACTTCTTTTTTATTATAGCTCGTATAAAAATAATAATTGAAGCGATAATTCCAACTAGAAAGAATAAGTAAGCAAGTGGTATAAAACCAAATGACTCAACAAGTGCACCATCAGGTGCAATATATTGCCCATTGATTTTGTAGGCAATAACACATCCAATTCCCAATAAAAAAGGAATAATAGCAAATAAATAATGTTTTTTCATGTTATTTTGAAATTAATTAATAAAATATTTTTTGAATTGCGTATAACTCCCGCTTATCCGAATAAAAACTTGATTTTATACGAAAATATGTATACTATGCGAATATGGAAGTATTATTTCAAGTATACGAAAATATGGTGCAAACACAAAACTATTTGCTTTTGTTGGAACGAGAACTTAGACAGAGAAACTACAGTTCCAAAACTTTGAAAGCATATCTCACTTGCGTTCGTTTTTTCCTCGAATACATCTGAAATGATGTTTCTGTTATCAATCGCGACAAGATTATCGATTATATTCTCCTTCTCCAACAACGTGGAAAGGCTTCAAAAACTGTAAATCTCTATAAGGAAGCAATAAAGTTTTTCTGCAAAGAAATTCTTCATGTCCAATCAGATTGGGATATAAAACTCTCAAAAACACCGAACAAACTTCCAATTGTATTATCAAAACAAGAGATAGAGAAGATATTCGAGACAATCGAGAATAAAAAGCATCGGCTCTTGCTCGCACTTTCATACGGGTCTGGTCTCCGAGTGAGTGAAGTAGTGGACTTGCGAGTAAGGAATTTTGATTTGGAGAACCTCACAATCCATATACAATGAGCAAAATGACAAAAGGATCGTTTGACTCTCTTTTCAAATAGACTCCTTTCCGACATCGGACAGATATTGTCTTTCAAAAATAGGGATGATTACTTTTTTGAGAGTGAAAGAGGATGAAAACTTACTACACGAACAGCTCAGATTATTTTTTCCTGAGCGTTGAAAAAATCAGGAATTAAAAAAGAGGCAACATTTCACTCACTCCGTCATAGTTTTGCGACACATCTCCTGGAAAACGGCACAGATATTCGCTATATTCAGGAACTGCTTGGACATACGAATATCCGTACAACACAGATTTATACGAAAGTTATGAAAAACACACTTGTACAAATAAAAAGTCCTTTATAATTTGATATTTCATTTTTTATGAGCAATAAAGACCTTTATTCTCTCCTCGGAGTTGCGAAATCGGCAACGGGAGACGAGATAAAAAAAGCGTATCGCAAGCTTGCGATGCAGTACCATCCTGATAAAAACAAAGGAGACAAGAAAGCAGAGGAAAAGTTCAAGGAGATAAATGCTGCCTATGAAGTACTCGGGGACGCAAAAAAACGAAAAGAGTATGATACCTTTGGTTCCGCCGGTGGAGGATTCTCTGGTTTTTCGGGAGCTCATGGAGGACAGCAGGGGTTCGGTGGATTTGAGGATATATTTTCGCAGTTTGGCGGAGGTGGGGTAAGAGGAGGATCGCAACATTTCGAATTCGACCTCGGAGATCTGTTCGGAGGAGGTATGGGATGAGGAGGAAAAAGAAGAACTTCTCATCATGAGGATTTTGGACATACCCCAAAAGCAGAATCAGAAAAACCATCGCTCGATGTCATAAAAACTGTGGAAGTACCTATTTTTGATTTGATTCTCGGAACCAAACTTGATGTAGAGACAGTCTATAGCAAACACTTGACCCTGACGGTTCCCATGGGAACCAAGTCCGGAACCAAGTTCCGAATCAAAGGAAAGGGGCGACAGAGCGCCGGAGAAACAGGGGATATGTACGTGGTAGTCGAGGGGAAGATGCCAAAAGAGATTCCCGAAAATATCCGGAAACTTTTGGAGAGCATCAAAGATCAGATATAAAAAAAAGCCCTGCATAAGGCAGGGCTGATGTATTTTTTGGTTATCGCTATTTTAGCAATACCCATTTTCATGTTGACGATAGTCACTTTCAAAAATTTTGGCACAAGCCAAGATAATCAGAACAACTGGCCAAAAAAACACACATAGGACACTGGCGAGAATCAAATATGGAATACAATCCATGGCAGATTCTTTCCCATATTTGAACCATTCTTTAAAGAAAATTGACAAAGAGACCAAAACAGCAACAATTGTTATTGTTTGTATACCAATAACGTACCATTCATATATTTGTACCATTATCATTCTCCCAATAAAGAAATTTGTTTGTGAAGGGAGTTTCCCCTGTAAGTTCTTTATATTTAAATAACTATCTTTGTCAAATGAAAATCCTCCTCCTTGATAACATTCGTTCTATTCTCAATGTTGGGGCACTCTTTCGTACGTGTGATGGTGCTGGTTTCGAGAAGATAATTCTCACAGGTTTTACTCCGACTCCGCCACGTAAGGAGATATCCAAGACGGCTATAGGGGCGGAAAATTTCGTTGCCTGGGAATATTATAAAAATCCTATTGAATATATTCAAGAATTAAAAAAACAAGGATATAAAATCTTTGTCCTAGAACAAACGTCTGAAAGTATCGATTTTCATTCTGTCTCTTCGATGAAATATGAAAATATCTGCCTCATTCTTGGAAATGAAATTGAAGGGGTTCAAAAAGAACTCATAGAACTTGCAGATTATTGTGTGGAGATTCCTATGCTTGGACAGAAACAATCCCTCAATGTTGCGACAGCGGGGGGTATCTGTATGTACCAGTTTTTATAATCTGCAAATTTGCAAGAAATTATTTTTTATGCTATTCTGTAGAGGATTATATATTATCTCGTTCTTATGGAAAATACTACAGAAAAGCCACAAATAAGTTTCGTCTCGACAGAGAGTAGCTTCGATGAAAATCGGAGAAAGAATTTCTTTACATATGGATTTATAGCATCCTTTGTTTGGATGTGTTTTCATTTTACTCTTGTATTCTTTTTTTGATTACAACTTGAATCCGTACTTCTTGTAGGGATATTTCTCGGAATAGGAAACTTTGTTGCATTTCTTGCAGATAGCCCTGTATGAGTCCTTCAAAAATATATTTCACCGAAAAAACTCTTTGTTCTCTCAGCAAGTCTGATGTTGGTAGTCTCGCTCATATTTGTTCACTTCATTATCTGATCAAGTGGATGAAGTTCATCTGATACTTCTCTTATTGCGAAGTTTTTTGATTCCAGTCTTAATATCATCCTCCTTCTTGTATCGGTTTGTCTTTATGGGATTATCAAAGAGCTCACGGATGTAACAGCACTCTCATATATCTTAAATAATGCTGATCCATCAGAATATGCTGATCTTCTATCCAGAAATAATATCTTTTCATGACTTGGAGCTTTAACAGGGTTAGTGCTATCAGGAGTTATTCTTTCTTTCAATATTATCATTGCAGTTCTTATTCTTGTCTTTTTCATAGTACTTTTCATAACATTTACTGTTATTTATTTCGACAATTCAAAAGCGACTCTTAATTTTAATATAAATGATATAAAGAAACTGAAAATCATATCTTCAAAAGATACTATCGAATCAGTGAAACAATATACTATTTCTCAAGTACAGAAAACAGATTTTTCTAAAGTTGTTCAGGGGATGAAATTTATATTTCTTAAACCTATGCAATTTCGTTCAGAGATTAACTGGAAAGATATTATCACAACTACAAAAGGGGATATGAGTTCTTTTTTTGAGGTTCTTGGAAAAGCACCATTCAATAAGAAATTAATGACAATGTCGCTCATTATTATTCTTTTTGGTTTCTGGGATACATTCGTTGTAACCTTTTTGGTAGATTTTCTCAATAAAATTATCGCGGGAGATGGGGATAATATTCTTGTTAAAACAAAACTTTTCACAGGATATGTTTTCATTGCAGTGCTTGCTATTCCAGCATTTGGTGCTCAGATTCCGCTTATCGGACTTTCAAAAAAAATAGGAACTTTCTCTGTTATATTTGCAGGAGTTCTTATCTCAGGAATATCTATGTTTTTCTTCGGAGTATTCAATGGATTTTTCATAATACTTATGCTTGGTCTGGCAAATAGTATCGGGTATGCTGCAGCGATGCCACTGGCTCAGGGTGAATTTTCTGATGCATATAATCAAGTATATGCTGAGAAGCGAAAACTTACAGAAATTGATTCCAATGCTTCATCCGCACCATTGAAAATGATATTGAATCTTGCGAATGTTGTGGGACTTGTTATCGGATGACTTCTTGTTGCTATAGTCGGATTCAATGGAACGTTCTTTGTTCTCGGTATGGTGCTTATGGGACTATTCTCCATGAGTATGATTCATAAAAAAGAATGGGGACTATAGAATGGAATGTGATTAAAGAATAATAAATTTATGTTATATAATAAATCCTCTCGTTACGTATTTTGTAATGAGGGGATTTTTTGATAAATATTATTGCAAAAATCTTTGAGGAGCATATACTCATCTCTAATCCCTGTTCTCTTATTCTTCTTTCATGTCTTTTCTCGATATTCGATATTATAAACATCTCACATCCACGATTGATCGAAATCTCGATTTTTCTGCATTTATGGATTTTGAACATCATTATCAGACGTCCGTAAATAAAGAACAGTATTCCATTGAAAAGGCATATTTTTCTTATCAGGAATCACGTACAGAAGATACTATTGATCCAAAACTTCAGTCTATCATTGATATGGAATCAAAACTCCTCGGAGTACTAGTAAATATGGAACGTACTGGGATATATGTGGATGCGGAGAAGCTTCGTTCCATTGGTGAAGATATAACTCAGGAATCGAAGCATAAGGAATTGGAAATCTATGATCTTGTCGGTGAAAGATTTAATATTAATTCTGCCAAACAAGTACAAAATATTCTCTTTGAGAAGCTTAAAATTCCTGTTTCCAAGAAAATTAAAACAGGATATTCCGTGGACAATGAAGCACTTTCTCTTATCGGACAAAAGTACGAGATAGCAAATATTATTCTCCAATATCGTACACTGGAAAAACTTCGTTCCACATATATAGATGGACTTCTTAAAGTTATCAATCCAGAAACAAAACGCATTCATACAACTTATAACCAACTTGGGACTTCTACTGGAAGACTTTCTTCCGAAGCACCAAATCTTCAGAATATCCCTTCAGGATCCGGGTATTCTGCTCAAATTAAATCTTGTTTTTGTCCTCAGTCTTCAGAGTTTTCTTTTTTGGTGGCGGACTATTCTCAAATAGAACTTCGTATTCTTGCAAGTCTTTCTGGGGATAAGGCTCTCACAGAAGCTTTTCTTCGATGAGAAGATATTCATACTCGCACAGCACATTTTCTTTTCTGAGAACATACAGTTATTACTTCTGAGCTTCGTCGTATCGCAAAATCAGTTAATTTCTGAGTGATTTACGGTATAACCGGTTTCGGTCTCTCAAAAGTCATCAATAGCTCACCTGCTGAAGCAACTCAGTATATAGACGCTTTCTATGCAATGTATCCGTGAGTTCGTGCCTACTATCAATCCGTACTTGATGGAGCTCAGAAAAATGGGTACGTAGAAACATTTTATGGAAGAAGACGTTATATTCCCGGAGTGAGAGATAGTAATAAAATGATTCGTGCCTGAGCGGAACGTGAGGCAATTAATATGCCGATTCAAGGAACAGAAGCGGATGTTATTAAATTTGCTATGATGGAATTGGCAGATTTCTTCAAGAAAGATTCGTACAAGTCTCGCATGCTCTTACAAGTTCATGATGAACTTGTTTTCGAGATTCATACGAGTGAAAAAGAGATTATGGAGACAAAAATTCGTTCCATTATGGAAGGTATTTTTCCAGGAAATATTAAGCTTCTTGTTGATATTCATACAGGAGCAAATTGGTCGGAGGCAAAAGGGTAAATTTTCTTTTAAAGAGTATAAAAGAAAAAATCAAAAAATTTGGATTGTAGGGGAAAATAGATACAATTAATCCTCATAAGGTACTTAAATTCACATTTATTATAAAAATTCATATTATGAAATATTCTTTTTATACACTCGTAGCTCTTCTGACATCTCTACTTTCAAAACATGTTTTTGCAGCGGACGATACCTGAATACTTGGAGGAAATTGAGTGACAAGTAAGGATCTTCGAGAAGGAAATATTAGTTTCAATGACATCCCAGGGATGATTAAGTTTGCTACAGAACTTATCTTAGGATTTGCTGCAACAGTTTCCGTTATCATGATAATTTACGGAGCATTTCAGATGGCTCTCTTCGGACTTACTTCTCAGGAAAAGAAAAAAGGAGCAGAAACTATAGAACATGGTATTATCGGTTTTGTTATCGCTGTTTCATCTTGGTTCATAGTTAATATGATCATGTCTAATTTATAATCATTCTCACATGTTCTCTTGGAATATTGATACTCAAAATACAAAAGGTGCAGGATGGTATATGACCGCGGGAATTCTTTCACTTACTTTTATCATTTGGGGGATTTTCGTAGGATTGTATGTTCTTTCCATCGTGGTTTTTATCTTTATTGGAGTATATCTTCTCATGGAGAATAATGCACCAGAAATCACTCAGATAGCGGTGGATGAAGATGGTATTAATATTAATGGAGGATTCTATGATTATCCCTCTATCGAAGAATTTTCCATAGTATATGACAATAGAAAAGCAATTCTTCTTCGACTTAAATTAAAAAAGAAATGACTCAATACAATAGATATTGATATGACACCAGATGTGAATAGTTATGAACTTCGAACTTTCCTTCTCCAATACATACAAGAATCAGAAAAATGAGGAGAACTCACAAGTAGTGAGCGATTGATGCGATACTTGAAAATATAATAAAAACACTCCTTTTCGAAGGAGTGTTTTTATTATGAGAATCTTTATTCTTTCAGATACATACCCATTTTTTGGTAATCAAAATTTATACGAGATTTCGGAATAAAATGTGTTATATCATAAATTCATTCATACACTTTATATCCCTGAATATCACGCTCTAATTTATAAGAAGTAGATGCTGGTATAATCGTGCTTGTACTGGGATCGAGAATATATCAAACCTGTCCACCAAGAGATTCAATCGTGAGGATATGAGTATTGAGTGAGGGTGAGAGTGGAATACTAGTACTTGTTGATACAACTCCAGAAGAAATTAAAGTGGAAGAAGATTCAGAACCAGAATTAAAAGCAGCAAGATGATAAGAAATTGGTCATCATGATGTCATAGTTAGTGCTATGGAAGTACTTCATCCAGTGGAAGTTATCCAGTATTCTTGAGATTTATCTCAATTGAGCGACTCATTTATGAGTGTGTTGTTTTGGCTTAAGGATATGAATGAGAGATTTTTATTTGATTCTATTGTTTTTACTGAGGTTGGTGTATTTTTAAGAAGAATAAGAGCATCTTGTATAGAAGAGATATCTCGGATATTTTCTTCAGAATTCTTTGTTCAACCCATCATATTTTCAAGCTCTCATTGAAAAGAGATAAAAAAGAGAATAAGAAAAGAAGAAAGAAAGAGAACATAAAGAAGTATAGAACCTTTTTTATTTTGTTGCATCTTCTATAGAGTATTGAAAGAATATATTTTATAGATACATTAGATATTTTTATATCTCCAGTCCACCGAACCATCGTCATCTCGAAATATATTTGTAATATGATCTCCAGATGTTGTTCTTACAAGCACTTCAAGATCATCGATATTTATATCAAAGATATCTTCTGAAAAATAGTATGTGAGATATTGCACACAGGTATATCCTTGTATGGCATTTATCTTAATAAACATCTCAGTAAGATCTTTTTCAAATTTTTCCTCATTTTGTTTTATGCTTTCTAATAATAATAGATTTTCCTCTTTGAGTTCGTCAATTGTTTTTTGAAGTTTTTTGATCTCCTTAATACTGATATGATATTTTCGAAATACCATTTTTAATTTATCAGATTGTTGTGTAAAAAAATTCTTATCATCATCACATTTTTTGAGAAAATTAAAAAGCAATTCCTTTTTAGTCATATCTTCTCAGGGAAATTCTCCTATGAGCGTATCTATTGTTTTTTGCTTTGTTTCAAGGAGAGTTATATTGTGTTCAATGAGAGTTTTATCACGTTCAAGATATCTTTTAGCATTAGGAATCGCCATGGTATAAGTATTTTCAATTTCTGCTCGTCATGTTGTTACTTCTTTTGCTTCGATACTCTTTTTTGCAAGTACCCGGCATGATTGAGCTTCTCCGTGGATTATTATCGAATTAGCAATAATAGTACAATTAAAACAATCCCCAGTAATAGTTACCGTATCGCCTATAATAAAAGAATTGTTGGCATTTTTTACAGTAATGGTACCATTTTTTGCTTTTAAATACCCATTTTCTATACGTCATTTTATGGAGATATTTCCTGAATTACAAGTAACTCGACCATCGGTAATATCACTTCCTCGTATATTTCGATTATCCACAAGTCATCATTTACGTTTCCCTATAATATTTGCATTGATTTCGATATCTTCTTCTGCAATAACAGTTCCTTCTATATTTCCTTTAAAAATCAAAGATTTATCTCCTATAATCTTATATCCAACTCCTACGTTATTTTCAATAATAGCATCCTCTACTACATGAGTATCTCCACTCGTAACATTTATTCCTGTTTTAAAAGTATAGGTAGTGTCAATAGATATAATTCAATTATCCTCATGTGGATATCCTTTGTTAATGGCAGCAATATATTCTACACCTTCTTCTATTTTTACATATGTTCCTTCTCATAGAAATGTTTTGATATCAATATCTTCTGGTTTTTCGGGATCTCTTCTTTCTCCTCGGACACTCCATCATGGTTTTCCATCTACACGAGGGATTTTTTTAAAAAGGAGCTCATCTTTTAGTACTTGAACACATGATTCTTGATAAACTCTGAGATCTACGCGTGCTCCGGCGGATTCTTTAATTCCCTTTTTTTCTTCGAATGATCTCATTTGTTTCATATGAGCATTCGTTCATTCCTCAGGATCTTTTCATTCTGCTATAGTGAGTCGTCCAGTTGTCCCATCTTTTATAATGGTATTAATATTTTCCATATCAATACCATAGCGTATTCATCTTGCCCACATCTGAGCATAGAATTCGTCAGGATGTAATGTCGTCTCAACTTCTTCCATTGTTTCATTTTCTGTTTTGGTAATATGTACTTTCCCGAAAAAATATTCAGCAAAAGTATTGTCACGACTGATTTTTGGATCATGATAAATTTCTAGTCTTTCTTCAGTAATTTTCTCTTTTCCAGAAGCAATTTTTAGTTCAGGAGCTTTGTTTAATTGCTTTAGTGTTTTTGTTAATTCAGGTATTTTTTCAAAATTATAGAGTATCTGATTTATAACACCGTATTTTGGTTCATTGAAAAAATATCCACTTTGAAAAACATTGTCGAGCCATTTACTAAACTGTCCAGGGCTTATAAGTACATTAAGATTTACAAAAATTCCATCGGAACGCTCTTCTATAAGCTCTGAAAGAAGCATATCTACAGAATCCTGAACGCATACTGTAGTATCTCACGTATCTGATGAGGAAAACTTTGTAGTTTGTTCTGATGATGAATCAGATATTGACTCTATTGTAATTCAATTAGAACTCATTTATGGCATGTATTACATAATATATAGGATGTATTTTACTTTATTTTTGTTAAAAAATCAAATCTTGCAGATTAATAAGCTATTTTATTGTTCATTCTTTGGTATTTCATAATAATTGAAGAGGTATTTCGCAATCTTCGAGAAAACCGCAGAGGATGTTGTTTCTGAGTATTGTGCACTACGTGGACGTTCAATTTTTACTATCATAACGAACTTTGGATTTGATGCAGGAGCGAATCCTCCATAGGAAGTAATAGTATGTCCAGCTTCCCCAACTTCGTATTTCCCTTTTGCGGCAATTTGGGAGGTTCCAGTCTTTCCGGCAACATCGTATCCATCTACTCATCATTTTTTTGCGAACCCTATTTTTGCCCCTTCTGTAAGCATAGCGATAATCTTTTTGGATGTATCTTCTTTAATGACCCGACGAAGAGGGGTAGGGGTATTTTTTACGATAGTTCCATCTGCAAGAGTAAGACTATCAACAATGTATGGTTGCATATAGATTCATCCATTAGCCAATGCAGAATAAGCCGCTGCCATCTGAAGAACAGTCGCAGTAATACCTTGTCAAAATGCCATGGTAAAGAGTTTTACACGAGCCCATTTTTCATAGGGATCGATTCTTCCAAATGCTTCTCATTCCAGTGTGATATTGGTTTTTCTTCCGAATCCGAAATCATTGATATATTTGTAAAAGAGAGATTTTCCTATTTTTTGTACTATATCGATCATCCCGACGTTACAACTCCAATCAAGAGCATGAGAATATGTATGAAGTCCGATACATTCATTGGAAACGTTTTTAATTTTATATTGATCAATAGTTACAAATCCTTTGTCGACATAAGTATCGGTAGGTTTTATATCACCCGTATCGATACCAATAGCCATGGTAATTGCCTTGAATACAGAACCTGGTTCATAGAGAGCGGTAACAGGATCGGCCTCATATACTCATGGACCAAACATATTTTTGTATTTGTATTTTACAATGGCTCTATTGTCAATCTCGGATTCTGTTGCAGCTCGAAGAGAAATTTTTTTCTTACCGACCAATATGGAAACTCATTTTTCTGAATCTTCTACAAATAAAGGGATTCCAAGAAGATCAAAATTGGGATTTGGGTACTTCGAATAACTAACTTTTTCCAATTCATAAACATCTCCGAAATTATTCGGGTCAAAATCAGGATAACTTACCATAGAAACGATAGCTCCTGTTTTTGGGTCCATAATAACAACGGAACCTTTATTCGCACGAAATTCTTTAATCCCTTCGGAGAGAATTTTTGTTACTTCTTTTTGAATATTTCGGTCAATAGTGAGCTTGATATCGGTACCATTTACCATCTTGCGTTCCCCAAGATCAAATGATCCGATAGTTCGTCCAGATATGTCTTTTTTTGCAATATGTTCCCCCTCTTTTCCTTTGAGTTCTTCATTAAAATACCCTTCTATTCCATATTTTCCTTCATTTTCATTGTCAACGAAACCTACAATTTGTCCACCCATATTCTTTTCTGGATAGAATCTTGTTGGATTGGCTTCAAGAATAAAAAAATGAAATATACTTTCTGTATCTAACATTCGTCCCTGGGCAATATTGATCTTCTCAGTTTCTATCCGATTATCAATCATATCACGTGTAGAGAGATTCATCTTTCGAAGAATTCGTACATACCGAACTTTTCGTTTAGAAAGTTTATAATCTAATTCTTCTTTTGAAAGAGAAAGAATATCCATAAGTTGTATAGCTATCGCATCTTTGTTGTGTATTCCCGTTGGATCCACATAGAGACTATTATTAATAATTCCAAAAGAACTTCCAGATCATTCAGTGAGACTTTCAAGTTCGCGTATTTCTTTTTCATTTAGGTTTTCTTTTACGATAACAGAATCGATAAATTCTTTTGTAATTTTTTTATGAATATCTTCACGAATCTTATTTTTTACACTCTCATTGGTGGCTATGAAATTATCATCTGAAACTTGTCGGAGATAGTCAAAAAGATTTTCTACACAGCGATCATCTATTAAATCAGAACAGATATCTTCAAAAACCATATCTGTTAAAAATAGTTCGAGTTTTTCTTTTGATCCGATTTCCTGTGGATCTATGGCTAGATCAGAAAGATCAGTGCTTGTTGCAAATACTCACTCAGGTTTGTTATTGGAATATATCGTTCCACGAGAAACAGGATTTTTTACCATTACCATTTGTTGTTTATCTGCAAGTTCTTTATAATAGGAATATTCAAGAACAGTGTATTTAAATGTTGTCCAAATAATAATAAAAGCGAATAAAACAAAAGCGAAAAATACCATACGTACTCGGTTGATGGTAGAAAAATATGTGATGAGAAAATCGAGAAAATGATTAATTTTTTTTTGCATTTTTAAAATTGGATAACTAATAGCGAGAAATTTGAAATGTTTTTTAGTTTTTGGATTTATATACGTTAGTATGAAGGAGATAAATACTTTCGATGCTTGGAAGCGTTGAAAGTATCGTTATATGAAAATGACTATAGGAAACTATTTTTCTGAGTATTTCCAGATGTTTATATGTATGATTAAATCGCATAGCTTTCGTATGCAGAGCATCTTCTATATAGAGAATATTCTCATAATACGAGAGATTATAGTAAAGAATTCGTCTGGTTCAAATAATTATATTTTTTTCTCCATTATATACTGAATAGAATGCTTTATATTTCTTAGTTTCTGTGAGCTTGTCCGGTATAATAAGTGTCGTATCTGGATCTATTGGGTGAAGTTTTATATAAGCATCGATAGAAAAATCATCAGGAAATATAAGTACGGTTCGATCAGAGATATGTTTTCATATCGCTTGAAAAAATGAAATATCACTTGTATGATGATAGAATCAAATGGTTTTAGGGGAGTTGTCTTCTCAAGAATTTTCTTTTGGTAAGAGCATTGTAAAATCTCGTTTTTCAAGATATTTTACAAGTGATTTTGAAAGGAAGAGAGAGAGAATATGGTGTGTATGTACAAAATAGTACGATGCAATATCAAAAATCGATGCTATTTGATAAGGGGAAAGCAGGGGAATAGAAGTAATGATTCGTACGATGGATTTTGGATTTTCTGGAATCTCTTCATATTCTATTTTTGTTACAATTGCATAATCCAAAGCATTGCGAAATGGTACCTCCACGAGACATCCAATTTGAATATCCTCGACAAGTTCATTGCATACAAAATAGGTGAGTCATTCATCATCTATAGATCCACCGAATGGTATAACCTCTATAAACACTTTTCTAGTTTTTTGAAAAGAAATATATTATGCTGACATAGTATGGAAAGTTCAGAAAAATACAAAACAAAGTTTTTTAAAAAAACCTCTCTTTACTATCTTCAGAGAGGTTTTTTTAATTGGATGTTTTAGTAAGAACTTTGATTAAGTGATGCCTTAAGCCGGGAATAGGCTCATCGAGCATCTTCTAGATAGGACTGAGCATTTTCTTTATAAATACCTACTCTGGTTTGTTCATATTTTTTCTGATAAGAAAAATATTGATTCATTTCATATACGAAACTATCGAGATTTGTGATGATATCATGCATGCGATATAATGGAATCATACCACCACTATATCGATCCATTGCTTCATTTTTTATATTCGTAATAAAATAAGAAGTATTGTTAAATCGAGCCTTTTCTTTGTTCTCATTAAAACTTACATAGGTAAGTTTTATATCTTGGATCATGACAATCTCTGGATCATCCCCCATAACATATTCATTAAAAAAATCAGCGTATGTTATACTGCTAGAAAAAGCAAGGAATACTAAAAGAAGCAAGGAAAGAATATATTTCATAGCAAGAGAGATAAATAATAAAATTTTGGAATAATTAATATTATTATTTATAAAGATTTAATATAAAAAGTCAAAGAAGATTTTGTAAATAAATTTTTATGATATATGATATTTGCATTATTTCGCAAGATACATATCATACATTAAACATTATTTATAAATATATACTTATGCATATATCTATCATTGATGATGAAAAAATTCTCGCAAATAAAATTCTGAAAAAGTTGCAAAACAATGGCTATGCTGCGAGCGCTTTTCATGGATATGAGGATTTTATGCATCATGGAGATGCAAGCTCGGGACTATATATTATAGATATATCTCTCTCTGATGGCACGGGTTTTGATATTATTCGTTGGCTTAGGAAAAATAAAGAATCACGCGTTCCTATTATTGTAATATCTGGATATGCTGATACTCAGAATATTGTATATTGACTCGATATTGGTGCAGATGATTATCTAACGAAACCATTTGTAGCAGAAGTATTAATGGCGCGAATTAAGGCGGTTCTTCGACGTCCTCGAGATATTGAGAATAATTCATCTGTTGTGAAATATAAGGATATCGCATTTAATACGATTACAAAAGAAATAAAGATAGGATCCAAACCTGTTTATCTTACTAAAAATGAGAATCTCATCGTTGAGGTATTTTTATTAAATCAGAAAAAGATACTCACAAGAGAAATACTTATATCCAATGTTTGGTGAGGACATCATCTATCGGATGTTTCGGACAATACGATTAATGTCACACTTTCCAATGTTCGTAAAAAGCTCTCAGGAAATTTTATGCCAAAAACAATATATAATCAGTGATATGTACTGGAATAACATCTATAAAAATAAAACACTTTCTCTAAAAAAGAAAGTGTTTTATTTTCCGGAAAATAAATACCCCTCACCCCTGATATTTTGAATCCATGTATCGATTCCAAAGGGGAGAAGTGCTCTTTTGAGTCGGAGGATATTTACTCGAAGATTTCGCTCCGTCATCATACACATATCACCCCATATTTTCTCTCTGAGAAATGATTCTTCGAGAAGTTTTTCTGGTTTTGCAAAGAAAAGAGAGAGGATATATTTGTTATTCTTCGTAAGAGGAATGAGTGTTTCATTGAAATAAAATTCATTTTTACTCAGATCATATTTAAGATTTTTATAAAAATGAATAATACCTGCAGAAGTTATGTTAGAGAAATAATAATTCTTGAACCAGTTAAGAACTCGAATCTCAAGCTCTCGGAGTCGAATCGGTTTAGTGATATAGTCATTTGCTCCATATTCAAAGGCTAGACGAAGTCGATCAATATCAGTAAAACCACTCACTACAACGATGGGTATATGTACTTGTTTTTCTCGAATAACACGGATGATTTTATAGCCACAAAGTTCTCTATTATCATCAGAAAGTTTCAAATCCACCAGAATAATATCGTAAGATTTTACAATGGATAATTCATCAAGAAATCCAAAATATGAATGTACTATTTTAACCCTATTAATTATAATTTTGGATTCAAATGTTTTTGCTATTTTTGTTGCCAAAAATACATCATCTTCGATGATGAGAATATTCATATATTTATATGAGAGACTAATTGATTGGGATGGTAATGCTAAATTTTGCTCCTCAAAGTCTCTCTCCTATGCTTGCAAGAATAGTCCCCTCATGCATATCAACAATTTTTTTACAGAGATAGAGTCCCATGCCGAGTCAGATTAAATTACCATTACCAGTAGTATACCTATCAAATAAATGCTCGACATCGATTCATTGAAACCCTCTTCCATTATCTTCAATGATAATAGTAAGCGTATTTTTCTTTTTATAGGCTTCAACTATTATAATCGAGTCTTTTTTATCAAGAAACTTGATTGCATTCTGTAAAAGATTGGTAATTACCTGTCGGAATTGTATCTTATCAATTGAGATAAATCAAATGTTTTTATCTATGAGATTAATAAATTTTATCTCTTCGTGCATACGAGAATATACTTCATATTCTGTTTGAAGTAATTGTTCTATTTTTACACGTTCTTTAAATAATGTAACTGTTCGTGTATCAAAATACTGAAGAGCAAAAAGTTTTGTGGTAAGTTCCCCTGTTTTTATAAGTTGCTCGTTAAGAATTATAAGATCCTGTTCTATAGTTTTTCTGGAAAAAGGTTCATTTTTTAGATCATCCATAATGCTATCTGCTTGAAAAATTGCATTGGAAATCGGAGCCTTTATCTCATGGGAAATTATAATTATAAACTCTTTTTGTTTATTAATAAGATTGTTATATTCCATAGTCTTTTCATCGACCTTTTCATCGAGATTAGCAGAAAGATCCCGCATGAGTCCATAAGTTTTTATATACTTGAGATGGAGTTCTAGAAAAGAGGCAAAATCTCGAAGTATATTGATCTCCTCGGTTGTATAGAAATCTCCGAAAGATTTTGCTCCCATAATAAAAACTCCAATATTTGTAGTGCTATCTGAGTCAAAAAGAGGAAGAATGAGAAAAGCTTCGTCTGGAATTTCTAAAAGGAGTTTCTTTTTCTGGAATTTATTTTTCTTCTCCTCTATAAATACGACATCATTGATAAAGATTTTATCAGTTAGACTGTTTTCAAAATATTTTTGCAATTCTGTTTTTTCTTCATCTTTGGAGAAAACTCGCACCTCACAATATTTATTTTTAAATATTTTTCTTATATCGCTTCATAGATAGTCGTTAAGATCTTTTACATTAGTTGTTTGCGATAAATATTTCTCGAGTTTTTGAATTCGTACATTTAATTCCATAACAAGAGTGTTTCCTATAAGGATCTTGCAAAGAAGTTTATAGGAGAAGTAGAATACAAATACCCCGATTGCAGTATCTAAAATTGAAAACTGATCTTGATATATCCAGTAATTATTAATGGTGCTTGTATTTCCTATGCGGAGATATATGATTTTGAAGATATTAATTGAAAGTATAGAAATCGTAAATGCCGCAATGGCAATTATAATTTTTCAAATACCATATCAGAGAGAAGAGAAATAATATCTTTTTAGAACATAAACAACATAAATTACAAAAACAAGATAAAAGAAAATTATCTCCTTTTCTAATATCCAAATACCGAAAGCAGGAAGGATGAGTTGAAGAATTATAGCAGCAGATAGAGGCAAGAATGCTCAGAGTAAAATTCGTTTCAAACGAATTTTATTGAGATATGCCTGTTTTTTAAGTTGTTGTGTAGCAAAATAAAAAAGAAGAGATATTCCTATGATATGAAGAAGAGGATTTAATATATAGAACATACCAAAAACTTCTCGATATACATGTTCTCAAATTGAATAAGTTAGACCAGAAATGATTAGTGGTGTAAAAGTATGTAGAGATAAGATTGTTAAAAATCCTATACATATCATAAGAATGATATGTATAGGATTTTTTGGATATTTTATACCAAAAAAGAATACAAACAATAAAAGTGAATAATTCGCTCCGAGACTTATTCAAAAATTTAATCGTGAAAGAAATAGTAATAATTGAACATTTTCAATACCTGAAAAGAATAAAAAATAAAATAAAAACCAAAGTGATCAAAAGACAGTAAAAAGAAAGAAGAATAAGCCAGAGAAATTCCAATATCTTTTCAATACTAAGGCACCACAACCAATAGATAACATAATAGATATGGCGTATATAAAAGTATAGTAGCTCATGTTTTCTAAGATTATTCGTAAAAATATTTCATATAGTATATGGAGGAATTCTATTTTGTGTAGACAAAAATACTTTTTTACGCAGCTACTAATTCTTTATCTATAGTTTGTTCCAAATGGGGTGAAGTTTTTCCTTTCGACATCCTAAAATAATGACGAACATCTTTCGAGAAAAAATCTTTTTGCATTCCGACAACATCAGGATAAATAATTAAATCACAATTATATTTTTCTCATACCCTTGTCATTTTTGCTCGTAGTTCTGGATCATCCTCAATACCAAGAGATATTCCTCTATTTACGTCCGAATTCATTCGATGTGTAGTGCCGCCACGATCATATTCAACTAATCATGGTATTCATCGACGTGATTCAGGAAGAGTGAGTGCATATTTATTTACCAATCTAAAAAGATTTTGAAAACTTCTATATGGCTTAAGTAATCAAAGTGCTGACATTGAAAGTATTTCCTTAGGGAAATAACCAAGATTTTTTTCTATTCTACGTCTTATTTCTGCTAATCAAACATTCTCATAATGATCATGTAAATCAAGTTGGAATATACGATCTAATGAATCAATGTATCCTTCATTAAATCCTACAATTCCTTTTTCATCCGATTTACAGAGCACAAGAAATGCATCGACGCTATTTAAGACCCTGTCTTTGATTTTTTCAACATTACTTGGTCCATATATAAGTCGTGTATCTCCACCACATATAGTACAAGAGATAGAATCAAGTCATAATATATTCATAATATGAGCAACTTTTTCTTGTATAAGTTCTTTTGAAAGGTGTCAAAAAACATGTTCTTTTGAGAGCATTTTTCCACAACATTTACACTGTGCAAGTTCTCCGAGTCAGGATTCTGATGCCCACATATCCTGCATAACTTCATGAATACCTCTAAAATCATTTTCTGTAAGTTTTTCTCGATCTACTGCCTCTATGGTAAGTTTTTCCATATAAAAGTTTGTTTAAAAAATAAGCAAAGCCTTTATACGTGTAAAAAGTTACATTCCTGTTACATTTTTTAATGAAAAATATCTGTTATAAAAACTTTTCATTTTCATATATCCGAGTACTCCTCGTTCTATCCTAGAATCGTATAGAAAAGTAAGACTGAAAAACAGCATAAAAAATCTCTCTATTGATTTTGATAGAGAGATTTTTTATATTATTTATTTTCTAGTTTGGTTCTCACATACAGTCACTGTACTTGAAGGCGTGCCCATTCTGTTTTTCTTAGGAATTTTAAGCTCGATTCTTTACTTGGATTGCTCTTAAAACAATTAATCCTAATGAGTTTGCTTAATTCTTCAAATCCATACTTTGTAATCAAAAAATCTAGAATCATAGCAAGAGTTACTCCATGAAGAATGTCATCATTTCTATTAGTCTGTTCCATTTGGTAGAAAATACTGAAGTAATATCGTATAGATGCAGTATATTCAGGAAATAGAATTTGCAAATAGTTTATACTGTTATAGCATCCACTCGCTTAAGATAAGCAGTGGATCCATCTGAAATTATTCGTACATATGATTGTTTTTTGTTATTAAGTCAATGAAAGAGGATATTACCATCATATTCATCTATAGCAATAGATATTTCTGGTTTGTGAATAAAAGATCTTCCGGCATGATCTTGTAGTATTTTCCATATATCTCCTTTGGCCATAAATTCGCTCGCATGATCGATAATCATACAGACAGTTTTATATCCTTGCACAATATATTCTATGGAGTCATTGAGGGTATTATTTCTTCGTGAACTTCCTGCAGTTAATGATGAAAAGGCGTATCCTTCATTATGTTGTTGAGGTTCGCAAAACTCTCTCATATCTGGATACAAGCGAAGTTGTTTTGTATCAAAAGGTACAATAATACCATCTGGATGAGTGACTATCCCACGAATAAATCGAGCTTTAATTTCTCCTAATTCCATTGGTCTTTCAAGCTTCCAATCACTTACTGCCTGATCTCTTGTACGAAGATATTGAAGAAAATATATATCTTTCTCATCGTTATGAGGAGATCAATATTGAAACTCCATAATAGGACAATTTCTAGAATCAAAACGCTCTAGATTTCGGATTCTCTCATATCGGGAAATGAGCTCTTTATAAAGAGGAATGATTGGTTCATCCGTGTTTATATCGAGAACTTTGTAGAGATTTCCCGTGGATTGTTTCTTTTCATAGATATGATATCTTTTAGAAACTCACGTATCTGCAACGACCGCGTAATTATCTCACGGAATATATTCCCAGATGCTATATGATACTTGCTCTGGATTTAATCCAGTTGTAATACATACTTTTTTTAATTCTTCATTATATGATCGAATAATATTATTGATTCCGTTTCACGGAATATATTTTCTGAGTCCTTCGAAAAATATTTCAAAGGTGTTATCGTTTTTCCTGTGGATTTCCCAACTTGGAAGATCTCCAGATCGACCATCGTAATCTTGTGGATGTTCACTTCGTAATATAAATATAGGGTAATCTTTTATAGGACTTTTTAAAGCATCTTCTATATCTGAAAACCTATGAGGAACGGAGAAATTATGAGAAGATACATATTGAGCAATCTCAAACTTTGGACGATTTGGACGATGAGAAAGATAATAATCAGAAGTATTTAGAACTTCTATTAATTGCATTACCTTATTTCATGATTGAGTGATAATATTTTTGCATCCAGAAAGAACTCAAGTAATTGGCTGAGGATGTTTTGAGATTCATGTCTCATTATCTTGGAGTTCACACATAGATTTTTCTATTTTGAATAATAGATGTGTAATCTTATCGATAATTATTAAAATTTGATTAATTTTTGAGAAATTTATTAATAATTTTCAGACTTCTTCATTTTCCTTGCCTTAATATACAAAAGACAAATAAAAACTCACGTTTTTCACGTGAGTTGTTTGATTTTTTTTGGTGCCCGGAGAGGGAATTGAACCCTCACGACATTGCTGCCAAGAGATTTTGAGTCTCTCGTGTCTACCATTTCACCACCCGGGCTTAAGATTTTATGATTCAATTTACCCGAGTCTCGTGTACCCCTCTCATATGTCGCACCGTTTCACGGATGCTCGTATTCGGGGGGGTATGGCTCCTATTGCTTCGCAAAGTTCGCACATCTACCAATATTTCACCACCCGGGCAGGGAAGTGACGGTATCGTATGGAAAAAGAGGGAAAAGTCAAAAAAATATCAAGAGCCTCTCTATTTTAAGAACTTTACCATTTTTTTGTTAATACAATCCCGTTAATAAAAGATGAACTGCGTTATTGTTAGTATTTTATTTTTATTTCTCTCCTCGCACCTTTCCTCCAAGAAGTATCCATATATCTTTTTTGAGAGTATCAATATCATTTATAGTTGTTTCTAATTTAAGAGTAATAGTATATCCATTTGCTGTAAGTCCTTCAATATGAGAAATAATTTTCGTATTTTCTCCTCCAAGAACTTGAACTTCTTTTTCTATAGTATCCAGTATATTTTTCAATTCTTTTGTGCTAGAAGCGGGAATTTCACAAGTGAAATTCGTTCGTTTGAGAGGAGTCATACTGAGATTTTCGACCGTTTCAGAGATAATAAGTTTATTGGGCATGAAAATTACCGTTCCTTTTTTGTCGATGAGACGAGTGTGTGAAAGAGATATTTCCTCCACAATTCCTTCAAACCCTTTTACACGGATAATATCCCCGATTTTAAAATTTTTCGAGAATATAAGAGAGAGACTCCCAAAGAGATTAGAGATGAAATCTTTGCTCGCAAGAGCAAATAAAAGTCCTCCGACTCCAGCTCCAGTTATAAGAGCATTTATATTAATCCCAAAAACTCCAAGTATAAACAATCCTGAAACAATCCAAATAGCAATAGAAATTGCCCAATGAATAAGGGGAAATATTTTTTTGGCGAGCGTATTTGACTGAATAACTGAGGCGAAATTTCTTGTGAGGATGAGATTTAACGAAATATTTGATATATATGCTCCAGTCAAAACCATAATGATAGAGAGTCCTTTTTGGAGTAATGGCAAATACCCGATAATATAATCTTTATAAAAAGATGAATCCGTAAAAAATGGAAGGGAAGAGGCGGTGTAAATACCGCTAATCATAAGGAGAAAAAGCAGTCCTGTTATTATTTTGAGACGCATAGAATAAAGGAGAATAATAAGAAAATATATGTATCATTTTCGTGAAAAATGACTTTTTTGCAACTCGGATTTGATTTTCTAAAAAAATATATATACTCATCCCTGCTTTTTTAGCGATTTGGATCGGTAGCTCAGTTGGTAGAGCACAGGACTCTTAATCCTTAGGTCGCGGGTTCGAGCCCCGCCCGGTCCACCATGTTAAATTTGTAAACGTAAAAATCCCTCTGTTGAGCCATAAAATGGCGATAGAGGGATTTTTTTATATGTATCTCAATCAAATTTTTTGCAAACTTCATTCTGAATATACACACTATGTGCACAGCAATGCCAGATTATATCTTTATTTCTTTGCTTTTCCCCTTAAAATCTGCTACTATAAAGGCATACTTTACAAAAATAAAAATATATCATGGTTCGTTCTCCTGAATACAATTCTTTTGAATATCCCTCTTTCGAGCGGATGTGAGGGAATTTCGAGTGAGCAAAAGAACCACTCCCGGAACTTAGAGAAGCGACACCTGAGCAGATACAAAAGAGCAAAGAACATAATACGCTCGCAAATCGTCTGTATCAGAAAAATTCGGCAACAGAGTCACTTCTTCGTTCTCATTTCGAAGAGGGTTTCAATAAGAATCTCGATACTATCTGGCGAACCGGTGAAATGATGATAGATTTCTCATGAGATAAAGAAAAATCTCCTCGTATTCAATCGAAAGAGATCCCGAAAGAGTTGGAAGTTGCAACCTCCCCTGAGAAACCTCAGATGAAGATAGAAAAACAATCGAAGAATCCGGACGCTCTTGGAGAAAAAGAAAAGCTTATCACGTATGCGAAGCTCTCAGACTTGGCATACGTAGATTTCGTGAGTGTCCCCGATCCAAAAGATCTTACGAAAACCATCGAGAAGATATCCAGAGTTCATCTTGATCCGCTCGCCTTCCCGAATTTTCAAGCAATTGTAGAGGGGCGCATTCCGAAAGATCCGACAGAAGACGAAAGGATTTTCATTTCCTATCTGGATACGCACAAAAACAACAATAGAGACAATTGATTTGAGTGATGAATACTGCGTACAAGAAATGATAGAAAAGTTGCTCCGGATATAGCTGACTTGCTTCGAATTGCTGCCGGACCAAGATGAACCGAAACAAAATATGCGAGCCTTGATGAAAAATATAGAAATACTATCATCGATTCTGTCCCGAATCTATCTTTTCCTCAGGAGACGGGAAATATTCCGCCGTCACCGGATGTTAATATCCATATGGTTGATGCCATGGAGCATCTTCGAACTATCAAAGAAAAACAGGCGTCGGAAACCTTGAATGAAATCAGAGAAAAAGGATTCGAGATAGTCGATTATTTTCCAAATGAAACAAATACAGACAAGACCTCTTCATGATTCGGGGCGATATGTCTCAAAGATAAGGCGGGGAATATGCACTTCGCCATTCGTTGAACAGAACTCTCAGATTGGTGAGATATCGTTGCAGACATGAGACTTGCCATGAAACACGTTCCAGAGAATCAAACACAAGACTTAATTACATTCTTTGAAAGGAATCTGAAAAATCTCCCAGAATGACAGAAAATAAATATTGCTGGACACTCTCTTGGATGAGCTCTCGCACAGATAGCAAGCGTTATGTATCCGGAAAGAACGAATGAATCGTATACCTTCAATTCACCGGGAGCAAAGAATTTATCGATTGATCCAAAGGGAAAACCCGAGGCAATACGTCAAAAATTTGAAAAATTCAGGGATTTCGAGTATAATAAAGAAAAAGATACCGTAGAGGATCGTATGACGAACGTAAAAGGAATGAAATGACCATCTATCATATCGAATCTCTGAGAAGATATCGGAAACTATGAAATCAAACTCGAAAAACTCAGTAGTCACTCGATAACGAAGCTGGTGGAATATATCGAAAAGGAAGCAACGAATGAGGAGTTGGAAAGAAAATATATGCAGAAAAAGGAAAGGGATACGGATAAGGAAGTCTACTAAAATATTTAACTTAAAATACCATGGCTCTCGATCATATCGATTTTACACCACCTCCATCCGTGGAGCAACCAGCACGAACTCCTGTACATACAATGGGGGATGTTCTTGCGCAGGTCAACTCTGGGCTTTCCTGAGTGCGTTTAGAGATGCCAAAAACAAAAGACGAAAAAGAAAAAGTCGTATATGAACTTGTTGTTAATGGTACTTTTAAGACTGAAATAGAACGAAACGATTACCCACAAGGGATTTCCATCAAATACATCAAGGATGGAGTGTTTAGTATGAAAAACAATGCAACTGGAAATGTAAACTATTACCTCAATGAGAAAGGGGAAATACTTTTCAATGTGGCTTTCGTTAAAAAGCGAAGAGGAATAGAAGATGGAAAGGCTTTTGCTGATCTTGGTCTTTCGGAGAAAAAAGAATGAACCCGTTTCGATATTTATTGAGCTAACCAGCTCATTGATCAGGAATCCGAAGAAGGATTTGAAATGTGGAACGATGTTCAATTTCACGCAGATATTATTGATACTCTTTCATTACTCAGAACCCCTACTGAGTACAGTGAGAAGGCACTAATGTTTACTATTAAGCGTGGTTGAATCCGATTTCAGGATATTGAAGCCTTTCGTGCGAAAGGGATTATTCGAGACGAAAAACTGTTTCAACTGGCATTAAAAGAACTTCAAAATGTTTTACCTCTCCAATGTGATCCAAAAAGTCCCATCTTTGGACGACTCGCGAATTATGAAGATCCATATAGTATGAATGATGGAAAATCAACCCGTCAACTTTCCATATATGAAAGTGATCTGAAAGACTATCTCAAAAAAGGATACATTACCCCGGAGCTTGCCAAACAATGTTTCCAGATGCTTCCAAAAGAAAGAAGAGATGTGAGTGGGAAATAATATGATTTTAAAGTGGATAATTTACTTTAAATTGATACCTTTTTAAAGTAAAGTTTACAAATTAAACTTTCCGAATATACTATATCCATACAGTATTACTTCATAATTTTTCTGACTATGGAAACAGTAATTCCAGAGTCTGCAAAAAATTTGATTGAAGATGGTAATCCACCATTTCGATAAAAACATCCCGTCTGCGAGAAGCAGATGGGATTTTTTGACGAAAAAGTAGCTCGATGGGGCGAGAAACTGCAGGTACACGGATGAACTTTGAAAAAGTGAATCCGGGAGAAATCCCCTTGGATGGGGATTTCCGTGTCAAAGCGTTTTTGAGAGCGAGTACTGGCTATCAAATAGTCAGTATGACACTCGAAAAAAAGAGCCCCGCCCGGTCCACCATATTACATTTATAAACGAAAAATTCCTTTGTTAAGAAATAAAGTATCTTACTACTAGGGATTTTTTTAGTGTGATCTTGAGTTGTTTTCTTTATTATTTTTGACTTTTTATTATAAATCTTTATAAACTAATTCATTAATCGTCATATTTTCTATATGAGTATACATAAGCCAGACTGGTGTACGGATAAACTTTCTATTAAAAGTGGACTAATAAGAGAACCTGGTGTAGAAAAAAGTAATTGGGGTGTACTACAACTCAGAACTACATCAGGTTTGTATTATCATACTTCTCTTACTGATGAACGTTCTTTTCGATTTCTTGTTCAACAAGTAAAGGATGATAAACTTACGGAGATACGATATTCCGATCATTTTATGCAAGAATGGTTAATGAATTCCGAGAATGTGGGAGACTGGATAAAATCCAGGGTACGGCAAAGTTTAAAATCTTTATAATAATCATCTATTTTTTATGGAAAATAAAATGACTTGAGGGTTAGAAGATTCAAGACTTACTGAGATAGAACAACTTCTTGCTTCTCAAAATCCAACAGAGCTAACAGAAGCAAGAAAACTAACAAGGATGATTCTTGACGAAGATAACGATAGTCTTCTTCTTACATTTCTCAAAAGACAGTTACTTATGTCTATAATAGCTTCTTCCAAAAGACAGGGGGATCCTATTTTACAGCTTCAAAGAGAGTTTGAAATCATTCTCTGGGCTCGAAACAAGGCAATTGAATCACGAGAAGATCCTGAATATGCTGAGATGCTTATGTGGCTTATAACGGCAGCAGGAAAGGAAAAACAACGAAAATTACTCGGAAGAGATTCTGTCTTCGTCGAAGAAAAGTTAGATAAAGCTACTCTTACTAATAATCTCCTCCGTCTTACACAAAAAATTGCTCGAAATTATGATTGCTATGGGAATGATTTTAGTGCAACAAAGTTTACGAGAGATATAGAAATAAACGAGATTAAGAACATGCTCCAATCTATTGATTCAAGAGGGGTTGCTATAGATCTCGGGTGTGCCAATGGAAGTATGTCACGAGTTCTTGCAGAACAGTGATTTGAACAGGTAATAGGGTATGATATTTCTCCTGATATGATACAAGTTGCTACAGAAAACAAAATACATGCATCTGAAAACTACAAAGTACATAATCTTTCTCTCTGAATTCCTGAAGAGGATGAAAGTATTGATTGTATAATAGCTAATTTCTGATCTGCAAGCGAGATCACAGATGAATTACTTCAAGAGGTAAATCGAATACTTCGGAAAGATGGAAAAGCATGGCTCTCATTTTACAATAAAGACGCACTTGCTCATAAATGGTGGCAACCATGACAAACTTCTATAGAAGTAGTTCTGAATCCTATCGCTCATATACTAGAGGTTCCTATTATAGATAATGAGAAACAAACTTGTGAGGTATATAAAATCTATGCAAAACCACTTTCCATTTCAGAGATTGAGGAACAATTACAAGGAACAGATTTAGTTCTATGAGAAGTTTCTAGTTTCCCCCTTCTTTGTACTATGCAACCTCCTGTGTTCTTTAATGAGAGTGCTCGTGTGAAACAAGCACTTGAATTTGATATGAGTCATGGAAAAGTAGCACCGTATAATGGATACTATCTGAATATTATTCTTCAGAAAAAGTAAACATAAACTTGTGTTTTTTAAATTAAATCCCACGTATCCTCATATATTAAAATCCCTTCTATTAAGCTATGAAATGGCGATAGAGGGATTTTCTATATTTTAGCGCAAAAATCATGTAAATAGACTTGTCCATATATTTGTAAAAATATCATTTTTGTGATATCTTGAAGGAAATACTTATTAATAATTTATGTTTATATGGCCGAAAAAATAGATTACAGTCCAGCATTTGTTGGTGAAGATATTGATGGTGAGAGTGCTTATCTTCAAGAAAATCTCTCCGTTCTTGATAGATTAAATCAATGACAGGTATTTAAGATAATGAAAAAATGACGACGATTTTATCTGGAACATGGATGAGAAAAAGAACAACTTCCTTTATCTCTTCGTAGTGTGGAGCAAGCTGTGGAACTGCGTAGTTTTCTCGAGAAGAAAGATGTAAAAAATCAAGGTTGCTTACAAAGAGCTCAGTTACATGAATGTCTTTTGAGAGAATTGGGAGATAAGGCAAGGGATTGGAAATTTCAAAATAAACATGATATATATCGTACAGAAGATATTAAAAATATAAGTTTCTTTTCTGCACCATTTCTCTATCAAGAAGAACTTCCAAACTTTCTCAGAGGAGAACATGCACCTTCGGATACTGTAAAAATTATTATGGATTATATGAACCGTGTTATGAAATCTACAGTCTCTACGATGAAAAAATAAGAAATGTATCTAAAGTAAATCTTAAAAACAAGCCGTTTCATAAATGGTTTGTTTTCATTTTCTCTATTTTTAAATGAAAGAAATTCTTTCCGCGGAAGATCTTTCATTTTCTCTATAAAAACTTAAATACAAACTTGCTTTTATATCTTTTTTTTGTATTATCTCTCCTCCCAAAAAGATTGTATATGAGGGATGTATATTTACTATCTATCGAGCATGAAAAAACAGAAAAAGCAACAAATTAATCTTCTAAAGACTCTTAAAAAACTTGAAAATACAAACAAAAAGGATCCAAAAAATAACAAAGGAACCAATCCTTTCATTGTTCTTTTTATACTTGCTATTTTATTGTCGGGGATATATACTTTTCTTGCTTCTCCGACTAGGGAGGTAATAAATACGGATATTGGATTGAATGATATTCAGGCACAATACGCTTCTGGAATGTATTCTGAATTGGTTATACAATGAGATTCTCTCCTCGCAAAAAAGAAAGAACAAAAAACAGAGACGGGTTTCAATAATAAACCAGTTATAATAACAGAAATAGATAAAATCATACTTCCTCCTAGAGATGGTATTACTGATCTTGGTTTCAATGACAAAACAAATGATACAAAAGTAACAATCAAAGATGAATATTGGGGAAAACTTCTCGCGGATGCAATCCCAAGCATTATAGGAACAATTATTTTTGTCGTGTTGCTTATATTTCTCTTTGGACGGATGTCTGGTGGACAAAGCGGACCAATGGCATTCATAAAATCACGAGCACGAATGTATGATCCAGAAAAAGATGAAAAAATCACTTTTAAAGATGTTGCTGGAGCAGAAGAAGAAAAAGAGGATTTGGAAGAGGTTGTGGATTTTCTCAAAAATCCGAAAAAATATAAAGATCTCGGTGCAAAGATTCCTCGTGGAATTCTCATGGTTGGACCTCCAGGAACCGGTAAAACCCTTCTTGCTCGAGCAGTAGCAGGGGAGTCAAATGTTCCATTTTTCTCTATCTCTGGTTCGGAGTTTGTGGAGATGTTCGTCGGAGTTGGAGCAGCTCGTGTTCGGGATCTTTTCAAAGAAGCAAAGGAACATGCACCATCCATTATCTTCATTGATGAGATTGATGCAATTGGAAAAAAGCGTTCTCCTGGAATCGGTGGAGGACATGATGAACGAGAGCAGACACTCAATCAGATTCTTACTGAGATGGATGGATTTGATAATGAAACAAATGTAATAATTCTTGCAGCAACTAATCGTGCTGATGTTCTTGATAAAGCACTTCTTCGCCCAGGACGATTCGATCGAAAGGTTACTATTCGACTTCCTCATATGGAAGATCGTGTAAAGATATTTGAAGTGCATGCGAAGAATAAACCGCTCGATAAGAGTGTAGATCTCCGCAAAATCGCTTCTGCAACGGTTGGATTTTCTGGAGCGGATATCGGAAATCTTCTTAATGAAGCAGCGATTCTCGCAGGAAGAGAAAGTTCTAAAACCATTACGCATGCTATTCTTCAAAAAGCTTTTGAAAAGATTGCTATCGGAAGTACAAAGAAATCCCATATTCTTACACAAAAAGAACGAGAAACTACTGCCTATCATGAAGTTGGACATGCTCTTGTCGGAAAGATGCTTCCAAACACTGATCCAGTTTATAAAATCTCTATGATTCCACGTGGATCAACAGGTGGAGTAACTTGGTTTCTTCCAGAAAAAGATACAACGTATGTGAGTAAAGCGAAGTTTCTTGATCAGATTGCCATGGGGTATGGAGGACGAGTGGCTGAAGAAATATTTTTTGGAAAGGATTATATTACTACTGGAGCGTCAAGTGATATAGAAAACGCGACAGAAACAGCGAGAGCTATGGTAATGCGATATGGATTCGATGATGAACTTGGCCCTGAAAACTTTGCATCTGCAGCTCTTGAAGGAAATCATCTCGGTGCAGAAGGAGGAGGGAAGATATTTAGTGAAAAAACACAGGAAAAAATTGATGAGAAAGTACGCGAGATATTAAAGAATGGATATGAACGAGCTCGATCAATTATTCTTGCTCACAAAGATCTTCATGAGAAGATTACTCGACATCTCCTTGAAGTAGAGGAGCTTACTCAGGAAGAATTTGATGTCTTCTTTGAAGGAATAGAATGAATTCCAGAAAAGACAATCGGATAATAAGAGAAAATAGAAATAAAATCTAAAAAACTCCTCTCAATCTTGAGAGGAGTTTTTTAGATTTTATTTAATTTCTTCTTTAATTTTATCAATAAGTCCAAGTACCTTTTGTACATATGTACTCAACTCTGTTTTTATTCCATGAGCGATTGAAACAAGGTGATCTTTGTGAAGTTCGGAAGCATCCTCTTTTGTATATTGTGTAATTTCATTATGAAGTTTCGTTGCTATCTTATGGGCTCATTCATGAATTCAGAGAAGTTCTTGATATGTTTTATTCTCTTTTCCATCAGAAATTGACTCTATGAATTCTGAACTATAGATAAATTTTCCGAGATCACAAGCTGTATGATCAGAAAATTTTATACTTTCGTCATACTTAATGAGTTGTGAATTGAGTTTAATAACGAAGAGAAGATGATCGAATTTTGTCATAGAAAGAAGTGCTCGCATTCTTTCGTTTCCAGTGAGTTTTTCTTGATAAAAATTCTTCAATAGTGTGATAGTTTTTGCAAGGCTGTCGATTTTTCCATGTAGAGCAATCTGAAGCTCTTTAATAATATCATCTATGAGTGCTATATTAGCATCAATACGAGTCATCATATCGGTATTTTGCATAATTGTTTCAAGTTGTTGTGAAACGGCGCGAATTTGTTCAGTGTCTTCTGAAATTTGTCATGTAAGTTCTTTGATATTTCCTTCAGCGATATCCTTGCTTTTATCGGCCATTTTTCTTGTGGCATCTGCTACTACTGCAAATCCACGTCCACCATCCCCTAAACGAGCAGCTTCTATAGAACCGTTTAATGCAATGAGATTCAATTCTTTGAATATATTGGAAAGTTCCGCATTGGAAGTCATGACTTGCCGAAAAATCGTAAGATTGCTTTCGAAACGTTCCATAGCTTTATGAAATATATCATCTGTTTCTTGTTTTTGTTTTCCTATAAACTTTCTTGCTTCCTCAAAGGTTTCGCGCGTAATCATGCAATCTACTCATAAATCTGAGTCATTGGCAATGTGCTGAAAAAGAGAGAAAATCTGATCCTGAATAATAAATAATCTATCTATTTCTTCTCGTTCCGGTGTTCCATCTTCAAAAAGTCCGATATAATAAGTGGTATCTTCTATTTTTATAACATTCGAAGAAGATTTTATTATCATTCCTCCTATAGAGATGGTCATATTTTGGTGTTTTTGTCCAGGCTCTAATTGTTTCAGTATTCCTTTTGATCTCTCTGGTGTTTTATGAAAATCATGTATAGATGTCTCTCCATCGATTATATGTTTTGATGTTATTTTATGAACCATTTTTTTTCCTACTTCATTACTGAAGATGATAATACCTGTTTCAGGATTATCTATTAAAAATACACCCATTTCAAGAAGATTAAGGGTATTTTTAAATATTTTTGTTTGTAATTCAGCTGATAGTCTTCATTGTTCTGATTGTTCAATTTGTTGTGTAAGTGATGTAATTTGTGCTTCAAGATTTACGGGAGGGGATTTTTTTCCGAACATATTTTAGTATATTAGTTGTTAAATGTATATAAATAGACGAGTATATATATTGATATGTTTTATGAGAATAAAATAACTCTCAACCTTTTTTAATTTTTCAGACAACGAACAGCGAACATGTTTTTTCGTTCCGCAGTATTTATTTTTTCGACTCTTTTCGCACTTATGACTATATAATGAGCAAAATTTGAGTTTGGATAAGGAGATGATGTCCAGTAGTATCCAACTTTTCCATGTCCTCTTACGTGATTCATAGCACTATACTGAAAACCAGAAAGATTGATACCAAGTTTTTGATGAATATAGGTGGTTGTACTTATTAAATCACTACCGAAAACAATTTCAGGAATTAATCTTTTTATAATAGATTCCCAGTTATTATTATCTGCTATGATTTTCCCTGCTTTTTGAGTCTCACGTACTGCTGCATCATATGAAAAATGTTGTACACCTCTGAACTCTCCCTCGAGAAACTCTATAATATCTTCTCTTGGATTTATACGAACTTTTATACCTTCGGGCAAAACTATTTCTTTCCATCAAGTTGAATCAATACGAAAATCTTCGGTTTCAAGTTTTTTTATGTTTTCTTGTAAGAAATCGAGATCTTTCCTTTCAGCAGACTCAAGTGTTTTTTTCCCTGTTCGAGTAAGTAAATCAATAATTCATTCATTATTCACACGAATATGAAGATTTTGTTCTAAAGTATTTATTGTACAGTTGATTGCTTTTTCTAATAAAGGTACGCTATTTGTATTTCTTATGAGTTTTTTTATGTCATCTTGAGTGAATTCTCTTTGAGAAAAAGGAGAAGGTTCTTCTGAAGATAATGGAAGCTCGGTTATATTTTTTCATCCCTGCATAAGGATACGATTTGCCTTCTGAAGAATAAAATCTCTGACCATTTCTTTATTTTGATCATTAAAAGGGATATGAAGACTTTCAAATGCGAGTCTTACAGAGCGAATCACATTATCTATACGATTAGGATCTTGAAGATTGTCATAGACTTTTTGGATATCTTCGGGAGTTATTCTCTTAGAATACATAATAATTTACTTAAAAATATTTTATCTAACTTTGTATTTTTACTTTATTTTATTTTTTTGTCAATATTTTTAGGTTCTATTTTGTACTTTCCTGTATTCTCAACCTTGCTTTTCTCTTCCTTTTCCATATATTTGTGGTCATTATAATCTATTACCTACGCGATATATGGATTTTCCAAAGCAGTATACACCGAAAAATTTTGAAAAAAACCTCGCACAGAAATGGGAAGAGGAAGGGAAGTTTCAACCAAAAGAAAGTACAACAGGGAAGACCTTTTATATTCCTATTCCACCTCCGAATGTAACTGGATACCTCCACCTCGGACATGCACTCACACTCACGCTTGAGGATATTATGGTGCGTTATCATCGAATGAAAGGAGATTCTACTCTTTGGGTTCCAGGAACTGATCATGCTGGTATTGCGACACAGGCTCGTGTAGAGAAGATGCTCGCTGAGCAAGGGAAAAAACGTGAAGAAATGGGTAGAGAAGCATTTCTTGAGGAAGTATGGAAATGGAAGGATAAATATGCTTCCAATATCAATAATCAGGTTCGTCAGATGGGAGCTTCTTGTGACTGGACTCGTGAACGATTCACGCTCGATGAAGGACTTAACAAAAATGTAATGCATACTTTTGTAGATCTCTACAACAAGGGGCTTCTCTATCGGGGAGAATACATGGTGAATTATTCTCCGGCTCTTGGTTCTGTTATCTCTGATATCGAGGTAGATTACAAGGAAGAGGAAGCAAAGCTTTATTATATTACATATTTTGTTTCAGGTTCTGACAAAGAGCTCGTACTTGCAACAACTCGTCCAGAGACGCTTCTTGCTGATCAAGCAGTGGCAGTACATCCGAAAGATAAACGTTTCAAGAAACTTATCGGACGAAAGGTTATACTCCCGATTGTGAATAAAGAGATTGATATTATTGGTGATGAAATGGTAGATATGGAATTTGGAACGGGAGTTGTAAAGATTACTCCTGCACATGATCCAGCTGATTTTGAAACTGGAAAACGACATAACCTTCGCCTCGATTACGGAGTGATTGATAAGAATGGATATATGACTAAAGAAGCAGGTATTTTTGCTGGACAAGATACCGCAACTGCTCGTGAGAATATTGTAGAGCTCCTCAAATCTAAGGGGAATCTTGTGAAAATTGAACCCTATATTCATAAAGTAGGATATTGTTCTCGTGGAGGTTGTCGAGTTGAAAGTATTGTTTCTACTCAGTGGTTCGTAAAATCGGGAGAGCTTGCCAAGAAAGTTATCATCGGGTACAAGAAAGGGGAGTTCGAGATTGTGCCACAGCGTTTTGAAAAGACATTTGAGGATTGGATCTATAATCTTCGTGATTGGTGTATTTCTCGTCAGCTCTGGTGGGGGCATCAGATTCCTGCGTACTACGATGTGAAAACCAAGGAGCTTTTGACTGTTTCTCTCGATGAGGAAGCAGTGTTCGCGAAATATGGAAAAGAGAATGTCTATCGAGATGCAGATGTACTTGATACATGGTTTTCTTCAGCACTTTGGCCATTTTCCATTCTCAACTGGACTCCGGAAAATCCAGGTGAACTCTTTAAAAAGTTCTACCCTGCACAGGTCCTCGAAACCGGATACGACATCCTCTTCTTTTGGGTAATCCGTATGCTTCTTATGGGGTATGAATATACAGGACAAACTCCATTCAAGACAATCTATCTCCATGGACTTATATTAACCGAAGATGGAAAGAAGATGAGTAAATCAGTGGGAAATGTTATTGATCCGCTTGATGTTATTGAAGAATATTCCACCGATGCACTTCGACTCACATGTTCTATTGGGAATACTCCAGGAAATAATCTCAGTTTTTCTATGAAAAATGTGGAGAACAATTCGACATTTCTTAATAAACTCTGGAATGTGGTACGTTTTGTGCATGCAAATATTGGAGAGGTGACAGATAATTATAACGAGCTTCGAACGAAGATTGAAACAAATTGGACTACTTTTCTTCCTCATGAACAATGGATTCTTTCTCGTCTGAAGAGTACAATCGATGAAGTAACTACGGGTATGGAAAAATATAATTTCTCTGATGCTGGACAAGATCTTATTACTTTCACTCGTGATGAGTTCGCTGATTTCTTTATAGAGGAATACAAACTTACCAAAGACACAACTGAAAATGGTCGTGATGTTCTTGCATTTACACTTCTTTCACTTTTGAAACTCTGGCATCCATATATTCCATTTGCAACAGAAGAACTCTACAGCATTGTTACAAATGGGAAATCTCTTATGGATAGTGAGTGGGCAAATCTCAATATTACTCGTAATAAGAAAATCGAGTCTGACACGCTTGTACTTTTTGAAGCAATTCGTACTATTCGAAACATTCGAGCAACTAAGGGGGTGAAGCCGGGAGATTTGGTGGATATTGCTATTATGGCTCCAAAGAAATCACTTGATATTCTTGAAGAGAATAAGATTATTTTTCTTGGACTTGCAAAACTTAACGAAATGATTATAACTAAAAATAAGATTGAAGGGGCAGATATTGCATATGCAGTTACTGGAGATATTGAACTTTTCATAACTATCCCTGTCAATGAAGCGAATGTCGAGGAAGAAAAGAAACGTCTCAAAGAACAAATCGAGAACCGTAAAGAATACCTTCGAGCTCAAGACCTTAAACTCCTCAATGCTGATTTTATTCGCAATGCTCCAGAAAAA
This sequence comes from Candidatus Altimarinota bacterium, assembly GCA_028689065.1. Taxonomy (GTDB): domain Bacteria; phylum Patescibacteriota; class Gracilibacteria; order BD1-5; family UBA2023; genus UBA1545. The sequence goes on along the minus strand of JAQTWX010000002.1, from coordinate 53,115 downwards.
ATAGTCCGCATGGAACAGGATAAACGTGCTCAAGCAGCAGATCAGCTTAAAAAGTTGGAGGAGAAATTCAATAGCCTTATATAATACATTATATTTATGGGATACCAATCACTCTGTTGTATATTGGATAATAAAGAAATCGAGCAATCCAATTGATATAGAAGAATTATAGACTCTTGGGGTTTTAATGGAAATATTTCGGATATCGAATTAAATAGCGATAATAATACTCTATTGTTTTTACATAATGGAGTTCCAACTTCCTGTCCTGCAGAAACACTAGAAATACATCAAGAAAAAATTTGACAGGTACAGAAATTGAGAAACCAGATCCATTCTGATGTGGGGCGATATTTAGAGTAAGTTATAGAGATTATTTTATACTTCTTTTTCTCTAGTTATTATGGAAAACTTTTATTCTTTTCTCTCTCCTGAAACTGTTCCTCCTTACGATTCTATAAATACTTCAGATGAATTTTATACAGGAGTTAATGAGCTTATTCGTCTTTGGCTCAAGAGATATATTGAGATGTATAATCCTCGTTTTAATCTGGAAGATGCGATGAATAGTATTAATTTCATATCTGTCACATCTGAATTTATAAGATTTAAAATAGTGAATCCATATAGTCGTATAGAGGAGAGTTTTGAATTTTGACTCTGATTTCTTGAAGAAATTCGAGAAGAGGCAAATTTTGAATTGAGGAAATTATTTTCTAATAAAACTTCCCTCAAAGAACAGACTTTCCCAATCATTCAGTCTTGGCTTCCTGACTTATCTTTAGATAAAATTATCGATGTGACAAGTATTTGTCTTGAAGGAAAAAATAAATATCATTCTTTAGATGATAAATTAGAATATAATTATCTCTGGATAGCCTTTTCTGGAAAAGATAATAAACCAGAAACCATAACAATTCCTCATATTTTTAAATGAGAATATATGGGAAGAATCGATGGAAATATATTTAAGATTCATAGACATCGAGAAAAAACAAGAGAAATACTAGAATCTACCATGGAAATGATCCAAGAAATATTAGATTATATTGAGGGAAAAAATAAAAATAATCCCCGATTTAATTGTAAAAAAAAATAAACTGTTCAATTGAACAGTTTATTTTTTTAAAGTATCGCGATAAGTATCTCTTCATGAAGAATTTCTTTGAGATCGATATTTCCATTTTCGATGAATTTGATATCGTCAGGAGCAAGAGGATCAAATTGTTCCTTGAAGGTCCGAGAAATATCGGAAAGCGAAATAATATGAGTATTCCCTTCGTATATAATCTCTGTCTGTAGCTTCTCAAATATTACCTCTATTCCATCATCTAGTGCAACAAGTTTTACAGTGAAATCAAGAGGTTTTGTAAATATAAGATCAGAATAATACTCAGGAAGAACTTCACCACTAAAAGCGAGTTCTCGGGAGTCTCCCGTGTAGCTCGAGAGAAGGTCTGTAATGTTGAGTTGAAACATAAAAAATTAATTAAAAAATCGAATCTTATCGGCACTTGGATGGCTTTTGAGTTTTTCGAGTGTTTTAGCTTCAATCTGACGAACACGCTCACGGGTTACTCAGAACTCTTTTCCGACTTCTTCAAGAGTATGAATTTCTCCTCCATCGAGACCAAAACGCATGATAACAATCTTTCGTTCACGAGGAGTAAGAAAATCAAGCATCTCATAGAGATTTTCTTTAAGAAGAGTAAGATTTGCTGCTCGATCTGGTGTGAGATATTTATCATCTTCTACGAAGTCTCAAAGAGTAGTGTCTTCCTCACCTCCAACAGGAGAATCGAGAGAGAGTATGTCTTGAGAGATACGCATAATTTGACGTACCTTTCGAATATCCATATCAAGTTCCAGAGCAAGTTCCTCCATGAGTGGCTCACGGGCAAGTTCCTGAGTCAGACGACGGAAAGTATGTGTAAAACGATTAATAGTTTCTACCATATGAACTGGAACACGAATCGTTCGAGCTTGGTCAGCAATAGCACGAGTTACTCCCTGACGAATCCACCAAGTAGCATATGTCGAGAACTTGAAACCCTTTTCTGGATCAAATTTATCAACTGCACGGAAAAGTCCCACGTTTCCTTCTTGGATAAGGTCAAGAAGTCCAAGACCTCGTCCCATATATTTTTTAGCAATTGAGACAACGAGACGGAGATTGGCTTCCGCAAGTTTCTTTCGAGCATCTTGAGAACCTTTTTTAATAAGACGACCAAGACGTACTTCCTCTTCCGCATCGATGAGGTGAAATCGTCCAATCTCATTGAGGTACATTCGAATAGAATCATCAGAGATATCAGAGAGATCGATTTCTTGAGCTTTTTCCTCGCTCGTATGACCTGGCTTGAACATCTCATCTTTGTCGAAACTATCAACAATCTCAATATTGAGTTTCATAAGACGGGTATAGATATCATCGAGTTTATCTACATCATCTTCTGCATGAGGCATAGCAGCAAGGAGTTCATCGTAGGTGATTTTTCCTTCTACTTTCCCTTTCTTTATAAGAAGTTGAAGATTTTCAGATAGTCCTTCAAGAAATTCCTGCGGTACAGAAATATCGATAAATTTCTGAAGTCCTTTCCCGATACGTCGTTTATCAGCACTTCGGTCAATAGGTACTTTTTTAAGTCCACGTTCTCGTTTTTTTCTACTAACCCCTTCTTCCTCCCCTTCTTCTTCATTATCCTCCTCCTCATCATCTTTAAAATCATCTAAATCATCTAAATCATCTTCAAGTAGAAATAAATCGTCATCCTTCAGTGGAGGAAGAGTATCTTCAATAAGAATATCATCCTCGTCATCATGTGCCTCATGTTCCATGTTATTTTTATGTGAAGATATTTCTTCTTTTTTGGAAGCAAGAGGTTTTTCTTTTTCAGAAATAGCCTTTTTTCGAATTTTTCCAATATCGAAAATCACATCGGTTCCGATAAGGGTATTAAGATCAATTTCTTCTATATGACTATTGTCTTTTTTAGAATCTTTTTTTGACATGAGAGAGAATGTTAAAAAATTTTTAATTTAATTAAATTTCACACCTATTTTTTTTGCTTTTTCTTGGAGTTTATGACGTTCAACCATATATTCCGTGCTGTTTGGGTCGATATTTTCGAGAAGTTTTTTCTTCTCCTGTTCAAAACAGAGCTTATTAAGATATCCGACAAGTTCCAAAAACTTCCCAGTAATAATGTCTTGAGATAATGTTGTGTTTTCTTCTTCTATAAATAACTCTATAGCAGAAAGACGATCAATGTCTATGTTCTCATCTTCTTTTCCAGACTCCCTCGCAGAGAGGAGATTTTTAATTACGAAAAAAGAGGGAATAGACATTCCATCGGAGAGAGTATACTGAAATTTCTCTAAAAACAAGTCAAAGTAGCTGTAAAGTCGTATATATCCAGCGATAAGTTCCGCTCTTTCAAATCCATCCTTCTTTTTTACATCCTCAATAACACGCTTTTCTCGGAAGTTTTTGAGCTCTGAGTAAAGTATATCAGTACTGAGATTGAGTATCTTTCCAATCTCTCGGATATAGGCATCGATTTCGATGGGATTTCGAATATGTTTGAGCATTTTTTTGAGTTCTTCCCAAATAGCTTTTTTACCAGTCATCTCTGTTATATTATATTTCTTCGCCCCCTCTTTGATATAAAAAGCCACTGGACTCAAAGCCTTTTTCATTTCTTCGCGAAAATTTCCTCAAGATTTTATAAATTCGTCAGGATCTTTTGCTTCGGGGAGAGAAATAATATAAATATCGAGATCTTCATTGTAGAGATTTTCTAGACTTTTGAAAGTTGCTTCCACTCAGGCTTTATCTCAGTCGAGACAGAGATAAAGTTTTTTTGTGAACCGCTTGATGAGTCCGATATGTTCCTTGGTCAGTGCAGTTCCGCTGATACCAACTGTATTGGTGATACCAGCTTGATGGAGGGCAACCGTATCCATCTGTCCCTCGACAATAATAACGCTCTGTTCTTTGGCAATGGTACTTTTTGCGAGATGGAATCCATAAAGAATAGCACTCTTGTTAAAGATATCAGAAACTGGAGAATTGAGATATTTTGGTTCACCTTGTCCCGTGATACGTCCCGTAAAAGCAACCGTATGACCTGCAAAATTTGCGATAGGGAAGATGATGCGTCCATAGAATTTATCTCGTCCAGGACCAACAAAAATTCCGGAATCGATGATATTCTGTTCGGTGAATCCTTTTTCTTTGAGGCGAGCGAAAAGCTCTCGAGGATTTCCAGAGTATCCGAGCTTGAATCGATCGATAGTTTCGAGAGTAATACCACGATTTAGAAGATAATTGAGCTTTTCTGTATTTTCTTCACGTTTGATTTCTTCGTGATAGAAATCGGTGGCGATGCGGTGCATATCATAGATATCACCTGTTTTTTCTCACCGCTCCTTGTAATAATCGGTTTTGAGCTCCACTCCCGCTTCTTTTGCGAGAATATGGAGTGCTTCGGAAAATTCTATCTTCTCAATCTCCATTAGGAATCGAATCGGGCCACCTCCGTGGTGGCAGGCGAAACAATAAGCGAGATTTTTGACCGGAGATATGGTAAAAGATGGAGTTTTCTCTGAATGAAAAGGGCAGAGTGCCTTGTAATTGACCCCTGCTTTTTTCATCTGCAAATATCGCCCAGCAAGCTCGACGATATTAATTTTGGATTCTATTTCTTGTGAGATGGACATGAAAGAACCAGAAAAGAGAGTGAATATTTTTCCGGATTATATGTGGATTTAACGAAAATACAACCGCTTTATTTGCTTTTTATAAGAGATACGATATTTTTCTCTCCCTCAAATATCCGATTTTCGAGAATCTCATATCCGCTTTCTTGGAATAACTCATCTAATTCCATCACACTAAATCCGTGGTAGTATCGCTCATGTATTCCTATTTTGATCCCAAAATCTCCATTTCATCTGTAACTTTTTTCGTATTTTTTGAATAATTTCTCTCCTATAAGATTCCAGTTCGTCATCATAATTACTCCATCGGGTACAAGGAGTCTTTTTGCTTGCAAAAGTACTTCTTTCCGTTCCTCTTTTGTATGTAGATGGTGGAATGATGCTATAAATATAATGAATTGATATGAATCTCTGAAAAACTTGTCCTTCGAGCTTAAATCTCCGCTTCCTCATTCTCCGTACTGACTTCGTACGGTTCATTCAGGGTCTCGATTTGCACTCGAATCACTTCGTTTTTGAGAGATTCCTGAATCGAGCAACTTCCCCAAATGATTCATATCAAGAACCTTGAAATCCTGCTGCGGGTGAAGCTTCCGAGCTTCATTTATCATCCCAGAGGATTCGTCGATTCCGAGATAGGAGTAGGGGAATCAGGAAGTCTTGAGTGTGTCTAGAAATCGGCCGTTTCCACATCCGATATCGAGGATGGAGATTTTCTCATCGGAAGAATATTTTTTCATATATTCTATAAAATATTCAATCTCTCCCCATCGGAGATTTTTTCGTGACCGTGAGAATGTGGAAGCAAAAGCATCGTAGGACATTATAGCCGTGTAATTTTTAAAATAGTATCGAATCCGCGTTGGATATTAACAATGGTCGGAGTGATACCGCAATTCTCAGAGGAAGCACATTTTCCATTGGAACAAATAGCAATACTCAGATCTTCTCAAACTGCTGAAAGTATATCGTACACGGAAATGTCTTTCTTTACGAGCTCCACACCGCCGTATCGCCCTTTATGCGAGAAAATAATACCCGCTTTCTCAAGTTTGTTCGCGGTCTTTCGGAGAAACGGCTCTTTCATACCGAGTTTCTCGCTCACCGCACTGATGGTATGAGTTCCAGGATTATCAGAGAGATGTTTTATAAGGAGAAGGGCATATTCTCCTGATGATGAGATTTTGAGCATACAAGAAAGGATTATCCAAAATACTTTTTTAATACATTTGGATTCTTATTCCATTTGGACATAGTTTTTACTCGAAGGAGTATAAATACTTTTTTTTCGAGAATTTTTTCGAGTTCAACTCTGGCAAGTTTCCCAATATTTTGGAGAACTACTCCGTTTTTTCCGATAAGAATATTTTTCTGGGAATCTTTCGCAACATAGAGCATAACAAGGGCTTTTATCATTCCATTCTCCTCCTCGAGATTATCTATATCCACGAGAACATCATACGGTAGTTCTTCTCCGAGATTTTGAAATATCTTTTCACGGATAATCTCACGAATACGAGTTTCCATATCTTGATCGGTATAATAATCTTCGTCGTAGAAAAGCGGACCAATGGGGAGAGATTTTTTAATAGTAGCAAGGAGTTTTTGAAATCCATTTTTATTGCGTGAAGATATGCTAATAGCGTCTTTTCTTGCTTCGGTTGCATGTTTGAGATCAGACTTAGAATACACGAGAATCACTGGCTTTTTTATTCATTTGAGAAGTTCGCCAATCTTTTCTTCTTCCTCTCCACGTTGTCGAGAGAGATCGATAAATCGGACGATTACATCCGCATCATTTAGAGAAGTTTCCGCCTGACTATTAATAATAATATTCAAATCTTCTTTAGACTCATGAATACCTGGAGTATCGAAGAAAATAATCTGCGAATCAATATCATTATAAATCCCTCGGATGGTTTTTTGAGTGGTCTGCGGTTTGCTGGAAACAGCACTAACTTTTTCGTCTATGAGTGCATTGATGAAGGTGGATTTTCCAGAATTTGGTCGCCCGATAAGTGCAACGTACCCGACTTTCTTCTCTATAGTCGGTTTAATAAATTGTGATATGTCGAGTTCTACTGCCATGAATAAAAGGAATAATAAGGGATAATTACTTGCGGATAGTATAGAGAATATGGAGAAATATCAAAATCTAATGTAGATTTATTGTCATTTTAATTAAAAACTCTTGACAAGAATACAAAAAAATGTATAAAGCTTTCTTTATATAGAATTATATTTTTATAATAAATAATTTATTTTATGGTAAATCAACTTGATGGAACAAAACGTTTAGTCGCGATGACAGACAAAACTCAAAAGCAATATTGTCTCCGTATTCTTTTAGCTGAGATAAAAAAAATAGAATCAGTAGATGCAGAATTAAGTCTTGAACTTCAGGCTGCATGGCTTGATGCTTGTAAGAAATTTGGTTTTTATGATAGAACTAATATTGGAAAATGTAGTGCTTCCAATATAGAAGCATTCAAACGCATGGTGGAGGATAAATATCCAGATATTTATGAGGATTTTTCCGAAACTGATAGAGTTAATGTTAGTGTAATCCAAGATTCTATACATACAAGAAGTCAGTACTTACTTGATAATTGAAAATACAGAGGGCCAGATATTGGACCTACTGAGATATTAGAACATATTATAAATGCTGGCTTTAAAGATACTGATACATTTGAAACAGAGCTTCTTACTCGTACATATCGAGAACATAAGGCGCCTGGATATATTTCTTATTTTAATCAGTTTATTGTAGAGCATTTTACAGAAGAAAGTATTATTAAAGAATTTTTCAATGGTTCTTGAAAATCAGAACATCATCCACGACGATCTATCATAGCCTTTTTAGAAATATCTACCATTCTCGTTCTTGTTGGTCGATTAACAGATTGGACAGAGACTTTAATGGGTAAAACATCGTTAATTTCTGCAAAAACTCTTATAAATAAGGCTCCGAAATCATTTTTGCGAATCCTTGCTAATCGGTGAAATAAAGAAGATATACAAGTTCTTTCTTCTGTTATTGAAGAATTTATTGTAGGTATGGATTCAAATTCTAGCAAAGATGTTGAACTCGGGGAATTATTATGTCAGGTTGTATGATTACTTGAAGATAAAGGAGGAGATCATATAAAATCGATTCTTGCAGATTATTATCCTGCAAGTTATCTTAGTAATAATTTAGCTTAGTACAATTAATATATTGCTATTTAAAAAATCTGAACGAAGCGTTCAGATTTTTTTTGTACGAATAATTTTTATCCACCAAGTACTTGAAGTATTTCCTCGAGACTTACTTCCCCGAGTACGAGTTTTATAAGTGCATCATCCTTGATAGTAATCATTCCATCTCCAATGGCTTGTATTTCGAGTTGCGTTTTGGAAGCGTGTGCAAGAACCATCTTCTCGATACCTTCGGTTATCTCGAGAATTTCAAAAAAACCAGTTCGTCCTTTATGCCCTTTGTGATTACATTTTTCACAGCCACCCTCAAGAGCGCGATAGAAAACCATATCATCTGGCTCACTTACATATTTCCCGATACGAGAAAGTACTTTTTTCTTAGTAAGCTCATCAGGTTTATACGCAACCTTACAATGTGGACAGAGTTTTCGAGCGAGACGTTGTGAAATAATAAGACGAAGACTCGAAGTAATGAGAAGTGGGTCGATTCCAAGGTTTGTGAGACGTTGAAGAGTATTAACAGTGGAATTTGCATGGATAGTAGAAAATACGAGATGTCCAGTGATGGATGCTTCGACCGCGAGACGAGCGGTTTCAGTATCTCGGATTTCCCCAACCATGATAATGTCTGGATCTTGACGAAGGAGACTTCGAAGTCCATCGGCGAAATTGAATCCGATTTGCGGATTGATTTGTGTATGATTTACTCACTTGATACGATACTCAACTGGATCCTCGAGAGTAGATATATTTTTTTCTTCTGGATCAAATCGTGAAAGCATAGAATAAAGTGTCGTAGATTTTCCTGATCCTGTTGGTCCGACGATAAGTACGAGTCCAAATTGGTTTTCGAGATGTTTTTTTATTTTTACCATATTCATCGGGAGAACCCCTATAGACCGAAGATCCATGAGTTCACTTTCCTTGCGGAGAAGTCGTATAACTACCTTTTCTCCATAGATAGTAGGAATGGCACTTACTCGCAGATCAACATTCTTACCACTAGTAGTATCATGATAGGTTGCTTTTCCATCTTGAGGAAGACGTTGTTCATCGATTTTTAATCCTGAGAGAATCTTGATTTTAGCGATAAGTGGAGCTTTTTCATAAGCAGAAAATCGTCCATATTCCACGAAACGACCATCGACTCGGATTCGTATAAGGAGACCTTCCTCTTCTGGTTCTATGTGAATGTCGGATGCTCCGAGAGAAAGTGCTTTTGCAAAAATACTATCGAGCTCCACAGCAGTATCTCCGAGAGACGGGGTCTTTATATCACTATTTTGAGCATATGTTTTATTTGTGGAAGATAATGATGTTCCTGTCATAATGGTATCATTTTTCTTTCCTATTCATTTAAAAACATTGGTTATTTTTACAAGAGTATCTTGGATTTTTGGAGAAAGAGACATATTTTATAATGGTTCAGATAAGAATAGAAACAATATATCATATAAAATTGAGAAATACAAAAATGCACACCATTAATACCTATAAAATACCTTTACAAATATACTTATTTATTGGTAAACTAAAAAAAAGTATATCCACTTGAAAAAATCTAAAAAGCACTATACTCTGTCAGTTGTATTCTTTTTTTATTTGCATGAAATTTCTTTCTTTTCTTCTTACGAGTATCCTTATAGGAGTGGTTTATATTACTTCTATTTTACCAAATATCGTTGTAGTAAAACAGGATTTTATCGTGAATCGATGAGATACGGTTGCAAGTCTCCCACAGAAACTTTCTATAGATGTAAACTCAATTTTTTTTAAAATATATACAAAATATTTTGTGAGAAAATTTACTTTTCAAGCAGGGACATATTCTATAGAGCAAGATACGACAATAGAAAAACTCTTTAGTCAGGTCCTTAAAAATCCTATTTCTAAAGATATTACCATTACACTTCTTCCCGGGTGGAATATATGGGATATAGATTCATATTTGACAAAAAAAGGAATTATACAGGCGGGAGATTTTACCGCTTTAGCAGAGAATATTTCATCAACATTAAAAACAGAATTTTTATTTCTTGAGGAAGCAAGCACCTTGGAAGGTTTTCTTATCCCTGATACTTATAGAATTAGTTCCGAGGCGAAAGCGGATAATATAATCCGAACACTTCTAAAGGCTTTTCACGAGCGAGTATATAAACAGTTTCATTTCACTTCCAATACTGAATTATATAAAATACTTATATTTGCTTCCATCGTGGAAAAAGAAGAAAAAAGTAATGAAAATAAACCGATTGTAGCAGGAATTCTGAAAAAACGATATGAGGAAAAATGGTTTATTGGTGCAGATGCGACAGTTTGTTATGCGTATCGTCTCACTATGACTGATTGTACGCCCGCATTTATCGGAGGACATATCTATGATAAAACCGCTTACAACACGAGAAATAATCTCAATCTTCCACCGACTCCTATTTCAAATCCGAGTGTTGATACTATTTCTGCAACTATTTATTCTAAATCGACTCCGTATTATTATTATCTTCATGATAATTCTGGATCTATCCACTATGGGAAAACTCTTGAGGAACATAATAGAAATCGAGTACTGTTTCTCGGAAAATAAAAAAGGTCGTACAAAGTACGACCTGAAGCATATTGTTCGTTATGCTTGTTTTTGCATTTCTCCCGTTTGTTGATTTGCGAAGTGTTGTTCACGACGCAAGGCAAAAATTGTTGGACGAGAACTCGAGCCATGTATATGACTCAATGCTGATGGAGGAGGAGTTTGTTTTTGGCTACCTCCAGTAGAAGTTGTTTGATGCATTGCATTTCCCAACATATTCTTAACTCCCTTCTTTTTGGTTGAACAAAAATTGTATTCGGATTCATTTGTCCCGAAGTGGAGAGGATTATAGTGTTTTTTTCTCGAAATCAACACTTTCTATTTTTCCTCAAGAATAAGCTCTACTACTTCTATTTTTTGAGTTTTTTTCTTCCATACTTTTAGAGTGATTTTATCTCCTGGGATTTTATCTTTTATAACATCTCGAAGACTGTAAGATTCTCCAATCGTAATTCCTGCTGCTTCTGTGATAATATCTCCACTTTCCAATCCCGCTTTTTCTGCGGGAGAGTTTTTGACTATTGCATCGGGAGATTCGGCGAGCATATCTCCATAAGAAAGTGGAAGATTGAGATTTTTAGCAAGTCTTGGATTGAGTGAAATCATTCGAACTCCAACAAAGGCTCGTTTGATAGTTCCTGTTTTTTGTACAGAATCCACGAGATAGGTAACTTCTTTTTCTGAGAGGGGAATAGCAAAACCGAGACCAGTCGCATTACTCGCGATAGCAGTATTGATTCCTATAACCTTCCCATCGAGATTCACGAGCGGTCATCCAGAATTTCCAGGATTGATAGCAACATCAGTTTGAATAAGCCCGCTCAGAAGCTCGGTCTCGTTTGTATTTATATCTCCCGCTTCAATAGTGCGGTTCAGAGCGGAAACAACTCAGAAAGTTACAGTATTATTGAATTCTGCGAGAGCATTTCCTATAGCGATAAGAAAATCCCCTACCTCTAAAGAAGTTGTATTGTCGATAAAACTTACTGGTTCACATTCATCGAGTTTCTTTCCATTCCCATCGTAGGCTTGCATGATAGCAAGATCGGTAGTTGGGTCAAATGCAAGAATTTTCCCCGTAAATTCTTCTCCTCATGCAGTGATGATGGTATAGCTCGCTTGAGTATTGGAAACAACGTGTTTATTTGTAAGCATGAGTCCATCTTTTGTGATGAAAAATCCAGTTCCACCACCTACTTTTTTACGAATAGTTCCGGATGGTTCATAAAAAAATCCAAAAGGATCAGTTTTGTAAGTTTGTACGTCTTTGGAAACAATAATACTTACAACAGAGGGGGAAAGTTTCTTTGCCACACTTTTTACACTCATCGAAAAATTTTTCAAAGATGCAGTATCTATTTTCACATCTTCTTTTACTCAATTTGAAGGAGTATTTTCCATTGTATAAAATCCGATTCCTTGAAGGAATATATTGGAAAAAATAGTTGTGAAGAATGCACAGAGAATAGTCAATATAAAGAGAATATGTGGATTTTTCATATAATATTGAGGTATGTAAATATATGAAAGAGAGTATAAAAAATAACGAATAATAAGCAAGGAAAAATATGTAGAATAGAAATATTTGTTTTTCTTTGTAATTTCCATATCCTCTTTATTAAAAAATATTTTCTCACTTATTTTCTTATGAAAATTGCCATTGGAACGACCAGTTCCCCGAAAGTAGCCGGAGTTCAGGAAGCTGTCGCTGTTTGTCCGTATTTCAAGGATATCCGAGACACTATCGAGTACGTTCTCGAGAAAGTTCCATCCGATGTTTCTGATATGCCACTCTCACTTGAAGTAACCCTTGAATGAGCTCGAAATCGTGCCATGAACCTTCGGAAAAAGTGAATCGAAGCTGATTTTTATGTGGGAATTGAAGGAGGAGTTTGGTCAGTTCTTGATAAGAAAGTACTTGGTGGAACGATTTATATTATGAATAAAGCAGGAGAGGGGCACTTTGGAATTTCTCAAGTTATGGAAGTTCCATCTCTCATAGAAAAGATGCTCTATGAAGAAGGAAAAGAACTTTGACCAGTAATGGAAGCACTTAAATGAAGTGTTCATAGTAGGAGCGAAGAGGGGAGTATGGGTGCTTGGTCGGACAATATGCTCGTTCGAAAGGATGAATTCAGTCTCGCATTTAAGGCGGCGATAGCACCATTCTATAATGAATACTACAGACTTTAAAACCTCAGGAGTTGCGAATCATTTCAATTTATGATATGCTTGATGTATGTATTTTTAAAAGACCATCTATGCTATCGAAAAAAACACAAGCTGTAGCCGAATATGTTTCGGATATTGAAAATATGCAGCTCATGAAGATTTCAGGAGTATCTTTTCGTGAATTTCTTCTTGAACATAGAAGATTCCCTATTATTGCTATAACCGGACAATCTGGAGTCGGAAAAACTACTTTTACGGAAATCTTTATAAAAAGTCTGAATGAACGGCTGAAATCGGATTTTCCTCTCATGCCTCCGAGTGTAAAAAAACTCACGGAACTTCCTCAGATGAGCCCATATCTTCCGATTATCAAGGCTTCTTCGGACGGTCTCTCTGACCAGACTCTCTGGGAAAAGAATCAGGAGCTTTTCCGTGTACTCGATGAGGCTATCCTTACCAAGGCTTCTCTTGAATCAAAAGATTCCGTGATTGTTATGGATTTTTCGATTATTCAAGTACTCGTCTATGCTCATATGAAAATCAAATGAACAGCAGGTAAGGATTTTGTTCAAACATTTAACAAATCTTTCAAGAATCTTCCAAAACCAGATTTTCTTGTCCATATAAGTGCTGAACCAGAGATGGTTCTCGGACGACTCCAGGCACGTGGGAGTTTTATTGATGAGCAGATACAGAAACATACAGAAGAACTTCATAGCTATTACAGTGAAAACGGGAGGGATTTTCTCGGAGAATACTATAAAGATACTCCTATTATTCGAGTCCACACCGATAATCTTGATCTCGTGAACAGTACTGGTGATAAAGCGCTCGCGACAAAAGAGGCTGTAAATGAAACTCTTATGAGAATTGCCGCATAGAAGTTCTCTCAAAAAAATTTGCCAAAACTAGATTTCTCCCTATACTATCCGAGTAATAAAGGCATCTGAGCGGCTATCACCCGCGAGCCGGAGAAAGAAACCCGCCACGGCGGATAGTAGAATCTCCCGGAAGTTCCCGTTATAGAACATAAATCAAGTACCCGCTTTCCGGTGGTACCTTCCCAAACCCGGGACCGAAAGCATCCATATTTTCTAATGGGTGCTTTTTTGTATGAACAAGAAACAGCAAACAATCGATGTATATAATGCCACCGCTCAAGAAATGACAGCAAAATTTGCAGGTATTGGTGCAAGAGTGGAAGATATTCTCCACGCTTTTTCATACGTTCAAAAAGACTCTCCAAAGGTAGTGGAGATTGGATGTGGAAATGGTCGAGATGCTCGGGAGATATTGAACCATACTTCAGACTATCTCGGAATCGATATATCTTCGGAGATAATTCGTCTCGCAAAGGAAGCTCTCCCGGAGGTTTCTTCGAAATTCATCGTGGCTGACGTGGAAGGTTTCGAGTTTCCAGAGTGAACAGATATTATTTTTTCATTTGCATCACTCCTTCATACACCGAGAGAAAAACTCCAAGAAGTACTCCAGAATATGCTATCCGCACTTAATCCATGAGGAATAGTATTCATATCGCTCAAATATTCCGATGTTTATGAAGAACTTACAAAAACCGATGAATTTTGAACTCGCACCTATTACTACTATTGTCCACAAGATATTCTCGATCTAGGCGGAAAAGACTACAGTTGGAATAAGGTAGAATATCAGGACTTACGAGGACAGAAATGGTTTACTATTATTCTCTGAAAATAACAATTTTTTGTATGAAAAAATACTTCACTTTCAACAATATTATGCAAGTTGGACTTCTCGTCTTCACGACGGCAGGATTCCTTCTTATGTCCATGAAAATGCCACAATACGGACTTATAGTAACACTCATTGCTCAGATATTCTGGGTGTATTCTTCTTATAAGGCATGGAAACAGGCCGGACAAATTGCGATTTTCATCAATACCATCGCTCTCACGATTATATTCGGATACGGGGTTTTGAATTATTGGATATTATAGAACCTTTTTAATTTCTCTAGTTTTCTTAATTATGACTCCATTAAAACATCAGATAATATTCATTCATGGATGAGAAACATTCGATTCGGATGTAGCATATATGGATTATCTTGTTCAATGGGAGTATAATCCATATAAACGTTTTCCAAGCTGGAAGAAATGGATTATAGATGGACTTTCCGATCGATTTGAATCGTTCGCGCCCGATATGCCTTGCAAGCAGAAAGCAGAATATGAAGCATGGAAGATTTGGTTTGAGAAACTCTTTCCGTATCTCAATAATCAAAAAACGATTCTTATTGGGAATTCGCTCGGCAGTATTTTTATTGCCAAGTACCTTTCGGAAAATACCTTTCCGAAGCACCTTGCACAGCTTCACCTCATCGCCCCAGTGCTCGATAATGAAGGACTCGTCGGAGAATCCATCGGCTCGTTCGCATTCGACACGAATCGTCTCCCGAATCTCGCCTCGCAATCGGATGAAGTACATATCTGGAGCTCTGTGGATGACCCAGTAGTTCCGTATAATCATGCCGAGCGGTATCATGCAGGGATACAAGATTCCAAACTTCATACGTTCCAGAATCGGTGACACTTTTTCGGACAGTCTTCGTTCGTGGAGTTGTTTTTGGAGATAGGGAAGATAATGTAATTTTACTTTTTACTTTCATTTTATATGAATAGAGATAAGGCGCTGGAATTACTGGAACTCCCTGAATCAACTGAATTATCATCAATTCAATCACACTATAGACTATTACGAAGTAAGGGGCATCCAGATTCCGCGAAGTTTGATGGAGTGGTGAGAAATCTTGCAAAAATCAGAGAAGCATATGATTTCTTGATGGGAAATAAACAAAAATCTGGGGAATGATTTGCTTCAAAAAAGAAGTCAGGTAACGCTGAATTTGATAAATTTCGGGATGATATAAATAATTGGTTCGAGTGATTTCTTGCAAGAGAGAGAAAAAAGAAAGATATTCTTATAGCTCTTGTGGAACAATATGGATTATCTGATATTATGAACGATGAGGATTTGTTTATTAAACTACTTGTAAACGAATTTGATGAACCTTTCTTTGAAGCATTATACATGACAGGAAGTTCATTAGACAAAGAATTTGAAATACATTTTCAGAGAATTAAATGAGTTTGTTTTAAACAAGGACTTGATTTCAATAAATTCGTTTATTTCTTCGAAGATCATTGTATTCCCCATCTTCTATCGGAATTAGCTTTCAAATATACAATGGATTCTGGTAATGGTATTGGTTTCTTTGCATGATGGTGAGAAGATATACTTTATAGTTATGAAAGTTCACGATCTCTTATAAGAATTATCGATGACAACCCGAATCTATTTTGACTTTATCCATATTTCATATCAGAAATACGAAAGTATTATCAAAGAATTCCTGATAAAAAACAATCCGAATTTATCTTTTAATTTTTATCCATATGTTTCCTACAATCAACTCCCGTCAATCTTTCCCAGCTCTCGAGAATGAGATGCTTGCGTACTGGAAAACAAATCAAATATTTCAGAAATCCCTTGAAATCCGAAAGGATTCACCAGAATTTAACTTCTACGACGGTCCTCCATTTGCGACCGGGACTCCGCACTATGGTCACCTCTTGGCGGGAACCATCAAGGATGTTATACCACGATATCAGACCATGCAAGGCAAGTTCGTAGAACGACGCTTCGGATGGGATTGTCACGGTCTCCCGATCGAGAATATCGTCGAGAAAAAGCTCGGAATCTCTGGGAAGAAGGATATCGAGGATAAGGTCGGAGTATTCGAGTTCAACGAACAGTGTCGTGCGAACGTGTTCGGATACACGGACGTTTGGCGACAGACCGTCGAGCGTATGGGTCGATGGGTCGATATGGACAACGACTACAAGACCATGGATACCGACTTTATGGAGTCTGTTTGGTGGGTATTTAAGAGTATCTACGACAAGGGCTATGTGTACGAATCGTACCGGGTTGTTCCATACTGTCCGCGTTGTTCCACGCCTCTCTCCAATTTCGAGGTGAATCAAGGCTATGAGGACAAGCAGGATAAGGCGGTGACGGTGAAATTCAAGGTGAAAGCCCGTAAAGCAGTAGGAGTGATTATCGAGAATGAAAAAGGCGAGATACTGCTCGGGTATAATAAAAAATATTCATTTTGGTCTCTTCCTGGGGGGAAAGTCGAGGGAGATGAGACTTTCGAACAGGCGGCGATGCGAGAAGTTTTCGAAGAATCGGGAATCCAAATAAATATCGGTACGGAGCATATTATTTCAGAACAATACGATCTCGTGAAACAAAAAGTTTACGATAATCGAGTTTTTCATATTCAATCTTCAGGAATCATTCCGTGAAACGGACAAGAACCAGAAACATTTACTGAATGGCGATTTTTTCCAAAAGATACATTGCCGGAGGATATTTTTGTAGCTTCAAGAGAGGCAGTTGATATATTGCTCGGATTGAGAAAACCTTCTAGAGATAATGGTTTTTACGTACTTGCATGGACCACGACTCCTTGGACGCTTCCAGCGAATCTGGGACTTGCTGTTGGAACGGATGTCATTTACGCAGAAATCTTTGATAAAGCAACAAGCGAGACGTATATGCTCGCAAAAGACCGAATTGCAATGTATTACAAAAATCCAGAAGATTATACTTTAGTACGTGAATTTCCTGGTTCTGCTCTTATTGGACTAGAATACGAACCGATGTTCAATGATGTTGTAACTCTTGCTGCGGCAGGAACTGTTTCCGATGATGTGGTTCTCGGGGAAAATGCGTACAAAGTCGTACCAGGGCACCATGTCACAACAGATTCCGGTACTGGAGTCGTACATATCGCCCCAGCATATGGTGTGGATGATGCGGAAATCGGACAGAAAGAGAAGCTCGGATTTATTTCCCATATAGATGCTATCGGTCACACGACCGGACTTCTTTCCGATAACGATGTATACGTCTTCGACTTTAACCAGATTGTCATCGACCGACTCAAGTCCGAGAAGAAGCTCATCCATATCGGAACCATCGACCACTCATATCCACACTGTTATCGTTGCCATACACCGCTTATCTACCGGGCTATTTCCGCTTGGTACGTGAATGTGGAATCCCTTAAGGATCGGATGATTGCCAACAATCAGAAAGTAAACTGGATGCCCGACAATATCAAAGACGGACGATTCGGAAAATGGGTGGAAGGTGCGCGAGACTGGAATATATCCCGAAACCGTTACTGGGGTTCTGCGATTCCGGTGTGGAAGAGTGAAGACGGGGATATTATCGTTATAGGTTCTGTAAAAGAGCTCTACGAAGCAAATAAAGAGTTTGGACAAATCTATGAAGAAAACGGTGCATATTTCTATACGGATTCCAAGAAACCAGTCGATCTCCATAAACACTTCGTGGATCAGATTAAGCTCTCAAAAGACGGAAAAACCTATATGCGAATCCCAGAAGTTCTCGATTGTTGGTTCGAGTCCGGTTCTATGCCGTACGCGAGCAAACATTATCCATTCGAAGGAACCGCCAATTTCAAATTCCCAGCCGATTTCATCGCGGAGGGTCTTGATCAGACTCGTGGTTGGTTCTATACGCTTCTCATCCTCGGGACGGCACTTTTCGACAATACACCGTTTCTGAATGTCATCGTAAACGGAATCATCCTCGCGGAAGATGGACGGAAGATGAGTAAATCTCTCAAGAATTATCCGGACCCACTCGAACTCGTCGAGAAGCACGGAGCCGATGCACTCCGGTTCTATCTCCTCTCATCTCCGGTGGTGAAAGCGGACGATCTCCGGTTCTCGGAAGCAGGAGTCGAAGAAGTAGTAAAAAAGGTTCTCCTTCCACTCTGGAATACGTACAGTTTCTTCACGACATATGCAAATATAGATTCTTGGACTCCATCTGGAACCCGCATTACCATGATGCGACATGGAGAAACAGATGCAAATCTTGGAAAACGTATTTCCGATGCCGGAGAAACTTCCCCACTCAATGAAACCGGACGAAAACAGTCTCAAAATGCTGGAAAACGCATGAAGCAGGAAGGGAAGGAATTCGATATTATTATCGTTTCGCCTGCTGGACGTGCTCAAGAAACTGCGGAGATCGTCGCAAAGGAGCTTGGATATACTGGAGAGATTATTACTCTTCCTGAGCTTATCGAACGACATGCCGGAGAGTGTTCTGGAAAGAGTCATACTGAGATAGAAGCTTGGTATAAAGAAAAAACTGGAAAAGACCTCGATGGACCGTACCACTACAAAGCTGCGTACGAACATGGAGGAGGGGAGCATGAGAGGGATCATCAAGCACGTATCGAATCCGCTATAGAGAATATCATCGCCAAATATCCAGGAAAGCGAATACTTGTCGTTGCTCACGGAGGAACATTCCGTGCCTTCAATACTCATTTTTTCAATCTTTCTATGGAGGAAGGATATCGAGGAAATGGTCGGATTGGAAATGCAGAATATCATGACTTTCTTGCGACTCCGCTTAGTAATCGGCTCGATACATGGATTATATCTCGACTCAATCGTTTGACAGCAACCGTTGCTGGGGGGTTTGAATGTTATGATCTTCAAATACCGACCCGAGCCATCACCGAATTTATGGATGACCTCACGAACTGGTATATTCGACGCTCCCGACGTCGATTCTGGAAATCTGAGAATGATGGAGATAAATTCGAGGCGTACGAGACACTCTACCATGTACTCACAACACTCACGAAAGTTATGGCACCGATTACTCCGATGATTTCCGATGCGGTGTACCGCGGACTCACCGGTCATGAATCGGTTCACTTGGAGCGATTCCCAGATTTTACTCGGGCTCATATGTTCGACTCCCTCGAAGCTGACATGAAAAAAGCACGAGATATTATCACTCTCGGGCTCGCACTTCGCGGTCAGAAGAAAATCCGTGTCCGTCAACCGCTTTCTTCGATTACCATCGGGGAACCACTTGATGTATATTTTCAGGAGATTATCCGAGAGGAGCTGAATGTAAAGGAAGTCAAAATCGAGGATATGTCCCATGTGGCACGTACTATCTGTAAACCAAATGCCAAACTCATCGGACCACGATTCGGGAAAGTTGTTCAAGATGTGATTATTCAAGCGAAAGCTGGAAATTTCCAAGAACTTGATGACGGACGAATCCAGGTTGGAGAATACACACTCGAGGCAGGAGAGTATGAAATTGCCTATGAACCGCTCGAAGGAGTCTTGCTCGATGTTATGAGTGGAACCGGAATGGTCATCGCTATGGATACTGTTATTACTGAAGAACTCGAACTCGAGGGGTATGCTCGCGACCTTGTCCGAGTTATCCAAGATCTCCGCAAAGATGCTGGATATGAAGTCTCCGACCGAGTACGAGTGGCACTCCATGGAGAAAAGATGGAGAAAATCCTCTCGCTCTTCTCGGACTATATCACTTCCGAGACCCTCTCTGTCATCGACGAGAATCTCCAAGAAGGGGATATTTCCCGAGAAGTGGATGTAGAAGGAATTATCGTGACTGTGGTAGTGAAGAGGTAAGAAGTAAAACAAAAACCTCCGAATCGAATTGATTCGGAGGTTTTTGTTATTTTTTATTACCAACCCATACAAACACATTGTGCAACTGCCTGTCCATTTACAGTTTCACCTCCATTATGAGTAGGATAAAAAGTAACCCCTCCACATGTTTGAGGAATACCTGTACCGATAGTCTGTGATACGTAATTAGTGACTTTCCCAGCAAATCCAGCACCAATAGTGGCACAAGCATTACTACAGACAGGAGACCAAATAGCATTTAATGCTGTTGGATAATATGCTGCGACTTGTATATATATAGCCCCATTACATGATACTAATTTTTTATAAGGAACATTATTGCCGTTAATAAATATATCTCCAGCTACTTCTAATCTCGCTCCTGGATTTACTAGCCCAATCCCTATATTTCCTCAAGAAGAGCTTATAGGTGCTGTTCTTATATCAAGCACATTAAAATTCGCCAGAAGACTATTCCATGCACTTGCAGTGAGTCCAGAACCCGCACCTACTTCGAGCGTTGCAGGTGATACCCAAGTGTTTCCAATCGTCGCATATCCTATCGAGAGGATGAGAACCGTCATAAAAAAGGTGATTCCTGAATATACGGATTTTTTCAGATAAGAAAAGTCTTTCATTAATTATGAAAATAAATAATTAAACTCGGTTTATTATTGCAGTTTTCTTATATAAATCAAGTTTGTTTTTTTAAGAAACTTTAATAATCCCTCACGAAATTTGTAAGGGATTATTTGTTATGCTACTGTCAATATCTCATATCCATCTTCCGTCACGAGAATTGTGTGTTCAAACTGAGCAGAATCACTTCCATCTTTGGTCTTTACTGTCCATTTATCTGGGAGGAGTTTTGTTTGATGAGCTCCAGAATTTATCATAGGTTCTATGGTAAATATCATCCCTGGTTCTATGAGCTCTCCAGAATCCTTCGGTGCTTTGTGGTACACGTACGGTTCCTCATGAAAGTAAATTCCGACCCCATGACCTGTATATTCACGAACTACTCAATATCCGTTTCGTTCCGCGTGACGAGCGATCTCATATCCGATATTTCCGAACCGATTTCCTGGATAGACTTGTGAGAGTCCTATTTCTAGGCATGTTCGTGCCATATTGATAAGATTCTCACGAGCCTTTGAAATCTTTCCAACTGCAAACATTCGCGAAGTATCCCCGAAATATCCATCAACAATCGTTGTTACATCAACGTTGATAATATCACCTTCCTTCAGAATTTCTTTTTTGGATGGGATTCCATGACATATTACGTCATTGGCAGAGATACAGGTATATCGAGGGTATCCATGGTACCCGATACAAGCGGATTTCCCACCGTTATTGAGGATATAAGTGTTACATATCTGGTCAAGCTCTTCGGTGGAAACTCCTGGTTTAATATATGCTTCTATCATATCTAGAACTGATGCCGCGAGATGAGAAGACTTTCGAATCCCTTCAATCTGTTCTGGAGTTTTTATGATAATTTTTGGTGTTTTTGCCATGATGTGAGATTAATTTTCTACAATAATTTTAATACTTCTTTTTCAAATTCCTCAGCTTTTCGTTCAAGCAATCCTTCGGAAACAATTTCCATGTCATGTGCGAGCTTATTTCGGAGTTTATGTAGACTCCAAATAGTGTCGAGATTATGTATCATGTACGGTTTTGTCTTGAGCTGGTCTCCGACGGTTCATTTGTACCCGTAATCTTTCAATATATGATGGAGAATTTTATCGTATTGAAGGATTTGTTCGTTCGAAGAGGGGAGTACAGATGTCTTTTCAATCTCTTTTCGATAATAATCTTTTTGTCCTTTTGTCAGTTGTTTTTTGCCAGAGAACCAGAAAGTCAAAAATACTCCAAAAAGGAGTATAAGGATTATAACGGTAAGAAAAAAGTATTCCATGAGGTTATTTCTTATTTTTCTACATTCCAGGGAAATTAAGTCCCATATTTCCCATTACTCCTTTCATTTTATCAGCAGCGATTTCCTGAGATTTTTTGAGCCCTTTATTGATTGCTTCAAGTGCTGCTTTTTCGAGACGAGCTTTGTCTCCTAGAAGTGTTTCATCCTCGATTTCCACTTTGATACATTTCATTTGTCCATCGATAGTTACAACAAATCCATCGGATTCTGCTTCTATGTGGATATTACTGAGCTCGTTTTGTATCTTAGATGCTTCTTGTTGAAGTTTCATAAGCTCTTTTGCTTTATTGTAATCCATATTTGGTTTGATTATGAGTAAAACAGGGGCAAGTATAAAAAGAACTCATTTTTTTGCAAATATTTTTATAATATGCTACACTGACTCTGTTGTCCGGGAAAACGGATTTTATTCCTAAGCTTTATACTTATGTGATTTTTTGATACAGTTCTAGAAGAAAATACTAAAGCAGTGAATTCTACTGCAACAAAAAAAGATGATCAAGATGGATCTTTTCTTATTATTGATGAAAATGTCAATGCAGAAAATATTCCTGATACTGCCGTACAGATTTTCGATGCAAATGATACAAATCCTGTTGAGGATATTAAAGAAACGGTTTCTACATCTGAAATTTCATTTTTTTCTGAGCCATCTGTTCCTGTGGAAGTATCAGAGGAGGTATCAGAAATTTCTCCAGTAGTATCAATAGAAACTGAAGAAAATACAGAAGAGAAAGAATCCGTAGAGGAAATGTCGGTTAATGAACCAGTAATTACAATAGACTCTCTTCTTACAGAAACTCCAGAAGTAACAGTAGATGCTTCATTTCTCACAGAAGAATCTGTGGTAGAAACAGAAATTATTCCAGAAAAAACAACAGTAGCTGTAACGGAGGAAATTATGGAATCATCTCAGAAAACAGAAGGTACTACTCTTAAAAAAATTGATTTCGATGCATATATTGCTGAAAAAAGTGCAGAACTTGATCAATTTATCGCGAGTAATATACGACTTGCTGAAATAAAAGATGAGGAAATTGTTTCTTATAACACACAAATTGCTGAGGCAAAAGAAACAGAGAAAAAAGCTATTGAAATAGCAAAGAAAATAGCAAAACAAGCTATCGATAAAGCGAGAGAATCTGCAAAACAAGCACTTGATGAGAGAAAAAATATCGAGCTTGAAAATGATCGTATCAAAGAAATAAAGGCACGTCTTTCCATGCAAGCCTAGATTAATTCAGCTTGATTCTCATAATATTTCTATATAATTTTCCTGTATAAAATTTATTATATTTACTATGACTACTACAACATCAGTACCAGAAATCGAAGGGATTCTTGCTTATGCCATTAAGGTAAAAGCTTCCGATATCCATCTTGCAGAAGGGGATTTTATCGGGTTCCGTGTAAATGGGGAAATCGGAAAGATGTCTCAAGGAGGTGAACAAGCAAAGGTTTCAAAGGAAATGATGCACCGGTTGACACTCGAACTTCTTCATGGAGATGAGAAAAAGTTTAAAGAATTTCTCGAGAAACACGATATGGATTTTGCTTATGTTTCAAGTGATGGAACTCCATTTCGTGTGAACGGGTTTTTTAAACTCGGACGTATCGGGTTTGTTCTTCGTCGTATTGAACGAGATGCAAAAAAAATGGAGGATCTCGGACTCCCAGAAGGAGTTAAAAAGATTCTTAATGCAAAACAAGGACTTTTTCTTATTACGGGACCAACAGGATCTGGTAAATCGACGACAATGGTATCGATTATTGATCGTATCAATGAAGAGCGTCAAGAGCATATTGTCACTATTGAGGATCCAGTGGAGTTTATATTTACAGATAAGAAATCTATCTTCTCACAGCGAGAAGTAGGTCGAGATACTGATTCTTTTATTGCTGCAATCCGTGCAGCTATGCGAGAGGATCCTGATATCGTTATGGTAGGGGAGATGCGAGACAAAGAAACAGTCGAGGCTGCTATGAATCTTGCAGAAACAGGACATCTTGTATTTTCAACACTTCATACTTCTGGTTCAGTTCAAACTATCAATCGTCTCATTCAGTTCTTTAATCCAGATATTCAGAGTCAGGTTCGAGTTCGTCTCGCAGATTCACTCCTCGGAGTTCTTTCTCAGAGGCTTATTCCAAAAGCGAATGAACCTGGACGAGTCGGTATTCATGAGATTATGTTTATAACACCAGCGATTAAGAATCTTATAAAATCAGGAGATCTTGTTCAGATAAATAATAATATCGAACTTGGATCGCAAGATGGTATGATTTCTATGAAAAATTCTGCTGATAATCTTCGTGATAAATGAATCGTACGAGAAGAAGATTATGCAGGTTTCTTTACTAATGACGACTAATATTTTATCTCTCTGATTTCTATCATAGAAATCAGAGAGATTTTTTTTTGACCTTCCGTGTTTTTTGTATACACTGGAAGGGATTTTTAGCCATATTTTTTCTATGAAAAAAACTCAAATATATATCTTGTACTTTCTCCTCTCTTTGGGGATTATTTTAAATCTTGTGTCACTTTCATTTGCGCAAGTTGATATGTCATCATTACGAGATGGTTTGGGTACTACTTCGGCAGCAGCAGTTACTACTGAAGACGGAAGTAGTGATAGTCTCGGGAAACTTCAAGCCGCAGGACTTAAAGTTCTTCATAGTGCAAAAGTACTCATTAGTTTTCTTGCAGTGATATATATCGTCTATATAGGTATCATGATGATAGTCGCTATGGGCGATGAAAAGGCGGTTACGACACAAAAGAAACAGCTCATCTATACACTCGTAGCATTTCTCTTCGTTAACATTCCGGGTGAAATTTATGCTCTTTTTGCGGGAAAACGAGTATCAAGTGTCACACAAAATCTCTCAGGAAGTTATACCACCAGTGTTACAAGCGGATCAAATATATTTTTCAACTTTATGGAGTGGAATTCAACAGTCGAAAATGGAATTCTTTCGTTCATTCGTATTGGTATCATAGGGGCGGCAGTGTTTATGTTTACACTTGCTGCATTTCAACTTATTACATCAAGCGGTGCAGAAGAGAAGATTAAACGTGCTAAGGGACGAATTCTTTATGGAGTACTTGGACTCGTATTTCTTGGAGTTATACAATCATGGGTACAAGTTGTATATAGTGGAGATATTGGACGAGGACAGGGGATATTTGCCCAGCTTTCTAATCTCGCACTCTTCTTTGCCGGACCGACAGCTATATTCTTTCTTCTTCTCGGTGGGTACTATTATATAACTTCCGCAGGAGATGATGAGAAGGCAAAGAAAGGGAAGACCATTGTTATCAATACTTTCATTGCAGTTATCATTCTCCTTGCCAGTTATACTTTCCTCAAGGATCTCGGAGATTTCACATTATAAAATACTATTCTTAATCTCTCGAATGTATGAAAAAAATTATTCTTTTCTTTTGTCTCATATTGTTGGGATTATTTAGTTCGGGAAATGTTTTTGCTGCATCAGAAACAACAGTGATTGTTACAGAACAAATTCCTGGAATGGGTTGTACATCTATTGGAGGAGATACTCCAGAAACAAAGAAATATAAATGTACGGTTCAGTCTGGTTTCGGAAGTGTTATGGCGATTTTCAAAGGACTTATCAAGTATGCGACCTTTATCACCGCACTCGTCGGAGTTCTCATGCTCGTGGTTTCTGGTGTTCAGTATTCTATCTCTGGAGCCGATAAATCAGCAGCAGAAGATGCAAAAAAGAGAATCGTGAAAGTACTCTCGGGTCTCGTCCTCCTCTTCCTGATAGGATTCATACTCAATAGTGTGGCACCATGGGTATACCGATAAAATTAAAAAGACCGAAAACGGTCTTTTTAATTTGATTTTATGGATATAAAAAAGCGTCCTAGTTCAGAACTTAGGACGCGATAGATGAGAATTAACCCACCCAATGAGTAGGTGTGAGTTGTCGGAAATCCTTAAGGAAACCGACAACTTTATTTTTCAAGAAAACAATCAGATCAATGATGCTCGGGGATTTTTTTGTTTCCAGGAAATCAGCAGCAGCCAAATAGTGTTTCTTCATCATGTTTTGGGAATTTTCTTCCAGGCACGAGAGGAAATTCTCAGTAGTTGCGATATCCAGAAATGAAAGCGATGAAGCAAAATGCAACTCGAAACAGTCAGCATAGACTGGTAAATCTTCAGTGCCGGCAATTTGTGCAAGAAATAAAATCTGCACATCATTTGCCATTGTTTTTTGCAATGAAGGATTTCGGAAAATCCAAGATTGCAATTTTGTGATACTGTCAAATTCCTTACCGCTATCAATAGCATCAGCAGTAATAGAAGAATGAATCGTATCACCACTTTTGATTCTCAGACAATAACGACAAAGCGGAATTGTTTTCACCTTCATTATATTTCTCCCTGTATGGATTTGTGTTTTTGATAAATATCTCTAAGTCCTATATTTTATTTGAGGAATTTTGAGAGATAACCGAAATTTACAGCTGATGGATAGTATGTATAATTTATATTTTTGCAAATCTTTTTTCTAGAAATCTATCGAAGCAGAGTATACTTAATGCTGTTTTCATCGAGTATTTCCTCTAAAATCTGAGCATCTTCTCCGAAGTTTTTTCGGAGGGTTTCGAGCCCGATTATCTGAACTTGAGAGGGGAGAGTAGAGAACTCTCTATCCGCTATACAGTCACCAAAAGCATCCCAATTTCGTCCCCAGAAGTTAGGGAGTCAGAAAAAAACCTCGAGTGTATCCATGAGTTCGGATTTGGTGTGGATGTGAGAAAAATTAAGAATGGACATAGAATTTTATATTAAAATAGTTATCGAGTGAAAATTAAGAAAGTTATTTTCTATTTCAGAAAAAGTATATTCTGTTTTTTTAAATTTGCAAAAACCATTTTTTTGCAACAAAACTTGCATTTCCATCTATTCTCCATATTATACTTAAAATACTTCACATAACTTACATTATGTGAAGTGATAGAAATGTATCACTTTTGTCCCCTTTCTTTTCATCTATGAATTTTGTCCGTGCTATCGATGAGTTTCTCGTATATATACGAATACATAAAAATCTGAGTTTAAAAACTGTTGAACAATACGAACGACATTTAATAAAGTTTCTTTGGTATTTAGTACCAGAGATTTCAGAGTTTAAATGAAAGCCCATAAATCATGAGCTTATTTTCCTTGAATCGCCAGAAGATTCCATAAAACGTTCTGAAAAAGATATTTTAAAACGTTTTCTCCTAGATAACTGTCATCTCGAGCTTGAAAACGTCAAAATAAGCGATTTAAATGAGTTTCGGCTTCATATAGCGGAAAAATGACTATCGGTAAAGACAGCGAATGCATATATGATTACTTTTCGGGCTTTTTTGAAATTTTGCCGAAAACAATGATATGAATCTATAGATCCTGTTTCGATAGATCTTATAAAACAAAAAGATCGTGAAGTAACTTTCTTAGATACTGCTGAAATTGTGAGAATTTTTAATGAAATCGATACAAGTACAATTCAATGAAAACGTGATGCGGCTATTATTGAATGTATTTATTCAACGGGTCTACGTATTTCAGAACTCACTGCATTGAATAAAACAGCAATTAATTTGGATACGCATGAATTTAGTGTTCGTGGAAAATGAAGTAAAATTCGTACGGTATATTTGACTGATTTGGCTGTAGATAAAATTCAAACTTATTTAGAGGCAAGAAAATCGGAACTTGGTGAGAAAGATACATTCAATTCCCTCTTTATTCGTCATAATTTTAGTACTGATAATGTCTATTCAAAATCAGTACAATGAAATGATGTAATAAAAAGACCTCTTACGGATGTGGATGTTCGACTTACGCGGTTTTTTATCACCAATAAGATTAAGGAATATGCCCTCCGAGCGAATATTATAAAAGAAGTTTCAGCTCATACGCTCCGACATAGTTTCGCCACTACCCTTCTAACCAACGGTGCTGATATTAGAGCCATTCAAGAACTTCTCGGACATGCTTCTATTACTACAACTCAGGTCTATACTCATATAACAAACCCGAAACTAAAGGAGATTCATGGGAAGTTTCACAGATAAAACTTGACAAAGATAATATTATATTTACTATCTCAGATAGATAATTATATTTTTAGTATAAATTACATATGACAATGGCATACCCTGAGGATTTTGAAGCAAATCGAGAACAGCGATTAGCCATTGCAAGAGATTTATGTATAATTCCAGGACAGGGAGATATTGTGGATTCTGTGCAACGAGCCAAAATGATTCGAGAGTATATAGAATGGATTCTTGATAAGGATAGAAATTTTATAAGCAAACAAGCTGTAGGATTCTCGACATTGGGCTATCAGTCAAATCTTCTGATAGTGACTGAACAAACCCTTCCTATTCTCGTGGCAAGTTATAGAGGAAATCATCGAGAATTTCCTCTATTGGGAAACGTTATAGAAAGATTGAGAAGAAAAATATCTTCTTTTGAGAGCTAAATCCTTAAAAAATAATCCCGAACTCGGGATTATTTTTTTAAAATCAAAGATTCTTATTTTCCTGCTTTTATAAGTTTTCGACGAGTTACGAAGAATCCAATGAGAGCAGAGAGACTAAGGAGAATGAGAATTTGAGTAGGTCCAGTTTTTACACGGGTTGCCTCTGTAAGGAATGGTGATTCCCCTTCCCCTTCATTACAAACTCCCGTTACAGCAAAATCATCATATTTTACTACGTCCTTTGATATATAAATAGTATAGGTATTTGTCTTTACATTTTCGATAAGAGTATATTGACCATCAATATCTCGCTTATAGATATTATAACCACTTGTTGCATCTGGAGCTGCATCCCAAGAAAGAATAGTTGTTGTTCCATCTGCACCAGCAGTTACAGCAAGTCCAGAGATATTATTTACCATACATGTTGAAGCAGCGGCAAGAGAGAGATTTACTTCAAATATATTTGAAGCTCGCATTTTTGGAAGTTCGTTTCCTGCTTTATCGAGTCCAATTATACGAACATACTTCGTTTGTGGATCAAGATTAGGTATATACCACGTATAAGTATTATCGTTTGTTTTGATTTTTTCTTTATCAAAAGTTATAGATTCTTTTGTAAGACTTCCACTTTCTGTTCCATATTGGAATTTAAACTTTGCAAGATCTAGAGGTTCCGCATCTACTTCAAAAGTAAAAGTTGTTTTTTGAGGAGCTACTTGAGTCTTGATATTCTTAAAAAGATCTGGAAGTTCTGTGATTTCAATAGTTTCAGCATTATTTTTTACCGTTGTTTTCCCGAGATTATTCTTGAGACTTATAGAAATTGGGAAACTTCCTATTGAACTTGGTGCAGTAAGAGTTCCTACGTATATCCCATCAGTTGTTTCTTTAAGTATTTCTGTACCTTCTCCAAAAGTAGCACTTACTTCTCGAAGTTTTGCTTCCGCAGAGATTTCTATATTTAAAAGAGTTCCTACAGCCACAGTTTTTCCTTCTTTAACAGTAATGGTATTAAAAACTGGTCCTCCAGTACTTATCTTAAAGGAAATCTTATCAGATTCTCCAATTATTTTATCAGTACCATCGAGAAGTTTAACTTGTAAAACATTTTGTTCTTGCTCAAGCTTTTTAAGTTCATATACAAATGATCCGTCCTCATTAGTTTGACTTTCCCCTACTTTTGTACCATTGAGAAAAAATTGAATTTTACTATTTTTCTTGGCAGATCCTGTTACGCTTGTTGAATCTGAAGGAATCTCAGAATTATTATCTGGAGAAGTAATGGTTACTGTCTCTTTTGCTCAAGTAGTTGAAGTTCCACCAGGAATTACTGTCACGGATGCTACTCATTCAAGATAATCGTCCTCTGCATCTATAACAGTAACTTTCATTTTCCCTTCTTTTGTAAAAGAAAGTCCTTTCGAAAAAGTAATAGTTCCCTTATCAGAAGTTTTGAAAGTATATCCGTCATCAGCATATGGAACTGTTGCCTTTGAATCGTTATCAACGACAATATATATTGTTCCTGCATAATCTGTTTTTACTGCCCCTGCTTTATCGAGGACATTTACTACTATATCAGTCGCCTCTCCTATATTTACAGGAGATTGAATGGAAACCTCAAAATGATCGGCTTTATTTGTTGTAGTTGTTGTTGCAGCAAATGCAGGAAAAAAGGAAATACCAATGGAACCGATAAGGAGAGATGTAAATATTTTTTTCATAGTGGGAGCAATATAAATTATAAAGAACCATAGCCTGTACGTGCCTAATATATCAAAAAAAAACGTTTGTGCCAAACAAATACTATTTACAATAGTACTTATTGTTGTATATTATATCTCATAAAATGAGAATTGATCTTTATCAGTCAGGAAATTTGGCATATTTTGCGTCGTAATAAATAGTTGTCGTTTTCCAGCAGAGAGGAGAATAGATTCTATATGCTCGGTATCCAGTTCAGAAAAGAGATCATCAAGTAAAAGAATAGTATCTTTTTTGGATGAATATTCAATAAATTCGATGAGGATAAATTTAAGACCAATTAATATTGTCTTATTTTCTCCTCGCGAGAGGTATTCATTAGATGAAATATTTTCGGATATTAGACATTGAAAATCATCGAGATGAGGCCCAATATATGTGTGTCCAGTAATAATATCACGTTCTCTATTTTCTCGAAGATAGTCAAACATACTTGTTTCTATATCTTGAAAATCGATTTTTGTTATGTATTGAAAAGTAAGTTTGTATTTTCACTCCAAAAGAAGTTCAATAGAACTCATGCGTTCTTGTATGAATTTGATAAGTTTTATTCGATAAGAGTAATAATTCTTTGCTCTTTCTATAAAAAGTGAATCCCATAAATCCAGAGTATCTCGAATACTCGTTCCTTCTCGAATTTGTTTCAGAAGACTATTACGATTCTTGAGAGCGAGTGTATATTCTCGTTTTACTTTTGTAAATTCTGAATATGCGAGAGTAATAGCTTCATCGAGAAAATCTCGCCTAAGACTCGGTCCGAGATAGAGTATATTCATCTCCATGGGAGAAAAGAGAACTGCCCGAATTGGAAGTATATCCCTATGGCGAGATCGTGTAATGAGGGTATCCTGAGAAAGAAAACATACCTTTGACTCCCCTTTTGTATAACCAATCCCACCACTATAAGGAAGGTTGTTTTTTATAAATTCTCATGAGAGAGAAAGTATTCAAGAATCAGAAGGAACTAATTGTAAAAAAGTTCTTTCAGTTGGAGGAATAGCGTTTACGAAAAGATAAAGAGCTTCAAGTATATTGGTTTTTCCAGAGCCGTTTGCTCCAGTCAGTATATTTTTCTCTTTCCATAAAAATACTCGGTTCAAATGATTCTTGAATGAGCCAAGAGTAAGGGAGGTAAGCATGAAAGAGTCTATAAAGTCTTATAATAAATCATGAACAAGATTTATTTATTTCCTGTTCTATTAGTGAAAGTTAAAAAAATCTATGCTCGAATTCCGAGACTATCGACTGCAATCTGATGATGAATAACTTTTTGTGGAGTACAAGAAAGGAGTTCTTCACGAGAAATATCTCGATGTTCTTCATCGAGTCGTGGAATGAGAGTATGCTCGATATTTCCATGTACTTTCTGGAGCTCTGAATCAGGAACTTGACTTAGTATATCGATATATCCAACGATGGAATTGAGATCTCATTGATATTGTTCTACTTCCTCGGGAGTTATGTGGAGTTTTGCCAGATGTGCAATATGTATAACTTGCTCTTGTGTTAAAGACATTTTTTTATATAATCAGGATTAAAGCTTTCGATTTCATTATATAAATTTATGGATAAAATCAAGGACAAAAGCATAAATAATTCTTTTTTCTGACTTGAGGATACACTCTTCTGAAGTCCATTAGAACGAGCTAAACTCCATCTCGATATTGCAAAAAATTTCTTCATATTATTGGCATTTTTCTACTTCTTTGTGCTTCTTATGGTTTTGGGTGGAATGTTTGTGAAAGTTTCTGCTCAGATTGCCTTTTTTATCTATCCTCTCTTTGTTTTTTCTTGCCTCGCTCTTTTTTATAATATCTGCTCATATCTTATAGTTATTTATCTGGAAAAATACTTATTTCTCCGATATACGGTTTTTATATTCTGTAGTCTTGCTTTTCTATATATCATAGGTATTCATCTCAATGTCTCTGCTTTCTTGTATGATTTATTGAATCCAATAATATTGATTGTAAGTACTTATTGGGAGAATAGCACTGCATTTATTGCAAAAAATTTCACTTCGTTTCTCGATTCTTCCAATATGATAATTTCTGCTACGAAAACATTTATCGAAACAAATTATAATTCCTTACTTTCTCTTTTATGAATAAAATAATTCTTCTCGCTTGCTGTACGTTTTTCTTCACATCTTGTGGTACAACCGATACATCTATTAGTACGAGTACTTTTACAGGAGATGGGTTTTCTATTAGTGCTCCAAGTACATGGATTACAGTTGATAAATCTGCTCTTCCAGCCACAAAAAATGGAACTATTGCACTCGCACTCACTTCCACAGATATCGTTTCTGGCTACTCCAATAATATGAGTATCATAAAAGAGAAAATGACAGAAATCATGACTTCTAAGAAATACAGTATCGTGAACTATGCACTTACAACTGGTGCTTATCAGGAGTTTGTAAAACTTGATGAAAATACGATTACCTTTGGAGATAAGGACGAATCCAATCTCTATATTTTTGAGGCAAAGTACAATATGAATACTCCGAAACAAAAATTCCTCCAGACTGCAAAAGTTTGTGGAGATACTGTATATCTCATGACTTTTGGTCTTGGACTCACAACCGGAAGTACTACGAAATATGAGGATATGATAAAAACATTTAACTGTAGTAACTAGTTTAAAGTTATAGTGATTGACTAGAATAATTGTTCTTACGCTCAGAAAAATTATGTTATTAAAACGAGATATATTTCTACTCGCAATAATTGCACCACTTACAGCAGAAATTTTAAATGGATCAACTCGAATTTTAGAACTCACTTCTTGGAATATTTTTTTAGGAACACTTTTCCCTTACGTACTCCTTATAATTATTCTTGCATATCTAATACAAGAAACGGCATCTTTTGCAAATATACTCTTTTTATTTCCTATAGCAGGAATTGTTATTGAGGGATTGATAACCAAATCATTTTTTAACGTCTGATTTTCAGATCTCTCCGTACTTGGTGGCGTTGGTGTGTGGGGCGGTGTCCAATGGGTATGGACAATTTCATTAGTTGCCAGTCATTTATTTGTTAGTTTTCTTATCCCGATAGCGCTTACATCATTTTTTGTACAAAAAATTCATATAAGTAGATTCATAGCTTACCTATCAAGCGGTATTCTTGCTATTTATATTATATGGATAAGCATTGTTATGCCTGTGAGATATGAATGATACTGGATAAAACTAGGAATACTCGTTTTTATTATACTGCTTTTAATACAGTTTTCA
This sequence comes from Candidatus Altimarinota bacterium, assembly GCA_028689065.1. Taxonomy (GTDB): domain Bacteria; phylum Patescibacteriota; class Gracilibacteria; order BD1-5; family UBA2023; genus UBA1545. Next base: position 19,408 of record JAQTWX010000002.1, on the reverse strand, counting down.
AAAGTGATTTCTATTAAAAACTCGCAGTCAAAAAGTATGTCATTCTGGATTTTTTTTCTTACAGGTCTATTATTTCCGATTATGAACTGGCTTACTTCGTTTTTTATTGCCACAAAACCAATCGTAATTATACTGACCGCGCAAATGATTTTTATTAGTATATATCTTTATTTTCTCTGGTCACAATGGTTTAATAAAAATACAACGAAATATAAACGTATTGCATTTATAGCGTGATACTATATACCTTATGCAGTATGACTTACCTTGGTTGGAGTAAAACGAACAGCATTTGATTATGGATTTACCGGAATATTTCTTACTATAGGAATTATAATGCTTTTAATAATTGCTCACTATCGTAATAAAACTACAATAATAGAATAAGATATCTTTTGTATTTAAAACATATTCATAATATGAAACTCATTGTCTGACTTGGAAATCCTGGAAAAGAGTACGCCACTACCCGACACAATGTCGGGTTTCTTTTCATGGATTTTCTTCGAAATAAATGGGGTTTCGAGGACTGGAAAGACTCTAAGTTTAAAGGAGTAATCTCTGAAGGAATTCTCGGCTGAGAGAAAATCATCCTCCTAAAACCCACGACCTATATGAACCTCTCGGGAGAATCGGTCGTACCTCTTATGAATTTCTATAAGATCCCTCGAGAGAATATCCTCGTACTCTCTGATGATATAGACATGGATTTTGGGAAGATTCGCCTCCGCGAGAAAGGAAGTTCTGGTGGGCAGAATGGACTCAAATCCATTATAACACTTCTCGGAACCGACGAGTTTGCTCGTCTCAAAATCGGAATTGGGCGGGACAATCGGTACAATGTTGCCGATTGGGTACTGTCGAAGTTTAATGATGAAGAATTGAAAAATCTAAACAAGAAAATATTTATCGATGCTTGTGAAAATATAGATAAGTACTTATAGTGAATAGAGATAAATTAATCCCCATGAAAACCCCTTCTCACATCTCCAAAATACTTGCCACACTCCCCTCTTCTCCGTGAGTCTATATCATGAAGAATAAGAAATGAGTGATTATTTATGTTGGAAAATCGGTGAGTCTCCACTCGCGAGTGAGTTCCTACTGGGGCGATGAAAAGCGGCTCAATTTTGCAAAGCGTTCCATGATTTCGCAGGTTCAGGACATAGAGATTATCGAGACTCGGAACGAGCTTGAGGCACTCGTCCTTGAGACCAATCTCATCAAGGAAAACCAGCCGAAGTACAATATTCTTATGAAGGATGGGAAGAATCTCGCGTATATCCACATCACGAACGAGACTATTCCCGAGGTTATTAAAACTCGAATCAAGAAGGATACAGGATTCTATTTCTGACCCTATACCGCTGGAGCGAACGTGACAGAAATTTTGAAAGTTTTGAAGCGTATATTCCAGATTCGGAGCTGTCGGGTGGAGTTTATAGAACAAGATGGGAAAATAACCATCTGAAATACATCTTGACGCTCTATCCCCTGTCTCGACTACTCCATCGGACTTTGTCCGGCACCATGTCTCCTGACCGAAGAGAAGATACGAAAATATGAGGACAATATCGCCTCTCTGAAGCAATTCCTCTCCGGGAAAAGCCTTGCAATCATCGAGGAACTTCGGGCTCGGATGCAAGAGCGAGCTCGGAAACTCGAGTTCGAGGAAGCCCAGAAACTCAAACTCCAAATCGAGCAGATTGAAAAACTCGGGACCAGACAGATTGCTCGGGACAGTATCCCCGGAGATTATGATGCGATAATCTCCATCGAAAAGTATGGGAAGAATTTTATTGGACTTACGGAAATTCGTTCGGGACATATTATTGGAGTATCGCAGATCGAGGTGGCAAACGAACTCGAAGAGACTTCAGAGGAGGTGCTTTCGAGCTTCCTCGCAAAACGATACCTTACTGAAGACATCCCAACAAGCGTAAAGATTCTTCTAAAAAAAGAACCGAAAGACATTATCTTGCTCGATATTTTTATGAAAAATAAGCGAGATATAGAATATCCTCAAATCGGACCAAAGATGGAAATCCTCCAGTTTGCCGAATATAATCTTCTCTCTTTTGCACAGCGCGAAGAAATCCGCTCACTTGCAGTCAAAGATCCGACCCGTGGAACTCAGGTTCATATACTGGAACGACTATGATACGAAGCGAAAAAGTCATGAGAGATTGTATTTGAGTGTTATGATATATCTCATACTCATGGTCAATTTACTGTTGCTTCACGTGCGGTTATAGTGAACGGGAAAAGTGAACCTTCTCGGTATCGAAAATACAAGATCAAATCTCTTGAACCAGGGATAATTGATGACTTTGCCTCCATTAGGGAAGTGCTTTATAGACGGACTCTCGAGGGATTGGAACAGAATAATTTCCCTGATATGATTATCATCGACGGAGGAAAATGACAACTCTCTTCGGCTCTTGAAGCGATGAATCGAGCAATCGATTGAAAAGAAAATATTACTCTTCCATTTTTATGTTCTCTTGCAAAACGAGAAGAGGAAGTATTTATTCCATGAAAAAAAGACCCAATTCTCTTTGAGAAAGGCTCCCTGGAGCTCATGCTCTTTCAGAAAATACGAGATGAATCACACCGGTTCGCGATAGGATTTAATCGAATTAGTCGTAATAAAGCTATGAAAAAAAATATCCTCGAAGAACTTCCTGGATTTGGTCCAGTGGCACGAAAAAATATCCTAAAGATTGCTGGAAGTATCGAAAGAATCAATGAAGTACCACGTGCAGAAATCGAAAAAATCCTCACAAAAAAACAGGTAGAAACACTTGAGGAACATGGATTATTAACACAGATTTAATTTTATTAAAAAAATAAGAGAGAAATTATAAGTTCTCTCTTATTTTTTATTTCTTAAATTTAGAACTACGATCTAAATGTATTTTTTGTACAGGAAGATGGAAATCCTCTACGAGTTTTCCTCGAGAAGTAAAAACAACTTTTGTTCCTATAGAAAGAGGAAGGCGAAGTAATCCACATACATGTCTTGCTTTTTTTTCTTTACCAATTCAGGATCTGTACATAATATCACAGAGTGCATATGTTTTTCCTCCTACTTCTTTGCTTGCATCCTGAACAGTTACAGAATACATTTCTGAATGTCATGCTAATTGAAGCAATACTCTATCTCCTATTTGCATATCGGTAATCTCTTTTATGAGATCATTACTTGTGAAAGTTTTTCTTGCAGCTCGGAGAACCTCATAAATATATTCATCTTTTCGCTTTTGTACAAGTGATTTTGATTCCATTTTTCTGCGAATTGCAGGATCTTCTATAACTTCAGGAGCGGGAAAAGCTGTAGCACGATTTAGAATGGTATCAACTTTTATCTTTACTCTTTGTTTTCCTTGTATATTTTTTTCGAGATTATTTCTTGAAACAACCTGTACTTTTCAGGCATAATCTTCCTCAAAATGATAATATCCATCAACATCGGTTCAAAGAAGATCCGAGGAAAGAAAATTTTTACATGCTTTCGATACTTTTCACATAAGTGAAAAAATACCAGTCTCTTTTTGAATATCTGTTTTGTATGGAGAATGCAAGACTCTTTTATGTTTATTTGAACCAGAAACAGGGATATGATGATGTTTTTTTCTATCAATATGAAAGTCTTGAGATGTATTATTCATATAAGTAAATTAAATTATTTATTTTTGTATTATAAAGACAATAACTTTATTTATAAGTATTAAAACATACAAATTATACTAAGTCAATTTTTTTATAAAAATTTACAATAAAAAAGAGTGTACATTCTAAAAACGTATACTCTTTTTTATATTTAAAAATCTATTTTATTTCTTCTATATTAACAGAAAGAATCTCTATATCAATCATTGGTCGATCATTTCGGTCTGTTTTTACATTAGCAATAGTATCTACTATATCCATTCCTTCATATACTTGTCCAAATACAGAATGATGTTTATCAAGATATTTTGTTTGTGGTGCTTGAACAATAAAGAACTGACTCCCGTTTGTATTTGGTCCAGCATTTGCCATAGAAAGAGTCCCTTTTACATGAGTGAGTCCTGGAGCGAATTCATCTTCGAATTCCTGCCCATAGATACTTTCTCATCCCATTCCCGTTGCAGTTGGATCACCTCCTTGTATCATAAAATCGCGAATAACTCGATGAAAAATAGTTCCATTGTAGTATTCTTTCTTCGCAAGTCCTATAAAATTTGCACATGTTTTTGGAGTCTCATGTACAAAGAGTTTTACTTTAATAATTCCAAGAGTTGTTTCAATAATAGCGACTGTATCGCCAGTTTTTGGAGTATCGAGTTGAGACATAATTGAATGGTAAAAAATAACGTAAAAATAATTATTTCCATTTCTCCTTATCGAGGCAAACCATAGAAATCAAGTCCTTTCTGATCCACCATACTTTTAGTAATATAGTTTTTCTTTTTTCCTTTTCGGAAGAATCCTCTTTCATCGAGGATTCCCATTTCCACGAGAGTGTCAATATTTTTACTCGGAAGTTTCTTTGAAGGAAAGGCCTGTTTATTTTGAAAATAATGGGTACGTTTCTTATAACTGAGATTATATCGAGTTTCTTTGCTCTCATTTCCGGTATACGCCATAAGTGCTTTCTTTTTTCCTTTTGAAAGCTTGCGTGCTGCTGCTTGTTTTTTAACCAGTCGAGCCGAGAGTCCATGTGAATTTGCCATTTTTATAACAAAGATTTATAATTAATCATTAATTTTCTTCAGGAAAAAGTTCTAATATCATATATGTATGCTTTCTTATATCGTATTTAATTTTTGCAATGAGATATCCTTTTCATTTTAACTCTCTTGCCACAGTTTTTATAACTCTTTCTTCTTCCATTGAGGAAAGGATATATTTTTCTCAATCAAATGCAACGGGCTGAGGAAATCAGTCATCGGTGTTACTATCCTCCTTAAATTTTCTTAGAAGCGCAAAGCTTTCCATTATAGGCATTGCACAAATTGTATTAAATTTTAATATAATATGCTTGTTTGAGTATTTTTATGGTGCAACCGACAGGACTTGAACCTGTGACCTCCTCCTTCGCAGGGAGGCATTCTAATCCAACTGAACTACGGCTGCAAAATATTATGAAAAATGGAGCGGGGAATCGGGTTCGAACCGACACACCCAAGGGTTGAAGCCTTAGTACACTCGCTCAGTTATGTTACCCCCGCAAAATGGTAAATCGATAATCTCTTCGACCTAAGCGAGCGGTATTGTATGAAAAAGCTCTCAAAAGTCAAAGTTTTTTCCCTTTAAACTTGCCTTTTAGGTCTGTTTTCATATAATGCGAGTGCTTTATTATTTTTTATATATTTTTATGTCTCAGAAAACACTTATTCTTCTTAAGCCAGATGCGGTTCAGAAGTCACTTATCGGTACTATCCTTGCTCGTTTCGAGAACAAAGGTCTTAAAATTGTAGGTATTAAGATGCTTCAGATGGATCAGGCTCTTTGTGATGCACACTATGCTGATCATGTAACAAAAGGGTTCTACAAATTCCTCGCTGGATTTATGATGTCAGGTCCTATTGTTGCTGTTGCTGTTGAAGGTCATGATGTTGTAAAAGTAGTTCGAACTATGTGTGGAGCAACGAATCCATCTGATGCACTACCTGGAACTATCCGTGGAGATTTCGCAAAGAACATCGACAATAATATCATCCACTCTTCTGATAGTGACGAGGCTGGTACTGCTGAAGTAGCACGATTCTTTAATGAAAATGAATTATTTACTTACGGTCGAGAACTCGCGGCGTAATAAATTATGAAGACTCAATTTTCTATACTTATACCTAAACAAGAAGTCCGAAGGGTCGATATGTATCTATCGACCCTTTTTCCTGAGCATTCGCGCTCCTATATGCAGAAGCTTATAGAAAAATGACGACTTCAGGTAAATGGAAAAGTACTTGATAGTAATAAGCGAGTAAAAAAATGAGATGTACTCGAGATAGAGTTTGAGACGGAGAAATCTCACCTCCAGGCAGAAGATATGAATCTGGAAATCATCTTCGATAATCCTGATTTTGCTGTCGTAAGTAAGGATCCGGGGGTAAATACGCACACGGTTCCTGGGGAATTCGGAAACACTGGAACTCTTGTAAATGCACTCCTTCATCACTTCGGGAATCTCTCGGTTATAAACGGTGTAGAGCGACCGGGGATTGTTCATAGATTGGATAAAGATACAAGTGGGCTTATTCTTGTTGCTAAGAATGATCGTTCTATGAGAGAGCTTCAGAAGAAGATGGCAGATAGAAAGATACGGAAATTCTATTATGCCGTAGTTAATGGGTTAGTAAAAGACAAGGAAGGTATGATTGAGTCATTTATCGGACGAGATCCGAATGACCGAAAAAAAATGACTACTGAAAATCCAGTTAATCCGAAGCTTGCGAAAACAAAGTTCACACTTCTTGAACATATTGATAATAAGTATTCACTCCTCGAAATTGAACTCTTTACCGGGCGTACTCACCAGATTCGTGTTCATATGTCTGCCATCGGGTATCCGATTATTGGAGACAAAGTTTATGGAAATGAGAAAGTAAATAAAGAAATTGCGACCAAGTATGGACTTGAACGCCAGTGGCTCCATGCAAGGAGACTCATTCTCAATCTTTTTTCCGTGGACTATAATTTTGTAGCACCACTGAAGAGAGATATCGCGATAGTATTAGAAAAGAATGGAATTAAAGTGGATTAATCTAGATTAAAAAATTCTTCACTATTATGATAGTCTTCCTCTTGTTTTTCCTTATCTTCATCGACCAAGCTTCGAAATACTTTTTCGAGCATTTTTTGGCGACTGAAAAAATCCATATTATCGGAGATTTCCTTGTTCTCTCATTCGTAAAAAACACTGGAGTAGCTTTTTCATTCCCTATCGAAGGGATGATTCTCAAAATCTTGACTATCGCTCTGATAATAGGAATTGTCATCTATTATTTTCACTATGAACAATATAAAAATCTCCCTTTCACGAAACTTGCATATACTCTCATTTTATCAGGAGCAATTTCGAATGGATTCGAAAGAGTATTTATCGGTTCTGTAATCGACTTCATTGGAGTAAAATACTTTGCAATTTTCAATTTTGCTGATATATTTATCTCTATTGGAGCAATTTTACTCTTTTTTATCTATCTCAAACATGAGCGAAGCACAAAAAAATAAGACCAATGAGGAGATACTCGGGCCTGCAAAAATAGATCTTGTTTCTATCGGACTTTCTTGCCTCGGAAGTATTGCGGCAGGATTTTTAGGAGGACTTTTTACTCTCCTTCTCACTTATGTAATACTCGGATCTCTCCAAAATTCTAATATATTCCCATATATTCTTTCACTTATAGGATTTTTTGCGGTTCTTATTACCGTTTCAGTAACTTTCATACTGAATCGTCTTCTTTTTTCTGAAAAATACAAAGCAGGGGGTGTGGTTATTCGACAGATATTTATTCTCTCTATATTTTTTTTCATATTCATCACACCGCTCTACGTCTATATAAACTGGGTAAAACCAGATTTTATCGTATTTGCTTTCCTTTTCCACATCCTTATTAATATCCTTGCAGTTTCCCTTCTCTCAGAAATTCTTTCCAGCTATAGATATGTTCTCCTTTCTATATATGGAAGTTTTATAGGATTTTTCATCGTTTCTCTGATTTCTATAGTACTTTTCATGAACTTCTCTCCATCACGAAGTGCTTTATATTCGCTTATGGGAGTTATTGTTGTTGTAAATCTTCTTATTACTGCATCTCGACTTCTTTTTGAATACGCTTATTATAATATTTATACGAGTACTGGAATAGATTATCTCGGAGAGATTTTCTCCAAGATTGAAAATGAAGAAAAGGAAATAGTTGCGAAAGCAGAAAAGGAACTCGGGACATTTGAATAAAAGTAGTCTATATTTTAATTTAGTTATTAAATTTACTTTATGCACAAAATCGCACGACGTATCATAGAAACTTATCTCAAAGAAAAGAAGATTCTTACTATCGAGGAACTTGGACTCTCAGGAACTGAACATGAGACGAGTAAAAATCTCATATTTGTAACACTCTATAAAAATGGCGGAGTTATCGCATCGAGCGGACGAATTCATATCAAAAAACCAAATACACTTTTTGAGCTTATAGAAAATACTCTTTTCTGTCTCCGAGATCCTCGTTTCGCCGAGGCAGTTAAAAATCCTGATGAGCTTGTAAATGTACAAATTCGTGTCGATATGATACGACCAGAAGGACGACGAATTCTCTCAAATATAAGTGAACTTGATACAAAACGAGAAGGACTTATTCTCCTTTCCCAAACTAAGAATACTCTTTGAGTTCTTCTTCCGAATATCACCAATGTAGCTTCCAGTCCAGATGAATATTTTCAGATTGTTTGCAAGAAGGCAGGACTGAATCCTACTGATTTGAAACCAGAGGATATGATACTTTATGGAATAGAATCAACGGTATTTTCTGAGCTTGGAAAATAAATATGTCTATCTTCTCCATTACTTTTTTCTGAATTCATATAGCCCCGAGCTGGTACGGACTTATGTATGCTCTAGGGTTTATTGGTGGATATTGGATTTTAAAAAGGAGAAAAATCTTTTCTGAATGAGAACTCGATTCTCTTATCTTGTATATATTTTTCGGGGTATTGCTCGGAGGAAGATTGGGATATGTTCTGTTCTATAACCTCTCATACTATCTCGCTCACCCGATAGAGATTCTCCAGACTTGGCATGGAGGGATGAGCTTTCATGGAGGGGTTATTGGAGTAATAATTGCGATGATTCTTTTCGCTTGGATACACAAAAAAACATTTTTTTCTATTGCAGATTCTGTGACGAGTATAATTCCTATCGGACTCGGGTTTGGACGAATTGGAAATTATATTAATGGGGAACTTCTCTGATTCTCGCCGTATACTGGGCCTCTTGCTGTCGTAAAAAATGGAGTTTCATACTTCCCTTCCCCACTTCTGGAGGCAACTCTCGAAGGTGTTATACTTTTTGGGATTCTTTATTTTCTCGGAAAAAAGAATGTCTTCCCTGGAAAAGTTGCAACAAGTTTTCTTATCTGGTACGGTATATTCCGTTTTACTATCGAGTTTGTTCGCACTCCTGATATTTGACTCGGATATCTTACTTTTGGGCTCACTATGGGGCAGATTCTCTCGATTCCAATGATAATTATTGGATATTTTCTGTTTCTCTATCTAGGATATCTCGATAAAAGAAAGGTGACATAAAAAAACGGGTGACGTATAGTCACCCGCAAAGCCTTGCCAACTTAAAGGGGGTAAAAGTGGCAAGGATGTTGCTCCTTTAGCTCATTTACTATATTTATAAAAATATTTATGTCAAGTAAAAGTTTCTCAAATATCCTCATTCTCCTGTCTTTTATAATTACTGGAGTTTCCTTTTTTTTGGGGAATATGCTTATATATGGAATGAATCTATTTTTCTTTAATCAGTGACTATACTTTGAGTTTATTATTCAATTTTTACTATATCAGTTTCTTCATGGAGGAATCCTTCATCTCCTCTCCAATAGTTTCTTCATCTATCTTTTTTGAAATCAGGTTGAGAGTATTCTTGGACGGAATAAATTCATACTGTTTTTCTTATTAAATACGGTCTTTGTAGGCATATCACTCCTATTCTTTGCTCATGGAAACACTATCGGAATTAGTGGATTTGCCATGGCGATACTCGCTTATATATTCCTAGAACTTAAATCTCAGAGGAATCCAGAATACCGTTCTGCTGGTGTATTTCTTTTCATCAATATTGCTATTGGTTTTACTGGAAATATTAGTCTTGTTGGACACTTATCTGGAGCAATTTTTGGGATGGTGTTTTATTATCTCAGAAATGAGGTAAGGGTGGGATTTTTGAGATAAAATCTTCTAAAATTTGAATCCGATATTACTATTTACATACTTCTGCATCTGGATGGTCGAGACAAACGAGGGATTTAAGCTCTCAATTTTGTTTTTCAAGTATCGTAATACGATTTTCATTTATCTTGTTTTTTTCACTCAATCATTTGATTCCTGCAAGTGCCACACCGGATGGATCAGTAGTAGATATCATCTTATCACTTGGTCCATTGAGATTGAAGAGAGCATGAAAATCCTGAGCAAATGGTCCAATATGTCGGATATCCTCATTCTCCGTTTTATAAGTCCATTGAGTAATAGGAAGTTCATCAATTTTTCTGAGGATTTCCTGATAATTTAAATTAGTAATGTTCTTTTTTTTATTTTTATCGGATACTACGTTCCAAGTACCACCAGTAGTCATATAAGCAGAATATGTTCATCCTGCAGAAAAATAAAGATTAGTATAATTTGTTTTAATGGTTGGATAAGTATTTATTGCATGCCCTGGTAAATCTCCAGATAATTCAAGATAACTTCCTGAAATTCCAGAATTTCTGATATTTCCAGTAACATCCAACTTAGTTGCTGGAATTGGAGTTCCAACACCAACATTACCCGATGGATCAATCGTGAATCTATAAGCATTGGCAGTTTCAGACCTTAAATATATCTGATCTGCACCAGATGAAACAGCCCAACTCCAAGGATATGCTCCGTTTCATGCCGATTGCCATATTCCTCACCAAACATGAAGTTTATCAGAAGGGTTTATTGCTCCGATACCAACATTTCATCCTGTAAAAGCAATATCACTTCCTACCCTACTCCATCTACTATTTAGATCATTAATATTATCCACAAAAGCATTCCATTTACTTGATGTAAGGGTATCACCAGAACTCACCTGACCCATAACATTATTCCATACCGCATATCCCACAGATAACATCATAAGAGTCCCGAAGAAAATGAATGCTGAATAAACAGGTTTTTTCCAGAAAGAAAGAGTTTTCATATGATAGAAAAATAAGAAATTAAAACAAAATCATTATCGTATATTTTTTATGGATTTCCAGTTTTTTTCAAAGTAGCTATTTCTCTCCTTTGTATTCACTCCAAAAATCTTTCCGGAATGCTTCATATCGACCTTCGATTATAGCCTTTCGAGCTTCTCTACTGAGATTTAATAGAAACTCGAGATTATGAAGAGATATGAGTTGTCCGGCAAGCATTTCTCCAACTTTAAAGAGATGACGGAGGTATCCGAGCGAATAGGTTCGTGAAACCATAGTTGAGTATTCAGGACGGGTATAAATTCCCTCTTTTTCAAGACGATATTTCTCATTGGTTACTTTGATATTTCCACGAGAAGTATATGCAACCCCGTGTCGTCCGAGACGAGTTGGAAGTACACAATCGAACATATCGATTCCACGATAGATTCCTTCGATAAGATCCTCGGGAGTTCCAAGTCCCATAAGATAGTGTGGTTTTGAAGGAGGAAGATATGGAGCGATGGCATCAAGAATACGAATCATATCAGGTTTTGATTCTCCAACAGAAAGTCCGCCGATAGCTATTCCAGGCATATCAAGTTCAGAGATATATTTAACAGAGTCTATTCGAAGATCATCATAAATAACCCCTTGTGCAATAGGGAAAAGTGCCTGTGGATGAAGTCCCTTATCGGCTCGAATTTTCTGTTGTTCAGTATGTTCTGCAACACAACGTGTTGCCCATCGATGTGTTCGCCCCATAGCAGCACGAGCATAGCTGTGTGTGGAGGTTCCCGGGGCACATTCATCAAATGCCATGATAATATCGGCTCCGAGATTTGCCTGAATCTGCATCGCTCGTTCTGGTGTAAACATATGCTTCGATCCATCAAGGTGTGAACGAAATTCTACCCCATCTTCGGTAATTTTTACAAGACTTTTTATTTCTCCTGACTCTTTTGAACCAGGAGAATTTTTCATCTGCCCGAGAGAAAATACCTGAAATCCTCCACTATCGGTCAAAATAGGAATATTGATATTCATGAATTCATGAAGTCCTCCAAAGTGTGCAATCGTTTCATCACCAGGACGGAGATAAAGATGATAGGTATTGGAAAGCATAATTTGACTTCCAATCTCGAGAATATGGTCTTTATGGATTCCTTTTACACTTGCCTGTGTTCCAACCGGCATAAAAATAGGAGTCTGAATATCTCCATGGGGAGTTGAAAGAGTCCCAGCTCGTGCGAGTCAGTCAGTAGCTTTTATTTTGAATTCAAACATAAAAAAACGGTTCTTTATAATCTATTAAAGAACCGCATTATATAGAAAATGTCTTTTTTTAAAAAAGAAATGACAAAATTATTTTTCTTCTGGTTTTCAGAGAATAATAACAACATTTCCTCCTGTTCTTGCAACACAATTATGTAGTGGACATTCTGTTTCTCCTTCAGGAAGATGGAGTGATTGAGGACAGAAAGATTGAGGATTGATAGTACATTTCTCTCGAGGAAGGTTAATCTGAGAAAGAGGAGTTATGGTTATTTCACGCATAGTTCATTTATAAGAATCTCACAACAGCATATATAATAATTATTATTAAATTCAAGGTAAAATATTGATTTTTTTGAATTTGTCAACTCTTTCTATTTTAGAAAGAGTTTTATTATATCTTGATATGCTACAAATATACTGAGGAGTATAAGGAGTGAGAAACCAATTATATGGATATAACTCTCAATTTTCAGATGCAAAACTTTCTTTTTTGAGAAGAGCCCGACAATATTATGAATGATGAGAAAAACAAATCGTCCTCCATCGAGAGCGGGAAATGGAAGAAGATTAAATACTCCAAGATTAATACTTATGATAGCTGCAATAAGAAGAATGACTGTAAAAGCTACTTTTGCATCAAGGAGATTTACAAAAAGATTTCCAATGGCGATAGGTCCACCGAGACTCTGAACTGCTTCGGTTCGTTCTGCTGGAACTCTTGGTGTAATGATTTTTTTCAACAGACTTCCGAGGAGTTCGAGAGTCATTGCTGATTGATTATATGTCTCAATCCCCCCTTGTTTTATGGATTCAAAAAAACCGTATTTATATCTAAAATCCTTGCGGATTTCCGTGATATTATACCCAATAAAACTTCCTATTTTCCCATTCTCTGGAGTAACTGAAACTGTTCGTACTCCACCGGTTCATTGAAGTATAAAATTGAGAGCGGTAGATGATTTCTTTACTTTTGTAATCATATCCTCAGGACTTTTTATATCTTCTCAATCGATGGAAATAAGAATATCATTTTCGCGAATCCCTGATTTTTCCGCAATACTTCCAGTGAGAGGCGAAAGAATAATTCCATCGGTTTTTACAAGTCCAATACGTACTGCTTCCTGAAAAGAAGGAATAAGTTTTGTTTCTGTTTGTGTCGGAAATTTTGTATTAATTCCAAGTGGTTCAACTCCGACCATAAAGAGGCCAGAAAATATAATGAACGCAAAGAAAAAATTCATAATAACACCCGCGAGTATAACTCCTGATTGCTGCCAGAAATTTTTGCTCGCAAGAGAATCTTTATCGTGTGCCCCAGATTCACTTATTTCTTCACCCTTCATTTTTACAAATCCACCAATTGGAAGCCAGTTGAGAGTATAAATAGTACCACTTTTATCCTTTCCTACTTGTAAGGCACGAGGAGGGATACCGATTCCAAACTCCTCGACCTTCACTCGGAATTTCTTCGCCATGCTAAAATGTCCGAGTTCATGAAAGAAAACAATTATCGAAAAGATAAAAATAGCGAGAATGATACCGAGAAATATAGTCATAAAAAGTTTATTTATTGTTAATTCATTTTAACTTAGAAAAAGCGGAAGAGAATTCCGCTTTTTCTAAAAATGTTTGGAAATTATTTTTGACTGAGACCCTCTTTAAGGTGATCAAAGAGATGATTAATAAGATCATCAAGTTTTTTATAATCTTCACGAGCATAATGAAAACTATTTCCATCAATAGTAACATTGAGTGTTCCATTAAAACCAACTTTGCTTGTTTCAAGAACGAGAGATAGTACTCCTTCTATATCTTCCCCATTAAACTTTTGAAGGTATTTATCAAGTTTTCCGTTGAGATTCTCATCAACAAGACGTTCTACCACTTCTTTATCGTGTTCTATATTCTTGAGCTGTATTTTTTTTTCGAGTTTCATAAGAATAGGTGGTTAAAATATAATTGCATTGCAGATGAACTGCAAGAAGTGATTATATCCAATAAAAAAAGAAATGCCAAAGTTTTTTAGAGAAAATTTATCGAAGATCGATAGTTCCTTTTTTTGTTAAAATCCGTTCCAGTTCTTCTATCTTTTTTCGTTCATCATCTCATTCCTGTCGTGATGAATTGTTTCCTTCAAGATGCTCACGTACCACTTCAGTGAGTGTATTGAGAAGAATTTCCATTGGTTCTTTATCCTTTTTTTTCTTTTCCTCAGCCATTTCATGAACAACATCTTCAATATGATTAACGATATCATGAGGACTTTCTGCTCATTCTAGAATAAAATCATTATCATCTCATTCGGTATAGAGAATAACATCACCTTTATTAAAAAAAGAATCAAAAAATGAATGAGTTTGAACTTCTGATCCAAGTATATCGTTGTAATCTATGTGAATAACATGTCGAGTAAAAATATCCCAATCTATATCTACAACTCAGAGATTTGTTATAAGCCAAACATCGTTATACCAATCAAATATTTTATAGAAAAGAAAAATATAGAGCACGATGGCATATGTTTCAAAATAAAGAAAGGGAATAATGTCTTGAAGAGAGAAAGAATTGTTATAGTAAAAAAAAGTAGGAAGAGCGAGGCCGATAAATAGACTAACAAGAACACGGTCAATAATAAGAAGAGAATGTCTATGACATACAAAAAAAAGCTCCTCCCCTTCTCGGAGATACTTACTAAAAAAAATCTGATCAAAATAATTCATGGATGATGAAAAAACATCTAATACTCCCGAGTATATCGTTTTCACTCAAGAGCGCAAGTTAAGACAAACTCTTTTTAGTGTATTTTATAAACCGAAAAGTCTCAAAAGGTATTGTTTCTTGTTCTATAAAGTCTTTCTCAAAAGATTGCAAAAAAGCATCACCTTTGTAACTTCATGGTACTTTACTGAGCCATACTTCATCGATATATCCATTATTCAAAAATTCCTCGTATATTTTTTGTCAACCTATTATAAATACTTTGTCTATTCAATCTTTTTTTATAACTTGAAACATCTCTGATATGGAAGGATATATTTCTATACCTTCTTTCTCAATTTTTTGTGAAGATAGAACGATATTACGTCTGTTTGGAAGTGGTCGTCCGATGGATTCATAGGTTTTTCGTCCCATTACAATAGTCCCACCTGTAGTCAAACGTTTAAAATTCTGAAGATCTTCTGGGAGATTCCATGGAAGCTTTCCTTGATTTCCAATAACTCGATTTTCTTCTGCCATGGCAGCTATGAGAATGAGTTTAGGTTTTTGAAGAGACATATTTTATAGGTGAGGAGTTGTAAAGGATTTTTATTTTGAGAGCGATTCTTTTCCTTTCGATAGGAATATTTTCTCGAGCATCGTATTTTGTTCTGGAGTAATCATATTTGAATCAAAGCCTTTTTTCATTACTCACTTTCTGCTCATGATATAAATGAATTGTTTTGCATCATGATGCAAAACACGCATAGCATCTAGGGAAAAAGAACGAAAATCAAGTTTCATCTTTTTTTTCTTAGCTATCCGACAGAAGCTTGTTGAATTTATTCAGAAATTATTTTTTATATCAGCAATATTTTGCTCTGGACTTTTTCCTGCATGGTCTCATACCTTTTCCTGAATAATCTTAAATGTTCTCTCTCATGCTTCCCCTTCTCAGAGAACACCTAAAAGTTTCCACTCAGAAATCTGAGAAAGAAATTTACGTTCCGATTCGGAAAGAATACTTTTGTTTTTATCTCATTTTAGAAAATTCGATGCATCAAAATGAGCCTTGTTAATCATAGCTCGATCGATTATGAAGGGAGACTGTTTTTCAGAAAGAGTATCTTCTATTTGTATCTGCACTTCTTTCGTTACTTCTGAAACAATAGATTCCTTTTGTTTATCGAGTATGTTAGTAGGATGATTAAGAGTATGAAGAAATTCTCTCTTTGTTATTTCTCTTTGTTCATCTGTCTGTCATGCTATAGTTATTTTTTTGATAAGTTCGCAAAGTTCTATGACATTGTGTCCATCGATTTCGCCAGACTCATATGGATCTCGAAGAAGCGCAAGATATAATCGCTCTTCTTTTGAATTCCCTTTTGCAAAGCAGTGTGCAAAAATATCTTCAATAGGATGTTTTGCTCTCGAAGAAGAAAGGTTAGTTTTCATATAAAAAGAGATGAAAATATAAAAACACTCTATTTATACATAAATTATATTTATAGTCAATTAAAACTCCCAACTTCCATTCATACTTGTTGATTGGGTGTAATTTACAACGGTTGATTCAAAGAAATTACTCTTATCGGAGTTCGGATCCTGGAGTCGTTCCAAATGTTTGTATGGATTTGTGATGGCGAGTTTATAGAGTGGAGTGATCCCGAGCATACCGAGACGCTGGTCTGCAAGCCATTTTGTATATTCCTCTGTTGTTTTTCCATTGATTCCTGGAATACGATTTCCAAGGATATGTGTACTCCATTCGATTTCTTGTTTTACAGCGATATCCATCATATCAAGAATGATTTGTTCATTATATATTGCAGGAAATTCTCGTTTAATTTCTTTAATAATATTGGCAAATATCGTGATGTGTGTAAGTTCATCTCGACGGATGTATGCTATCATACGCCCAGTTGCAGGCATCTTCATATGATCCACAAGTGTATCAAAAAATGCGAAACCATTATAGAAATAGAGGGATTCGAGAAGGAAATTTGCAACGATTCCTCGGAAGAAATTTTCATCAGAAGGATTATCTATGAAATCTTGATAGATTTTACCGATATAGGTATTTCGTTCAAGAAGAATCTTATCATTTCGAAAGAAGTAATAAATTTCATCTCTCTCATGACTATCTACAACCGATTCGAGAATAGTTGCATAGGATTGAGAATGGATAGATTCCTGAAATGCTTGAATTGAAAGAACAAGATTTACTTCCGGAGAAGTAATAAAATCTGAAAAATGTGGAAGATTGACAGTTTGAATAGAATCCAAGAATATAAGGAAGGAAAGGATTCATTTATATGCACGCTGTTCTTCTGAGGAAAGATCTTTAAACATACGAGCATCATCTTTGAGTCCTGAAACTTTTTCTGGTACCCAGAAATTTCCAACCATTACCTGATAGAGTGATTTTGCCCAAGGATATTTTACTGCATTGAGATTAAAGAGTCCCGTAGTAGAACCTTTTATAATAGTTCGTGTCCCAACTTCATCTGTTCCTTGTGGATTGAAAAGAACATTTTGTTGCATCTTGCTTGCATCTTGATAGGTCATATTGAAAAATATTTTTTAGATAAATTAATTTTTATGAAGTTACATGACAATTCCTTCTAAGGCTTGCATTGTATTTTCTTGTACCAGAGATGTATTTTTTCAAATCGAAGCTTCTCATAGTGAAAGAACTATATTTCAATCTTCTATATGAATTTCCGAATCTTTCATACCTATCGGGTTTCTTGAGGCGTGTTCAAGAAGGCAAATATGAAGTTCATTACAAAATTCATCTTTATATATTCGTGGAGGATTAACATATCAACATACCTTTTTAAGAAACTCTGCATCTATGTATCAAAATTCATTTATGAGTATAATTTTTTGCTTTCCAGTAGTTCTAAGTTTTCAGGAAAACTCATCAACGGCATGAGAAAAGGAATTTAAAAAATCTATACGAACCATTTCATCGAACTTTGAAGATTTCTTATCATCTTCATGATGTAAATGAAGATAAGAAATCCGAAGTAATTCTACGATTTCTTGACTCGGAACAAGTCTTGTAGAATCATTATTTTCTATAATGAGAGTATTCATAAATAATGGGTCTGAGAGATAATATTAATACCAGCGACGGATAACCAATTTCTTTTTCCCTTCCGGTCCTGGATCATCTACTGAATTAAGAGGAATATGGGTTAAAAGAAGTTCATCGAGAATATCTTTCAAAGGACTTATCTTTACTCCGTTCTGAAATCCGATGGTTCCAGTTCCATAGTCTAATTTACTTTGGATGACTTCCGATTGATTGAGCACTATAAGCATATGTCCTTTACGAGCGATGATATCGAGAGGCTGTAGCATAGAAATGATTTCTTCGCTGGTCTTTCCCGCTATATCGAGTCCGGTTCCGAAATTTACTATCTCGGAAGTATTTCGGGGAGTAAAACCATCGGTTGCTGCATAGAGAAGTCCGGAGCAATCCACTCCACGAAATGTCCACTTAGCACGAAGACTTTCGTCGACAAATCATTTCGGTGGATGATATTCAAGAAGTTTTGGAACTCCGGTCGGTACATTTCCACCCCAGATATAAGGAAGTCCGTGAGAATTACGGAGATTTGCAAGAATAGTTTCTTGTGATGGAAGTTGTCTCTCTCGATGAGGAAGAATTGCAAGAGGCATCCAGAATACATCTACGAAACGTGCATCAATATAGTATCCTTTCTCTGTTGCGTACGGATAATCAGGAGTCGTAACCTGATAAATAATATGTTCATGATCGAGACTTACACCAACGATATGGAATGTTGCTCCAGAAAGCGCTACAGTTTCAAGTGGATCAACCTGATGATATTCGTCAAGGAGAAGTCCAGTTCCTGTTGCACCACCGAATATATTACTGAGACCTCCAGTATAGAAAATAGGAGTCGGGCCATTCGCCCGAGCTTGAAGAGTAATATTTCCTGCTCGAATATCTGCATCGAGAGACGTAACCTCATCTGCTTTTGGAATAGGAAATGGCGTATTTATACCGGCTACATCATCCGAAAAATGCATAAAACGTTCTAAAAGTTCTCATTTCCCCTGTTCCAATAGAGAGTTGATTTTCTTCTGAACTCGTTCGGAAACCAACTTCACAAGAACTTCTTTTTGAGCAAGAGTCGGTTTTTTATCGAGTGCCGATTGAAAGGCGGTATTCAAAGAAGAATTCATTTGTGCAAAAAGGTTATACGTAGGAGTCATAAGAAGTGCAAGGAAAATGAATCCGAATAATCATTTCATGAATATATTTATTAATGTTTATTGATTTTTTTCCTTAAATATTCTCGTTCGGATAATAGTGCTTGAAAAGATCTTCTGGCCCATATTTCTTGCAATCTGATCGTTTGAGTCCGAGAGCTTCGGCAGTGGTATATACTTTCTCTGAGTTCGTTGCTTCTATCTCGAGAAATTCTGGAATAGATTTCCCCATAAGATCGCTGTATGTATCGAAGTCGAGT
>JAQTWX010000012.1:16969-32943 GCA_028689065.1 Candidatus Altimarinota bacterium | reverse complement strand
AAGAAAAGATTATAGAAGGGGTATTTACTGGAGAGGCTATGCTCGGTTCAGATGGAGCTATGTATCCTGTTCCTCAAAATTATGCATCTAAATCTAAACTCGTACAAGGAAGCAAACTGAAAGCGATTATCCATAGCGATGGAAAGATTACTTATAAGATTATCGAGGAAATTGAGCACGAAACTAAAATAGGAATACTTACTAAAAATAAGGATCGTTTTCAAGTTATTGCCGATGGAAAAACCTATAATACCCTTCTTGCAGCAGTAACATTTATCAAAGGAGAAATTGGTGATTCTGTTTCCATTCGTGTACCAAAAGGGAAAGAAGCAACGTATGCAGCAATTGAAACAATTATTCCAAAAACACCTTCAAAAGAATAATTATTAATAATAAAAACATTTTCCTCGAAAAAAGGAAAATGTTTTTTATTGTCATTTTCTCTTGATTCCTACGTTATTTTTCGTATATTCAGAGTATATAATTATTTCCATAAAAATACTTTTCCTATGACTCGTCTCAGAAACCGTTCCAATTCATCCACTATGGGAAGTAATTCCTTTTCTTTCATCGTTCCATTTGTCATAGCTTTTATTATTCTTGTAATTGGTATTCGCTATATTACCTCTGCTGGATCTACCGAAAATCCAACAGGATCTTTTATGACCATAACACCTACTGGGGAACAATCAGAAGTTTATATCTATATGTCTGGTGACTCGAAAAAACGTATTGATGGAACAGCAAAAATGTATACTACCGACAATAAGCTTGTTGTTACTTCTTGAGAAGCAGAAGTCACTTTTGATAATAGTACTTCAAAAGTTTTTGTAGATAAATGAGCTGAAGTAAAATATCAATGACTCATAAATGGAACGCAAACAATAACACTCGAAAATGCCGATATACTTGTGGATTCGAGTACTGGTGATTTAAATATAAAACTCAAGAATTTTTCTGTATTATCTCAAAAAGATTCTGTTATTATTTTGAGTCAAAATGCTATAGCAAGTAATATCTATGTTCTCAAAGGAACTGTTTCTGTTGAAGATTATTCAAAAAAATCATCAAATACAAATGTCGGGGTAGGACAACAGCTTACTATTATGAAAAATGATCTTTCTAGTACTACATTACAATTCATAAACAAGATTGAACCACTGAGTGATTATATAAAAACAACAAATCTTTTTATAAAACATAACGGAGATTCTCTTCTAAGTTCTCTCTCTCTTCAAAAGGAATCAGGAAATGACAACACATTTATAAACGCTTCTTGAGCACTTGTAAAAAATACAAAAGCGGGGCTTATTATTACTTCACCCGAAGATGAATCAAGTGTCGATACAAATGAAGTAAATATAGAAGGAAAGATTCAGAATACTGAGATAGCAAAAGTGACTATCAATGATAAAGAAGCACTTATAGATAAAGAACAAAAAAGTTTTATCTATAAAAGCTTTCCTCTCGTTAGTGGTGATAATAATATAGTATATAAAGCCTATGATAGTGATGGTGGTATTATTACAAAAGGTATTCTTGTAGTATATACTTCACAAAAAGGAGTAAAACAAGATGCAAGTAAGAAAGCATCTGTTACTACATATCCTATATCTGATAAAGATTTTAGAATTATTTCCCCAACAGAAAATCCTTTTAAAACCACTGAAAACATTATACGTATTGAAGGGCGTGTAAATAAAGGAGTAGTAAAATATATTACTGTTAATGATTTTCGTCTTACAAAATTTCCACAAATGGGAACTTCTTGGTACTATTTTGCAAATAAAGATTATGGGACCATGAATGATGGGATAAATCTTTATACAATCAAATATTATGGTGCAAATGATGAACTTCTTTTCACTAATCTCTTCACTATTGTAAAAGAGAAAAAAGAAGATCTCGTACCAGCTGCTGTCGTACCTGTAAATACAGAAACAATAACAGCAACGGGGAGTAGTCAAGAAAGTTAGTAATAGTCTTTAATTTCTTTTTGTTGTTAAGGATTATGTTCAAAAATAAACAAGGAAACTCGATTATCGAAGTTATGGTAGTAATAGTAATACTTACCGTAGGGATAATCGGAACATACGGGATTCTTAATGGTGGACAGAAACTGTCCACCACTGGTGAGAATCGCGTAAAAGCTATAAATATAGCCCGAGAATGAATGGAAGCTGTAGAGAATATTCGTGATACGAATTGGATTAAATTTTCTGGTGACTATACCAATTGTTGGAAATCAAAAGATTACAACCCTCTCTGTATAGGAAATCTTACAACAGATTATATTTTTTCTCCTGGTTCTTATGTTCTTGTTCAGAGTGGAATGTTTTGGACTCTCTCTGGCACTATAACTCCCCTTCCTTATGATAGTGGATATATGAATCAATTTGCTGTTTATCTTGATTCTCATGGGCTCACTTCTCATTCATGAAACAATACTCTCTGTAGTTTTTTAAAAACTACAGATTGTAAGACTATTTTTACAAGAGAGATTCAAATTACTCATCCAGATAATGATCATATGAAAGTAAATAGTATCGTAAAATGGGTCGATGCTTCTAAAATTTCAGAACCCTATACCATTAACCTTGAAACTACATTCACGAACTGGAAAAAGAAATTTTAAAAAATACCTATAGAAAATATTTTCTATAGGTATTTTTTAATTAAAGACTAATCAACAATCAGTATCTCTTTATGAGTCGATCATTCTGTATTGTCTGCGTATACGACCGTGATTTTTACTGTATATCTTCCTCATTTAAGATACGTATGAGTAGGAGAGGATTCACTTGATATATTTCCATCTCAGAAATCCCAACTATAAGACCCAATCTGACCAATCGTACCATTTGTATCAAAATCTATTGGTTTTCCTACTATACCAGAAGAAACACTCGTATTAAGTAATATGCGTTTAGGGGTATCTTTTAATACTATTTTTCTCAAAGATTGTGATTTTATACCATCATCCCTTACTGCTACAAATGTAATAGTATACTCTCATGGAAAGTTATAATGATAATCTTGTATAGCGTCCCCTTCTATAAATCATTTTCCTTCCCCAAAATCATACATAAATTTCGTAATAGACCCTTCCTTTGCCACACTTGCAGAACCATCAACATGAATAGTAGTTGGTGCATATTCAGAATCTTGTACGAGATTAAGAGAAAGAGTAATTTTATCATTTTTCTCCAATTCAAAGATTATTTTCTCCTCCATTATGGAAGTAATCTTTTTTACTTTATTGATAAAATTATAATGCACTGTAATATCATACCGTTTTCATTCTTTAAACTCATATTTAATCCGATTTCATGACATTTCAAACTCACCATCTCCATTCATATCCCAATTAACAGTATCAAGTTCATATCCGGTAGCCTCAACCTTTACATCCGTTGCATCAAATTGCACAGTCATTGGAGTAATAAGATTGGTAATATAATACGCCTTGAGGGAACTATCATATGTATTATCTATAAGAGATAATCCAAGATTATCAGATATTTTCAATAATGACTTGGCAGATGCTCCTGGTATAAGAATTAAAGGATGTGGAATGGAAAATTCATCTTTGAGTTCTGTAGTATTTCCAGCAGAATCATATATAAGAAGCGTAATAGAAACATCTCGGTATCTAAGGAAGTCAAAATCACATGTTTCTTCCCTGGATACTATAATATTATCAACTATCCATTCATATCTCGTAATCTCACCAACTTTTACAATCTTATCTTCTAGATAAAATAGATATTTAAATGGTCTTTCCTGATCTTGTTCATGTACGATTTTTGCTGTAACATTCGCATCAGCTTCTTTTGGAATAAGAAAAACCTTGTCGCATGTTTTCCCAGAAAGAATATTAAGACAAAGAACTTGAACATCTTTATTCATAGTTATAGAAAAAACTGGATTTACACTCACTGGTGTATCACCATTCTTTTCTGTATACCAACTAATCTTTCCAAGACTTGTAAGATGAGAAGCATCATATGTAATAGCCTTGTCTTTATAGGTCTTTGGTTTCTTAATATCTACAACTCAGATAATCTGTATAGTTTGGAAATTCATAGGAATCGTTTTAGGTTCCCGAGTTACTCGATCAAATCATTCATACACTCCTGTTGGTCTGAATATTCTTGCTTGATCAAATATACAAATAATACTCTGATCTGCTTGAGCATTTACTCACTCAACAATAGAAGAATCTCTTCACTGACATTTTGCACCATCAAAATCAATTTTATATTTCTCAATATTTATTATTTTTCCTACAAAATTAGCATCTGCTTTCAATTCAAATCTTAATTCAAGAGGTCCGATAAGATTATTGAAATCATTCATCGTAGCCATATCTTTGAAACGTTCAGAGTTCAATTTTTCATTATCATAAACAATAATTCCTCCATTTGGATTTTCATAATCAGTAGCATTGATTTTCTGTTCGAGAAAAGCCCAGAGATACATCTCAGAAAAAAGCAAAATTCCAAAGAATCAAGAAAGGATAATAGAAATGGTCTTCTTTTTCTTATATTCTTTTTTTGTTAAGATAGCTCGAAAAAGAAATATAATCCATATGATAGCTATAACAAAAGTAGCTACTCAAAATATCGCACGAACAAGCTGACTCAACCAAAGTGCTATATCCCCAGGATTAATACCAAAAGAGATAAAGAAACTTGCCTGTCCTGGATTAAAAACTATATAAGAAAGAAAGGCTCCAAAAAATATAAGAGCAACGGAAAGCATAGCTCCAATAATTTGCAAAAATTCTTTCGTACTCATTGATTTTTTTGGAGATTTTTTTACCACTTCCGGATTAACAGGAGGAGTTTCTGCATTAGTAATTGTGGATGTTTCTTTATTCATTATATCAGCATCTGGTATAAATGAATCGGAAAGAAGATCTACTGGAGTATCGACAAATGATTGAGGTTCTCAAGTGTTCAAAATCTCACCAAGAAGACTGTTTTCTGGTGTTGCTGAATTACTCTCTGTGGGAGTCTTTATATCTTCACTATTACTAGACATAAGAAAGAGTGAGTTTTATAAATTAAAATATTTGATCACAAAAATATTATTTCAACCAATCTGGCAAATCATCAGGATTTACAGAAATCACTGGTGATTCAGAAATAATAGCTGCTGGTTTTTTCTTTTTTGGTCGAGATTTTGGAGTATCTTCTTTATTTTCTTGAGACTCAAGAAAATCTCATTCTTCTTTCTTTTCCTTTGATACCGGCTTTTTTGTAGATGAGGTGCTTTTCCCTTTTGTTTTAGTTTCTTTTAAAGGAGGTATTATTGTACTGTCTTCTGTTTTTTCCTGAGAAATTTCTGTATCTGAAACAGTGTTTAAATCTGCTGAAACTTCAATAGAGGAAGGACTTTTAAGCCAATCAGGTATATCTTCGTAAGAAGATGTGGTTTCTTCTTCTTTTGTAGATGGCGTACTAATTTCTTCTTCTACTTCCTCTTTAAGAGAATCCTGATTTATTCCTTGCATCCAAGGTGGTAAATCAGAGGTAATATTACTATCTGTAGCAATATTTTGTTCGGAAGTAGGTAATTCAGGTTCTTTTAAAGTTACTTCCTCATTCAGATGAATCTCTTCTGGAATAGTAATCTCTTCTGTAGCGGGAGTAGTTTCTACTCCTTTAAGCCAATCAGGCATCTCAGAAGATTCGGAAGAAACAGGCGTATTCTCATCTGTAGAACTTCAATCATTAGTCATCTCAATTCAAGTGATAGAATCAAGTGATTCATTTTCTGATATTGATTCCGATGGAGAAGTAGTATCATCTACCACAAAAGATGTATTATTGTTTTGAATTTCACCTTCAGTAGATGAAAGATTTTGTTCCTCTGTTATACTATCTTCTTTAGTATCAGCATTCGAAACTATACTTGTTGATTCTTTCAGCCAATCTGGAATAGTAGCACTTTCACTTACATGAGAAGATAAATCTTCAACAGAATCCGATTGAACAACCTCTTCTGTATTTGCTGTTATAGAATCGTTTGTTTGGATAGCAGAGGGAATATTTGATAGAACATCAAGTGGTGATTCCTTTTTTTCATCAAGTGCTACCTCTTTAAGAAGATCTGATTGAATTGTAGATTTCTCTGTTGGTTTCTTTCCAGAAATTTTATCTATAATAAAATCCTGAAATCCAATATTATCGTCTTTATTAGAAATTTTAAAATAAATGAAAGCGAAAGTAATTACACCAATAATAAGAAGAATTATTATTCCAAGGATTTTCCCAAAACCGATAATAAAATTAAGTATTCCTCATGAACTTGTAGTAGTATCAACTGGTGTATTTGTAGGAATATTATCTTGTCCACCATAAATAATAGTCTGAAGTTGTGATTTTATGATATTTTTATCTTTCACTTCAATAGTAGTATCGTCTTTTATGGCATTCAAAATAAATACTCCAAGTTCCTTATTGAGAGTAGTATTTGTTGGATGAGAGATAATATCATCTATGTTTTTTATTATCTGATCATATGAAGAATTTGTTTTTGGAATAAGTGATTTAAGTACTTGTGTTGCAAGTCCTATATCATCTTTCACT
This sequence comes from Candidatus Altimarinota bacterium, assembly GCA_028689065.1. Taxonomy (GTDB): domain Bacteria; phylum Patescibacteriota; class Gracilibacteria; order BD1-5; family UBA2023; genus UBA1545. Next base: position 26,347 of record JAQTWX010000012.1, on the reverse strand, counting down.
TGTGTATCAGCAAGAAGAAATCCCTCAAGAAGAGAATAAAATACATCCTTTTCTTTTGGTTCAAGAGCAGCACTTGTATCGATATAATTCTCAAAATCAATAATTGTTTTTGTTTTTTCACGTGAATCAAACCAGTTTTCCTGAAGTTGTGAAAAATATTGCATCATCTTAAGTCGGTCTTGTTCTTTTGAATCTCGTATAAGATTCTTGAGTTTTTCAAGATTTGCCTTATCTGATTCAGATACATTGTTTGGTAATGCTTCCACAGTAGACCCAGAAAGACTATCTCCAGCAGTAGAAGTTATAAAATCATACACAACTTTAATATCCTTTGTCGCGAGAACTACATTATTTACATCATAGAGACTCAGTCTCATAGTTTTTTCTTTTGCATAAATATCAGAACTTTTTACAACAAAGACACTTCCATTTATAGAAGAATCAGTCCCTTTATTATCCATGTCATCTGTAGCATCTCCATTAAGATCGGAGTCTACAGTTATATCCGTATCGATTCCATATTTTGCAATAGTACCCTGAGATTCACCAAGATAGAGATAAAGTTTTTCAGAACTATCCTGAATATGAACAACATCACTATCAATAGAAGGATAAGAAAAATAGATAAGCTTATCTGTGGATTTCTTTACTTTTAGAGCATTAAGAATATCTTTTCTTGGAGTGACTGAAATATCCTTTGTATTCGTTCCATCGGAAACTTCCAACACAGCATCTCCTGAAAGAGAGTTTTCTCCAAAATCATATATAAAAGAGTCCGGGGTAGTAGAAGTTACGCCTCCAAGTGACCATTGTACCTTTGTATAAAAACCTTTTGTTGTATTGAGAAAAATAAACTTCTTCCCGATAGCGATATACTCAAGATTCGGATGAATTTCATTTTTAACAGTAATTGCTTGATATTTTGTATTTGAAATTCCCTTATATGTTACCTTTACCTTAAAATTAAAATTCCCTGGAGCACTATAAACATGACTTGCCCGAGGAGTATTTGTTGTTTCCTCGTATATTCCATCACCATTATAGTCCCACTTATATTCAGCTTTATCTGCAATATCAGTTCCGAGAATATTTTTAGCAGTAACAGAAAAATCTATTTTTTCATCTGATGATATACTCGTATTTGAGGCCTTAAGAGTGATAATTGGAGTATTGATATTATCAGAAGCAAGCGTCAAGAAATATCTCTGCGTACTCATATCATCACTATTTATTCTCAATCCATTCGAATCTTCGAGAATAACAGCAAAATAATATTTTGCTCCAATACGAGGAAGTACAAAGACAGTCTTTGGAGTTTTAGTGATGCGGAAATCTTGTGGTTCTGGATCTTCTTCCGTATAATAATACCAAATATATGATGCAATAGCACCATCCTCATCCACAGCATTATCTGCAGTAACAGTAACTAGTACTGGATCTGCATCAGGATTATTTGAAGTAACAGTAAGAGACGAGAGTCTTGGTGCAATATTTTCAACTTTTACATATGTCTGAGTAGTATTTTGTGCTCCTGTTTTTTGACTACGAACTGTAAGTGTAATAGGAAAACATCCGAGCTCATCAAATTTATAACTAAAATTTTTTTGAGAAGAATTTTTCGTTCCATATTTCCAAGTATATGTAATCCCTTGATTCGTCCCATCTGTATTTATGCTATTTTCTGCACTGATAGTTGTAGTTTTTGCTCTATCAATGACAAATGCTTCTTTCCCATCACACGCATCAGGAGTAGGAATAATCTCATCTGCATCACGTTTAAGAGTAATAATAGCAAAAGGACTTGTGCTATCCGTTACATATACTTTTCGAATAATGGAATTCGTATCGGAATTACGTCCATGAACAGTAACATTTACAGAATATATTCCTGCTTTTTTATAGACATGATTCATTCTTCCTGTGGTACTTGTATCCGTCTGTCCATCTCCAAATTGCCATTCAAACGCTTGAGCATCTTTAGAATCCGCAATAATAGAAATCGAAGACCCTGCCTTTACGATTTTCGGAGAAGTTATAAGATTAACAGAAAGAAGGGAATTTATATTAAGTTCTTTATTATAAGATGCTGTCTTCCCTTCTTTATTAGAAATCTCAAGAAAAATTCTATGTGTACCAATGGTATCAAAAGTATACTTTCCCATAGCACCATTACGAGTGGAATTAGAAAGATCTGTGCGTACTCCATCAATAGTCCATACATATGTGAAATTCGCTTTATCAAGATTATCAGGATCATAGCTCTTTGTTGCATCAAGTACAAACGTATTAGGTGTTTCGGTACTTGCAGGTTTTGCATCAAAAGAAGCAATAGGATCGTGTCATTCAATAGTAACAATGAGTGTATCAAAATCCTCTTTTCCGTTTGATGCAAAGGTCTTAAGCTTTACTGCATACTTTCCTATTCTCGGAAATTTATAAGAAATATTTTGGAGACTGGAAGTAAAAAGTGTTTTTTCATCCTCAAGTGAAACAATCTGCCAAGCATAACCAAGATTTGAATAAGCAGCGGAGCTAAAGGCATTGAAACGAAATTCATCACGCGGAAATCCAATAAGTTTATCGGATCGAATACTCGAAATAGGATCACGAATTTCGATATCGAGCTCCTTTATGATTTTTTGATTTTCATTCGTTGTAACTTCCATTCGCATCTTATATATCCCTTCATTGGCATATATTTGACGATCAAGTGATGGAGAACCGTTGTATTGTGAAATAGTTCCATTTCCAAACTCAAAACGAGTAGATACAAACTTCGTTCCTGCTGCTGGGACAGATGCTGTTGCATCTATAAGAAGTCCGAGTCGTCCTTGAGCTGGAGTAAACTTAATCTTATCAAGGTTGGAAACATATATTCCATTGATAGAGATAGAGATATTTCCAAGTTTCGGAAGTACATTGACATTAACAGATGAATCAAATGGAAGAATATCCGTTTTTCCATTTTTATTACGACTTGAAGAAAGAATATTTAGAAAAACAGTATAGGTACGTTCTTCTGGGAATGTATAAGCAATGGATGGTCCAGTACCAAGAATAGTTCTCTGTCCTCCTGCAGATCGAATCCACCAAATATAACTCTCTTTTGGAATAGTAACTCCTGAAGGATCAATAACTTCAGAAGCACGAAGAGTTGTTACGAGTGGCGCGTTCCCTTTTTCTGGAGAGGCAGTAATCTTTCCTTTAATGCGATTTATCTTTATTTTTGTAAGGTAATCATTAATACTTTTTGCAAGATTAATAATATTTGTATCGGAATCTGGAGCTTTTTTTACAAGCTCAATTGCAGTTAGGAGAGAATTTGCAAGATTGGTATTAAAAATGATATTATCCGAATCTGGAAATGTCTCCATTGATGACTTTACCAAAGATGAGAGAGTCGTAAGAGTTCCTACTGAGATTTGATTATTTACCTGATATTCACGATCAAGTGTAGAACTCAAAAGTTCAATCTGTTTCTTATAATTATCAAAAGTATTAAGATCATACTCCGTATATGCATATGTTGTTTCAATAAAAGAAGGAAGTTTATTAAATGCATTATTGAGAACACCTCAAGTCCCTCCTGATCCGATAAAAAATTTAACTATGGAAAAGGCAAGAAAAATAAGAATAAGTCCAATAATTACATGGAAAATAGTCTGTTTTGATTTCTTTACTTTGTCTTCATCACCTCCTGCTGTTACTACATTGAAGCCCGCATAGATAATGTAAATAACTCCGACGATGCCAAGAAATGCAAGAAGATATGCTATAACATCTTGAATATACACCGAAAATTTACGATTTTTCTCTATGTCATTAATATTTCCGCTTACAATCTGTGTTCCTCTATCAAGTGAACAATATTTTGATGAAGCAGGGTCATTGCTATTACAGTAATCTACAGAAACCTGTGAATTACAACTCGCCAAATCGAAAATATTACAAGCTTGGACAGGAGAAGAAAAAGAAAGAAATGCTATAAATAGCAAAACAATAGAAGAGAAAAAATATATTTTTGTTGATAGAGACATGCGCATCTTTCGTATTTTTAATAATAAATCTGTTTTGATTGTAGCATATCTGAAAATAAAAAGCAAGAAATAGAGAGCTTTTCATAAAAATATCAAAACAAAAAACTCTCTATTTTTAAAGACTCTTTATTATTCGATTTTGCATTCTTCTTCAAATCCTGTTGCTTCGATAAGATGTTTTTTATTACAATCAATATACTTTGTAGCATTTGAGAGCATATCTTTCGGAGCTTTTTGTATATTTCAAAGAACTTTGGAAAAATAGGAATCGTATTTATTTTTTAATCCTTTTCCAAAAACCTGAAGTCCTACATCAGAGTTCATAAAACTTCGGTATTTTACCCGTTCATAATCCTTACTCAAAGCCTCATTTATTTTAAATTCTTCTTGCGAACGCTGAGCAGGGAGATATGTTGGGAAATTTTGAAGATACTTTTCCTCCGCTTCTCCTGTGGAAAGGTAAGAGAGAAAAGTATATCCTGCCTCAGGATAATTTGAAAGGCTTGAAAGTGCAAAATAGTTATACTCTCCAATATTTATAGCATCTCTTGGATCGAGAGAAATTTGTGGAATTTCTGAAGTACGAAGATTTAAAGCAGAAAGAACATTTTCACTTCCTGCTCGTTTAATGGAATATTCTATCTCTCTCAGTAATGAAGGAAATCCTATTACCATACCAACTTTTCCTCTCACAAACATATCAACGACCGTCAAATTTAAATCCTTCATAGTAGATTCTATATGTGCAAGAGTATCTGATGGTGTTTTTGTTGGGAAAGAAAAATAATTCGTCATGGCTTTATTTGCACGTACATCAGAAAAATTATTATATGAAGACACACCATTTTGGAGGAAAAACAATGAAAGAATATCAGAAGCTCCTGGTATATATTTTCCTTCAAGTCAGAGCAGTATATCCGTATAATCAGGACTATTATTCATAGATTGAACCGATTCTCCACCTGTAACAATAGGACTACTACTATTAGAATAAGTGTTTCCTATTTCACTCCAAATACTTGGGACAGATCTCATAAGTTTCCAATTATAAAAAATACCCATAGTTTGATATCCAAGCGGTACACCCTTTATTCCAGAGATTGTTTTTTCTTTTCCATTGCTATCTTTTTCTTTATTTTCAATCAAAAGATTATCAAATACTTTATTAAAATTCTTGGAAAATTCATCAGGATTAATAACATTCGCTGGAATCGCAAGTATCTTTGATTCTAGTCTTCATTCATCACTTCCATTTACCACAAAAATATCTGGTGAATTTCCATCAGATATAACCGCCAGAAGTGTTTCTTCATAATCAGCATAATTACCAAATTTTGTAACTTTTATTTCTGTATTTTTATAATCAGGATAACGATTTTTAAATCCAGCAATAATATCGGAAAAACCTGCTGATTCATCTCCTACTACCCAGATAGTAAGCTCTTTTGGAGCCTGAGAAGAGGGATTTTTGGAAGACGTAGAACCAAGCATAGATATACCAATAATAATCGAGAGAACAACTACACCTGTTACAGCAAAAAATATAATTTTATTTTTAGAAAGAGAAGCGATATCTGGCATATTAAAAAGATTACTAATGTAAAAATAGGATACTATAATTCTCTAGTCTGCAAGAAAATGAAGATGTATGTGCATAATCTCCTGTCCCCCTTCTTTTCCAACATTAAATTGGAGTTTATATCCAGGAATATTCATCTTATGTCATAGATCACGAGCCAAAAGAAATAATCAACCAATTATTTCTCTATCAACATCAGCCATATCCGAAATGGCTGCAATATGCTTCTTCGGAAGCAAAAGCATATGAATACGAGCCTTGGGATACAAATCATTAATAACTATATAATTTTCATCTTCATAAAGAGGGTTGGATGGGATTTCATGAGAAATAATAGAACAAAAAAGGCACATAGGAAATATCGTTAAGAAAATTCCTCAAGAGTATATGGGAAAATAAATGAAATTCAAATTTACAAATTCATTTTTTTGTATACATTTGTCTTTTATTATCTTTCCATAAATAAAACGTGAATTACCTCCTCAAAACCTTTGGTTGTCAGATGAACTATGCTGATTCCGAAAAAATCAACATGATACTCCTTCAGGGTGGACTCCGAAAGGTACTTGAGTGTGCTGAGGCGGATATTATTGTACTCAATACTTGTTCTGTGAGACAAAAATGAGAAGACCGGGTTTATGGATATATCCGCGAAGCTCGAGCTCTTGCAAAAGAACAAGGAAAAAATCTCATAGTCGGTGTAACGGGTTGTATGATTCGAAAGACAGGACTTCATAAAAAGTTTTATGAAAGCGAACGAAAAAGGAAAGCGACGAAAAATATCGAACGCATGCAGAATGAAAATTCTCTCTTTAATAGTGACGATAAAATATTCGGAGTTACAGATACAATTGATTTTACAATGAGAATCGAGGATGTTCATTATCTTACAAAAATTCTCTCAATTATCACTGGAGAAGAGATTGGAAATGATTCCAAATGGAATGACTATCTTCAAGTAAAACAATCTCAAGACAATCCTTGATCTGCCAATATCATCATACAAACAGGATGTGACAACTTCTGTAGTTTTTGTATCGTTCCCTATACTCGTGGTAGAGAAATTTCGCGACCACAAGAAGAGATACTGAAAGAAATAAAGGAATGTGTACAAAACGGAACAAAAGAAATAACGCTTCTCGGACAGAATGTGAATAGCTATGGAAAGGAAACAAAGAAAAAACTCTGGAATAGCGAAGAATTCAAATGGAATACTTCTTTGGATGCTTCTTCTATAAAATGAGGAAAAGAAGAAAAAACTCCGTTCCGGGAACTTCTCGAATGAGTAAATACTATCCAATGACTGGATCGTATTCGTTTCACTTCGAGTAATCCTCATGATATGACACATGATATACTCTCGGCTCATTTCGAGCTTCCGAAAATGTGCCACTATCTCCATTTTGCTCTCCAGTCCTGATCGAATGAACTTCTGAAAATTATGAATAGAAAACATACTTTTGAAGATTTCAGACTTCAAGTCGAATATCTCCGATCTCGTGATCCACTTTTCGGGATTTCAACCGACATAATCGTGGGGTTTCCTGGAGAAACCGAGGAACAATTTCAAGAAACCATTCGAGCATTCGAGATCTGTGAGTTTGATTTTGCTTTCATTGCACGATACTCTCCAAGACGAGGAACACGGGCAACAGATACCCTGGGGGACGATATATCTATGAACGAAAAAGCGAGACGTTGGGATATACTCAATACACTCCTCTATAAATCCGTACGAAAACGAAATGAACTCATGCTCGGCAGAACCGAAGAAATACTTATTATCGGAGAAGAAAAGGACGAACAACTTGTAGGAAGAACCAGAAACTTCAAGGAAGTATATATTCCCTATGACAAAAAAATACAAGCATGAGAACTTGTGACCGTAAAAATAACGGAAATGGATCGATGGGTATTAAAAGGAGAACAAATTTAATAAAAATACTTCCGATTTCTCGGAAGTATTTTTATATTATCTCGCCACTCTCTGAAGTGAGTATTGTTCGAGAAATTTTGCAAGAAACGGCGGTGGATACATAATGACACGATTAGAGTAATTTATTACTACTCCAACATTGAGAGCACTATATCCCGTCTGTCCACGGACATATGAACGATTATTAACAAGGTCAAGAGTATTACCATACAAACTTCCATCTACTGTGAGACGATTTGAAGTACTACCACCATTACTCAATATAGAACCATTAAGAACAACATATACTCAGGCAATATTTGTAACAGTAGGATCAATTCGAATATTTCCATTTTTTACAATCCATGCATAACTTGAAATATTGTTATTATAGCGAATATTCTTATTGATAACAAGATCACCATCTTCTATGATTACCGTTTTAACGGTAGAGAGATTGAGATTTCTATCAATAGATACATTTCCACTCTTAAATACTCGAATAGATTCTGTATCGCCAAGTTTTATTGATTTTGTAATAATATCATTTTCAGAGGTGATATTAACGGATGGTGTATATATGTCCGAGGTAGCTATTAATTGATCCGTAATATTCACTTCTTCTCACGCGGTTCCAGTAGAAATAGTCTGCGAAAGTCCTGCATCAGAAACGCTTGTTGTAGCACTAGATAAAGCATACGATGAACTTGTGTTTACCGTACTTGTTATAAAATTTCCTTTTTTCAGTTCGTTCAAAAAGTTATTTACAACCGTATTTACATTATACCCAAGAGGACTTCCAATAAAAGCATTTCATCCTGCGGTATTAGATATAATTGGCTTGGAAACACGGATATTGAATGGTGATTCCAAGTATTGAAGACTCGCATAAATTCCCTGACTTCTATAAGTAGGATTAGTTGTTATCGTATCCTTATAACTTCCCGAAGTAATACTACTTATATCCCCTTTAAACCCTTGTAATTCGGATCATTGAAAGAGAATCGTAGTATTTGGATATATTCTCTCTTCATAACTTATATTTACAAGATTACCCGATCCATCATAGTCTCGTCCTATTTCAAACCGTATCGGTCATCCTACTCATATATTGTTGATAGTTTTTGATGCATTCGCACCACTAAGAAGAGGAGAGTTATTTGTAATAGTTGCCGGTATACTATTCAAATACATCGGATTATTCGTCTCAAAAGCTACAGCATCATTATTCGAAAATACAGAAACTTCATTTCCAACAATAAGTTTATAGGTACTAATATTCATGGAATAACTTCCTGGAGTGGTAATAGTAAGATTTCCTGGTAAATTAGAACCAGGATTTGTTATCGTAATTTGACAAGTAGAATCACACCATGAAGAACTATTTTGACCACCAAGATCACAACTTTCATATTGACCTATTGCATTCGGTCTTTCAACTACACCATTTCCACAGTAACTCTGAGAACCAGGAACCGTTATATTTCAAGAAGTTGTAGGAATATCTCATCCACCACTTGTATAACTCGCAACACAAAGTCCACCAATTGATGATCCATTACAAGACCAAGCATAGTTTGTGGTATTCCCTACTGCAGTGGCCGTAAAACCCCCGACAGTTACTCCTGCTGGGCAAAGTCCTGTGGTTGTTGCGGTTATAGGAGTAGTTTGTACTCAGACGGTTGTTCCAGGAGTACAAGAAAATCCACCTCAACCAGTAGTATAACTCGCAACACAAAGTCCACCAATTGATGATCCATTACAAGACCAAGCATAGTTTGTGGTATTCCCTACTGCAGTGGCCGTAAAACCCCCGACAGTTACTCCTGCTGGGCAAAGTCCTGTGG
>JAQTWX010000012.1:0-16869 GCA_028689065.1 Candidatus Altimarinota bacterium | reverse complement strand
TTGTTGCGGTTATAGGAGTAGTTTGTACTCAGACGGTTGTTCCAGGAGTACAAGCAGTAGGTACAACTGGCGTGGTAATTGCTTGACAAGAAGCATCACATCCTCCGGTTCCCCATCAAGTATGAGTTGTATCAGCTATATCACAAGTCTCATATCCCGAATCTACCACTCCATCTCAACACCAGGCACCGAGAAATACATAACATTCTTTATCAAGAAGAGGACTTCCATTATTCACACTCTTTGTTTGAGATCAAAGATTTATCTGATTTGCTGTCAAATTATAAAGACCATTTGCTGTTAGTGTTTCACTACCAAGATAATAAGACCAAGTGAATCCTGATAACGGCATATTACCATTTGATACGACATTAAATGCTCGTGTATTATATTCTGCTTGTGCAATTGGAGTAGTTCTTGATGCAACAGGAGTAGTAAAACTCAAATTTCTTGCAAGAAATAAAGGAGCTACATTTGCCCCATTTGCTCCTACTCATGCGGGAATAAAGTTTGCTAAAGGTACAGAGGGTTGTGTTCCTATGGTAAGATTTGAATTATTCAAAGGAGTAACTACTCAAAAACTTCGACCAGATATTATCTTATCAGTATTATCATTATGAAAAAAATCCCATGTATCAAAAAGAGTATTTACATAGAAATTATGCGAAAGATATCCACATTTATTACAAGACGCCATATTTGCATAATAACTTGCATATGTACCAGTTGTACAAGATTCTACAGTAACAACCGCGTAAGTTATCTGATGAAAAAATATCGAAAAAACAGTAAATATAAATAATTTCTGTAATATTTTCATGTTTTTAAAGGAAAAATGTCTCATAAAGCAATGATTATTATACAATGACTGACATACATACTCATACTATATGAATTATTTTTTTGTCAATTTAAATACATTATTTATATTAAAGTGCTGGAAATCTTATTTTATCATTTGATCATGAAAGTGTTGCAGTATCCCCTTTTTTAAGGTTCATAGTATCTCATACAGAAGATTCTTGTACATGTAAAAAATAATACATCCCTCAAAACATAAGAAGAAATATTATAACAAAAATACTGATGACTTTTTTACTCATAAAATATAAGATTAAATAACAGGATTGCCTGCTGGTGGTGTTATATTACCACCTGCATTTCCTCCGCCACCAGTAGTACTTATAGCTGGAGTAGAAGATCAATTTGCAGCCCGATTTGCAGCAGCTCCTATTGTATTTATTCCAAGAGCACTTACTGTCGCTTTAGTTGATAATTTATTGAGCACAGCTACTGCATCCATAGCCACAACAGAATCCATTCATTGTGGTGAAAAAGATGGATATGTAATACCAAAAAGACGATTGAGACAAACATTTCCTGCAATCATTGCTCGACCTTCAAATACTCTCGATTCTTTTCCTGGCTGAAGAGAAAGTCCTGAAACTCAGAGAATATTTATATCTCCAGAAATAAGATATGAAATATATGCATCCATTGTTACTACTCCTTTCCCTTGTATGAGACTATTTAATTTATCGAGTTGATACTGTACTGCTTTTTTTTCTGAAGTATTTGCAAGAATTGCTCGAATAATAGATTCTTTCTGAGCAGGATCAGTTACAAGAGCTGTTTTACTCATAACAGTAACAGAACCATCATATGTATCAAGACGATGTGCTCATTTTTTCTTTGTTTCAAAATCAATAGGTGTAGAAAAACACGCAATTGTCATCTCTTGATTAGGAAATAGTACAGAGGCTTGGACTGGAATAAATTTTTCATCTTTTCCAATACGAAATACTTCTTCTCCTTTTGAAGGAAGAGTAATTTTCAGAGCTTTAGCAAGTCTTTCTTCGGCATGAATTGTTGCCTTTGTACGTACTTTTTCATCAGCATATTTTTGAGTATATGCTTGTTTAGATCGAGATTCGCTACTTCCATACATATAACTTGACCATGTTTCTATAGGAGTTTTATCTGCAAGAAGTTTTTTTGCAAGTGTTCGATATTTCCCTTTTTTACTCATATTTTCGAGCCATTCACGAGCACCATCAAAATCTTGGCGACCCAATAACTTCACAAATTTTTCAAAGTCTTTATTATGTCCTATAAAGAAAAGTTTTTCAGAAATATATTTTGAAGCAAGGTTCTCAACACGGAAATTTACAACAGCTAAAGAAGTTTGGACCAATGGTTCTGAATTTTTTACAGGAGAAAATGAAAGAATATATTTTTCTCCATCATGAGAAAACAATGCTTGTTCTTTTACATCAGATGTATAGATGTAATTTCCTTGTTCATTGAGTGTAAGAAATGGTGATACAACTGGGTATGGTTTATCATCATATTTCATTTGAACATTATTTGGAATAGTGTAAATCCATTTTTTATCTATATGTTCAACTTTTATACCACTTTCTTCGTATGTCTCTTTATCGAGAGTTTTCTTTGTATGAGCTTTTTCAATGGTACTATTTTCAGTTGATTCTCATTTTTTTGCATTCATTTCTACTGTATCTTTATGAATTCCAACAAGCATAAGAATTCCGACACTTGCAGAATAACTCGATCCTTGATCTGTAACACCTTCATTTATGATATACGCTTGAATAAGTATCTTTTGAATTTGTTCAAAATGAACACTTACATCAATTCCTGCTTTTTGTGCAGCATCAAGAACGGTAATAAAATCCGATTTCAATCGAATATCCGTAACATCTTCAAGTTTCACATCCTTAGTAAGCTTCATAACTTCTTTTGTATATTTAGCAGCTTTTTCTGCAAATTCTCTCGCTCGTTCCCGACCGAGAGTTAAACTAAGTTTTCGTCCCATATAAGCCTCCTTTGCCCAATTTAAAACAGAAACTGTTTCTTTACCAAAATCTTCATTTCCTTGAGATTTAAAATCTTCTATAAACATGTCTGCTTCCATTTGATGTTCCTCACTTCCAGCAGCAACAAGTCCTCCAGTACCAACAGCTACACCAACAGACACTGCTGCTCCTACGGTATTATATGTTGTCGATGATTCCTTGTCTGATTTTTTTTCATTTTTAACATTTTTTTCTTTTGCTTCTTGGATGAAATCCTTTGTTTTTCCCGTTAGAATAGCATACAATCCGATATCCCCATTGTCAGTGAATTCTCTGAGCAATGCGATATTGAGCCGAAGGGCTTCATGGAAGATTTTCGCGGCTTGTTTTGGATTGGTCCAGTCTGGCGTTTTTCCTGTTACTTGAGCATATACTTTATCAATATTTTTTCCTCATTCACTTACTTGAGAAAGAGTTCTTTTAAGAGTTTGTTCTCCAATAAAATCACGAATTTCATTATCTAGATAGCCATCATTATTAAGATTTGCAAGAAGATTAATATATACATACTCTAACTTAGCTTTTGAAAGTTCAGGCTTGCTTTTACCTACAATAATAGTTTTATTCTCATTCTTTTTGGTTTTGGTACTAATGTATTCTCTATTTAATTTCATTCGAAGTTTATTGAGTTCAGTTTTATCCTCTGTAGAGTAATAACCTTTCTTATCCTCAATAGCATCATCTAAAAGTTTGAATAGTTCCTGTTTTTTCTCATCATTCTCTTTATTTGCTTGTACCAAAAGTTCTTCAAGATATACAAAATCAGCAGAAGAATCTGATGATATCCCGATAATATGACTATATTTTATATTATTAAGATATTTTCTTGCCTGTTTAGTCTTATCTTTTTCTGCTGAAACTGAAACACGAGGAATACTACCACCAGATTCATTCCAGAAGCCATGTTTCATAGTATTTACACGGGTAATATATGAAAAGAGAGAGAGTCGAGAATTATACATAAAAAGGAAATTAAAAAAATGTAACTTCTTTTATCATATCCTACTTTTTATTTAAATGCAAAAATCCAGTATCGCTTTTTCAAAGTATTGAAACAAAAGCGATACTGGATTTAATATTACATTTTCTTCTATTGTACTTTTCGATTTCTAGCTATAACAATTCCAGCAGCAATAAGGAGGGCAAATGCCATAAAAATAAGAGATTCTGATCCAGTTTTTACGGTTGTCATTTTTTCTGGCACAGGAGTCATTACTGGTGGTTCAGGAGTTACTATTTCAATAGGAGCAGCAACAGTAGTTGCTGCAACTTTCGTAGTATAAGACACACATTCGGTTTGTATTTCTTTTACTCCTTCATTTCCATCAATATCAATATTATGGTATGCAAGTGGGATTTTAAGCACCCCTACGAGTTCTCCATCTGCTTTATCAGTGGAAGCAAGTGTATAAGATGCTCCGATATCTGCTTCGAGAAATTTAACAGATTTTCCCGCATCAAGCATAAATTCTTGACTTCCAGCTTTTATTACACTATCTGTCCAAATTACTTGATTTCCATATTTCCAAAAGGCAGTAGAATCAAGAGGATTAGCAGTAAATACTGTTCCAGGAGAAAGTGGGACCATTTCTGGAAGCATTTGCTCATCTTTATATATAAGTTGTTCGGTACTATTATTATTTGTCCATGTATCATAAAGACCGTCTATCTTATCTCCTACAGAAAGCGAAGTTCCTTCAAAACAAAGATTACAATTGTTTATCGTAAAGTACTCTGCGGTACAAGCAGTTTCTGTGTAATCACCAACAGCAGCAAAAGCTTGAGTGGTGACAAAAAGAAGAATTATCCCAACGAGACCTTTTGTGTTCATAAACAAAGAAGATAAGATAAATAAAGATTTTACATGAATGATTGTATTTTTTTTCTCTTTTTTGTCAAAAAAAATCTTTTCTTATAAAGGAAAATAGATATAATGCACAAACTAAAAGTTAGAAATCAGAAGTTTCAATATTTTTCTATTTCTGCTTTGTTTTTTATTTTTCTATTTTCATTTTATGTTACACACTCTTGAGGGGGATCTCAAAAAAGCAGAACAACATCTCCATGATGAATTTGCAAAACTCCAAGTTGGACGAGCAAATCCCGCTATCGTAGAAGGAATTACTGTTATGGTTTATGGTTCCGCTCAACCACTTCGAAATGTCGCATCAGTCGGGACACTTGATGCACAAACTATTTCTATCCAACCATGGGATAAATCCGTGCTTCGGGATATCTCTAAAGCTATCAACGATGCAAACATCGGACTCAACCCTCAGGATAATGGAGAATCGGTTCTTATCCGAATCCCACCACTTACAGAAGAACGTCGAAAAGATCTCGTAAAAATCGCCAAAAAGCTTGCAGAAGACGGAAAAGTAGCGGTTCGGAATATCCGACAGGATTACCTAAAAAAGATCAAGAATCAGGATGAGAGCGTCGGAGAAGATATTATAAAGGGGCAAGAGAAAGATCTTCAGAAGAGTATCGATGAAGCTATTGTGCTCGTGGATAAGATGACGAAGCACAAGGAAGAAGAGATAATGAAGATATAAATATGATCCATACCATCACTGACCGTATCCTTACCAAACTCTCTGTTCATCCGGAAATCACGACTAAGGAGCAGTTTCATACATTCAAGAATGAAATCTATGCAGAATATAAAATCCCGAGAGGAATTTCGGGAATTATGTTTATTGATAGATATAATACTCTTATTCATGAGGGTATTTTGAAGTACGAACCGAGGGTCTGGAAACTTCTCCGGAAACGGGCAGTTCGGAGCTTGTCGGGAGTTTCAGTTATATCCATTCTCACCAAACCATGGGGATGTCCGGGGAAATGTGTGTATTGCCCGAGTTACGAAGGACTTCCGAAAAGTTATGTGCCAAATGAGCCAGCTGTTATGCGAGCAGAGCTCAATGAATTCGACCCGATTCGTCAGATATGGAACCGTCTCCGATCACTCGAGATTACAGGACATATGACCCAAAAATGCGATGTCCGAATCATCGGAGGAACTTGGAGTGCATACCCCCTACTCTACCAAGAATCATATATTAAAGATATCTATGATGCTCATACAACCTATAGCGAACTCCGGAAAAATCTCCTCTCAACCGAAATGAGTGGAGAAAAATTCGCAAGTTTCGAAATAAATTCCGACTTTCAAATTCAAAAATCTGCAACACTCGAAGAGGCAAAGAAACGAAATGAAACCGCCGAGTGCCGAGTCATCGGAATCGCAGTGGAAACCAGACCTGATGAACTTAATAATCTCGAAATTTCGAGACTGAGACGATATGGAATCACCCGCGTCGAGATTGGATATCAATCCACTGATGATGAGATAAATACTCTCAGTAAACGTGGTCATGGAAATAGAGAATCTATTGCTGCAACAAGGATTCTCAAGGATGCAGGATTTAAGGTAGTTGCTCACATAATGCCGAATCTTCTCGGAAGTACCCCGGAAAAAGACATAGAAAGTCTTCGAACTGTATTCGATAACTCTGATTTCCGTCCAGATGAACTCAAAATCTATCCAATGGTCGTGACTCCTCATACTGAACTTGAAGGAATTTGGAGGAACGGGGGGTTTGTTCCATATAATGACGAGGTTCTCGTGGATCTTATGGCGAAACTTCAGGGGCTTATCCCAGAATATGTGCGACTTAATCGAATGTATCGGGATATCCCTGCTTCAGAAATACTTGCTGGTTCCCATCTCGCAAATCTTCGTCAGGTAACGGACGAACATATGAAAAAGCTCGGGATTATCCGAACCGATATCTCTGCCCGAGAGATTCGCGATAAGATAAATACACCGGAAAGTGCTATGCTCGATGTTATAGAATACGAGGCAAGTGGTGGAAAAGAATATTTTCTCCAATGGCTTGATCCGTCTGATAGAACGGTATTCTCACTTCTCCGACTTCGAGTTCCATCCAATATTTTTGACGGAACCGAGCACCCTATCGAGGCTCTCAAAAATGCCGCAATTATCCGGGAAATTCATACTTTCGGAGATCAGCTCAGAATCGGAGAAAAATCCGATGGAAGCGGACAACATATGGGATTCGGAAAACGTCTCATTACCCAAGCAGAAGAGATTATTAAAAAGGATTATCCAGATATAGAAAAGATAGCTGTTATCGCCTGAGTTGGAGTTCGAAAATATTACGAGAAACTTGGATATATGCTTGAATGAGAATATATGACAAAGAAACTATAATTCATCTTTTTAAAATCATGAATAATACATCCCCTTCCTTGGAGTGGACGAATGTTGTTATTGCAGGAACTACTGATATTTCAAGAATACAACATACAATTCATTCAGATCAAGAACATTTTTCTACTACTTCTCTTCAAGAAGATTTAGAGAGTCAAAAACGGATTCTTATTCTCCTAGAAAAAACTCCCACTCAAATTGCCGGAATTATTGAACTTCATCGTGCAGGAGAGAATTATCCAGGACTTTATTATTCAAAAACTCCTCCCGAATGAGGAAGAGGTATTACTTATATACTCCCGGAGATTTTACGGAGAAGTTGTATATCATGTAAAGAGATAGCATTCCCTTCGAGTGAAAATAATAATTCTCTCTATCTATCACCATTTCGAAACATATACGAAAAAAGGTGTCTGAAAACAGACACCTGAAATACTATTGAAATGTATGTCACGAAAGTATAAATGAGGGTTAAGCTTTTTTTAAGTGTATGACATCCTCCAGATTATCTTCAAAATAATCGATTCCGAATTTGAAAAGATAATCAACCGACTGGTATGGTGAAGAATGAAGAAATTTCTTTAGATTCTTGTATACTTTATCGAATTCTGCATCAACCGATGCTTCGAGCTTAGCCTCGAAAAGAGCAGAAAAATTATCTGCAAGTTTGACAAGTTTTCCATCGATTTGATTCCAAGGATCAAGCATAAGATGTTCATATTCAATAGAAAATCTATATTTTCTAATATATCCAAGCAGGTATTTATCTACCAGTTCTTTTTCGACGATAACTAAGAGTGGTTCAAATCCCTCGATAGCTTTTTTGGTCGGTGCAACAATATCTCCTGTGATAGCCTCAGGGATATCATGAAAAAGTGCTATCATCATCATATGTGTAATTTCTTGTTTATCCTTCCCTTCTATATTTCCAATTATGTAAGCAAAAAAAGAAGTGATAAAAAGATGAGACATAACTGAAATCGGATATCGTCGTCGCATACTGTTCCAACGATAGCTCGACTGGAGTCGTCGCATACTCAGTAAGAATCTTTCAAGATCATTCTGTTGTTCTGGATTAATATCGAGATATTCACGAAAAATATCGAATCGAGATTGCTGCATCTTTTTTTCGATAATATTCATAGCCGGACGATATACATCGAGATATACTTCATTACTAAAATATGCCTCATAATACGAAGCCCAGAGCTTAGAAAAAGCAATAAGATCATTTTCTTTTGTATGAACACATTGTCACTTCTGTTCATCATGGATTTCTTGCATATCGATTTTCATCCAATCAGGAAGGTTCCAAGACTGGAGCATTTCATAGACAATATTCTCAAGTTCGGCATATATTTCTGGATTCTTCTGCTTAATTTGGTCTTTTACCTCGGAACTCATATCCGAATGAACAAACGTAGAAAAGGAGGAAAAGAATACTTTTCGAAAAATATAATCCCTATCATATCTAACCCCTTTTTCTTCCTCTATAATTGAGGCAAGAAGAATAGCAATATGAAGAGAAAAGGCAATATGATCATTTGCAGAAACCTGTTCCAGGCGAGGAAAGTTATTCCAACGATAAACAGAGAGTCCACGAAAAGCGAGAGCGAGAGTATGTCAGAGCATAAAATGAATATGAGAGAATATTTTAGAGAGAGAGTACGACTTCATCCACCACCCATCTTGGGTTTGCATTGGTGGATGAGAGTGTAATAATTCCTGATTCAATTTTTTCAATAGTTTTATTATTTTTTATATCGCCCGAAAGAACCTGATTTTTGAGTGCAATAAGAATGGCAAGGTACTCAGATTTTTCCAACTTCTCTTTCGCGAGAAATGAGAGAAATGGGGCACTATCTCCTACTCGGAAATAATCATCGATTTTCTCTTGAATACTTGAATCAAGAGAAGTATGGAGAATATTGGAAGAAATAAATACAACTCGGGAAGCAAGTGTCTCTATCATAGCCTCACGACCACTATCAGAAGTCAAAAGTATGAGAATATTGGATGGAACTTCCTCAAAAAGTTTCAGGAGACTATTTGCTGCTGCAAGCGTCAAAGTATCGATCCGTTCGATAATAAATATATCATACCCAGAGCCAGATTTTTTTGATGATTGTTCGATGATATTTCGAGTTTGTTCAATTTTAATTACTCCTGTCTCATTTTCGAAAAAAAATACGCTTTCGATATATTCTTTTCGCATCTCATAAAGATCGAGAAAATGTGTTTTTTTGAGGCTATTTACCACTGTCACCACATCATTATCTGAAAGAACAATAGGAGGAATGGAATGTCCTGATTCGAATTTTTCAAGAAGACTTGTAAGTGGTGTTTTTGTCATTTGCAAAAAAAGATTTTATGATTAGACTTGCTGTATTATATCACCTTCTCTGTATTTGCAAATTTTAGTCTCTTTTTCTCTTCATGTCGAACCGTCTCCTCTCTCTTCTTATACTCACACTTATTATGAGTGGACTCTTCGGAGTCTATTATTATTTCTTTGTAATCACTACGGGGAATATTTCTTTTATTATAAATGGAAGTGGAATAAGTTCTCTTACACTCACTTCAGAATTTGGAAATACAACAACTCGTGATTGTGAAAGAAACTGTTTGTTCGAAAATATTCCTGCAGTAAACTATACTGTTTCTGTGAAACGAGATGAATACATCCCTCTCAATAAATCTTTTAAACTCGAGCGAGGAGAGACGAAAAAAGTTCTCATCGCTATGGAAAAAGAAGTTATCCTCACTGAACAAAAAAAGAAAAAAGAAGATACGATAACTTCTCTTAAGCTTCAGAAAAGCATTCAAGATACTCTTGAAACACATACTGGAAGTATTATACTCGGATATCGAAACAATGCCCTTTATTACGCTCTCCCAAATAATATCGGGTGGGATATATTCAAGAAAAAGGAAAAGACAGAAGGTAGAGAGATTTTTAAAATCCCAGAAGGAATAATTTCGACTGATAGTCTCGATATTTATGAATGATATATTGCTCTTGAAAACAAAGGAATCTTTTCTTTTTATTCCCTTGAAAATGGGGCAGAAATGATTTTTAAATTTGATGAAACTATTCTCAGTGTCAAGGATACACTCGATCATAATATAAAAATCATCACGAGTCCCAAAGGAGTTTTTATGTATTCCACTTCAGAAAAGACTGCACGAATCAATCCACTCTATGATGATATTATCCAGCTCTCATCTGGTGAAATCGTAGCACTGGTGAAAAAATCGAGTCGAGAGAAACAATCTCTCCTCTCTCTCAAAGACACGGGAAATGACTTTATATTTCTCATCGGACAAGACACTCGCGAAAGGAGAATACTCCTCCAAACCCCAAAGAACGGGAAATTACTCCGGTATAAGGATGGGGAAATACTATTCATCGAAGAAAGTAGTGAAATATTGGTAGTGAGTAATTTAAAATAAAATTCATAAAAGAGACGCTCTCCAAGAGGCGTCTCTTTTATGAAAAATATGAGAATCAGTAGTATTCTATCGATTCGGAAATGTTGTCGCTGATGGAGTAAAATTAGAAGAATATCGTCCTACTCCATTCGTAACCCGAACATCGTCCATATATCCAGTAAATACACCAGAAAGAGTAACATTATCGGGATTTGAACCAATGGTTACACCTCTGGTCGAATCTCCTTGAGAGGTACTTATTGTTCCGGAATCAACCAACGTACCATTCCTGAATAATTTAAATGAAGTTCCTTTCTTAACAACAGCGTAATGATACCATGTATTTAAAGAAGGAGCTACTGGATCAGTAAGCATAGTTGCTCCGTACATGGAAGCAATAACTTTACCGCCCGCTCATTGCCAGCGACCAACCCACCATGCCGTAGGACCCCATGCACCGCTCCAATTCGAAGCTATAAACGATTGATCATAACCGGCAGTATAGCTCGTCATATAGTACCATCCTTCGATAGTAAAATCATTTGTTCAAAAATAGAGATTAGAATTCTGGACAGTAAGATAATTACGGGTGGATCCTAAAAATCTTGCACTACTTCATCCGTTTTTACTCGTAGTTGCATTGGTAATAAGAGTAACATTATTGGTATTTGTAACCGTCTGAGGAGAAGTGGACGAGTCCGTAAAACTTGTGCTTCCGTTCATACCATCCATATGCATTGCCAGAACAACATTACTCCAATATGGATCATTGTATGTTTCTCCGCTTTTTACTCATTCTCCTACCACATTAATAGCTGTTACTGCGAAATAATAAACCGCTCATTCGGTAGGAAAAGAAGATATACTGTATGTTGTGGTATTTCCTGCTACTAAACTAGAATTGGTATAAGAATTCGACCCAGTTCCCCAGTATACCTTGTAGTTTACAATCGATGAACCTCCATTATCGGTAGGAGCAGACCAACTGAGATTTATTGTTCCATTCGATCCTGTACCAACAAGATTGATTGGAGCTCCAGGAACTTTTATTCCGTCATTTCCACTGTCTGTCGTAGTTGTACCTCCGAGGTTCGTTGTTGCACTTCCTCCAAGATTCGAAAGAGCGGCGATATCGCTCGTAGCAAGAGCGGCGATATACGGTTGGATATTAGACTGAGTAGCAAGAGTAGTTCCGGAATAAGCATTCGCTATATTGATAGCGAGGTTTTGCTTTTCTGCAGTGGTAGATGGAAGAGAAGCAGCAGAATAAACGAGAAATTTAGATGAATTACTCACATAAGCAATTCATCCTGAATTTGTCTGTCCATGAATAAAAAACTTATTGGAAAGATTGGAAACACTATCGATAGACTCTCCGATAGCACCCGTCTGACTAGTTATAATACTCGGTGCTGCAAGAAGATAGACAAGACTTCCTGTTTCAGTTTTAACAAGGAGTCCGTTGTAATTCCCTTTGATATAACTAATTATCGGATTACCTGGAGCTGCATTGGCTTGATTAATAATACTGTTATGATACGCAACCATATCTCCTTCCCAATCTGTTTTAATCTGATATCCATTTCCATAAGCAAGCTTGGAATAATTATATTCCTTGGTTACAAAAAGAGGATCAGTGGGCTTTTTACTTACCGTCACTCCTCCTGCAGAACCTATGATATTTATAACTCCATCTCCTATAGTTCATTGATTCCAAAGAACTCCTCCTGAATAAGTGATATTAATAGAATTATCCGGCATAGGATAAAAACTAGATTTAGCATAAGTAATTTCAAGGCCCCTAGAAAGATTAGCAAGATCAGATACTCGGGAAGAATCACGAGCAGAACCAGAATATCCAGAAAGACTCAGAAAGGCAATAGTTCAGAGAATCACAAGAATAGTTATCACCACTATAAGCTCTACAAGAGTGAAGCCATGTATCTTTTTCGAGTAAGAAGGTATTTTAGAAGTTTTTATTACACCTCTCTGTAATACCGAAAATATATTTGTATTTTTTATATGCATACAAAAGAATTTAAAAAAATAAAATATAAACAGGGGAAGCGTAGCATATATTTTGAGGAATGCAAGAAAAATATTTTCCTTAAAGATAAAGGAAAATACTATTCAAAATAATAATAAAAACAACTACCCATTTTGATAGTTGTTTTTATTATTATTTCTTCTCAAACAAGAGTGGAACCGTCACAAGCTTGATAGTCGTATTTGCTTGAGTCAATCAGAAACTTGGATCAATGAAGAAAGAAGCAAGTTTCGAGTCGGTGAGTGAGAATATTTCTCGCATTTTTTCCGCAGTTTGTGGAAGAAACGGTGCAACAAGGATGTTAATATGATAGAGAATCTCCACAAGATTTAGGAGGACATTCCGAAGTTTCTCTGGATCATCTTTAATAGTCCAAGGTTTTTCTTCATCAAAATACTTATTTGCGAGATCGATGAGGGTACTGATAGCCGTATATCCAGTACGGAGATCGAATACTTCAAGAGAGGTGGTATATGTTTTATAAGCACCAGAGATTACTCATTCAATTTCTGAATCGAGAACAAAACTGTTTGTATCCGTTCCTTCTGGATAGTATTTACAAAAAAGTGTACTCGTGCGATTCGCGATATTTCCTAGACCATTCACAAGTCCAGAGTTATAGAGATTATGGAATCCTGTCTGGGTATAATCGATATCTTCCCCAACTCCCCCACCACCGACGGTGATGAAGTATCGGAGTGCATCTGCTCCATAGATGTTTATAACATCCTCTGGAACCACGACGTTTCCGAGAGATTTACTCATCTTTTCTCCCTCAGACGTCACGAATCCGTGTACAAGGATATTCTTGGAAGTTTCCATATCAACAGATAGGAGCATTGCCATGTAGATAATGGCATGGAATCGAGAAATATCTTTTCCGATTACGTGCAGATAGGTCGGGTAGTACGTATTGAATTTCTCTTGGTCGAAACTGTACCCGATACCGGAAAGATAGTTCGTAAGAGCGTCACACCATACGTACATCACCTGCGTTTCATCGCCTGGAACGGGAATCCCCCACGGCATTTTATCGGCACTTCGAGAAAAGCTCACATCGTTAAGTCCTTCATTGAGAAAGGAAAGAATCTCGTTCTTTCGAAACTCTGGAACGATTTTTACTGTATCATCTGAAATGATTTTCTTGAGTTGGTACTCATACTTGGAGAGTTGGAAGAAATGATTCTCTTCTTCGAGAAGTGTTGGTTTCTTATGGTGGATTGGACAATTCCCTTCCGCATCAAGGTCTTTCTCGGGCATAAATACCTCGCACCCCTCGCAGTAAAATCCAGAATACTTTTTCTTGTAAATATCTCCTTTTGCTGCAAGTTTTTGCCAAATCGCCTGAGCGGTCGGCCAGTGCCGAACTTGGTCGGTAGTGCGGATAAAATCATCTGGAATAATTGAAAGTGATGCTTCAAGCTCCTTAAAAAGAGTTACATGTTCATCAAGCATTTGAAGAGTCCCTTTTTCAAGTTCTTTTGCCTTATTATAGATTTTTGAGCCATGTTCATCTGCTCCAGTCAAGAAAAATACATCATTTCCAGAAGCACGATTATAACGAGCAATAATATCTGCAATAATAAACTCCATAGCATGTCCCATATGAGGACCAGCATTCATGTACGGGATAGAGGTAGCAATAAGTCGGTGTTGCATAATTTATTTGGAGAATATTAATAAATCTTCATATTTTTTTCGGGCATTGTATGGAGAAAAGGAGAAAAAACAATAGGATATGCTTAAAAAATCCATCACAAGCATATATGTGATGGATTTTTGTAATTTATTGTATTGTATGTGGCATATTATTCGATGTATAATCAAAAAGGTGAAAATGCAAATTATCTCTCCATCCCATCAAAAACTCTTCTGATTTAGGAAACTTCTGTAAGAGTGATATCTGTAAAATACAAAACTTATTCATTATAATAAATAATTCTTCTTGTTTTGATGTATTATTTGTTTCTACAGCATGTTTAAGGAGTTCTTTAAATGTCTTATAAGTTCCTTGCGCATGTACCTCAAGAAGACTTACTGACATATCCGATAACGAGAAGGGCGATCCATCATCCATATCTATAATTCCTCGAATAATAGGCTCTAATGAGAACCTTGTTTGTTCATAGAGAGCTTCTCATGTATAGAAGTCTGGAAGAGTGGCAATATATTCCCAATGTTTCAAAAAATTAACAGGATTTAACGTGGATTGATTGGAAAATATAAGTCTTGCTTCGATATAGGAAGCAAAGATCTTTAATTCTATATCTCATGAACAGACATCTTCTTTATTTAAAATAGAAGTCTTAGTATCCATGAGATGATTAATAAGTCACTCTGGTATATCAATAATTCCTTCGTTGTTTCATAACATAGATATCGTCTGAAGAAAAGCATCTTGAGTATTTCATTGTCAGAGATGAAAAGCAATGATCTGGTTCCCTATATCATATCATTTTCTTATCCCTAATTCTATATATTTTCAAGCTATATCAAAACGCTCTGCTTTTATCGAACAATTAAGTATATTTCTCACAACCAATTGTGTATCATCGAGACAAGCAGCTTTCTCTAGAAGAGCCAATGCTTCGTCATATTCTTCTATTTTTTCATATAACTCAGCTGCTTGAACAAGTCATTCAAGAGAACCAAGCTCTGAAGCAGTACGAAAATTCAATAAAGATTCTACATTTTCTTTTCTCTGAAGTATGGAAATATTTCCATTTGTAAGCAACATATATCGTAAATCATCCTCTGTTGATCCATTTCTATCTATAGCATCAAAGATGGCGTCAATATGCCCAAAAAAGCTTTCTGAATCATAATTATCCTTTACAAACTCATCTAAATCTGCTATGCTTTTTTCTCGAATCTCTGGGTATATATTTCGAAGACATTCTGTGATAATATATAATGCTTTTGGTATCTGAAGCATACGAGGATAATTTATCAGAAACGTAATTGCGTATTCAACAGATAACTCTTGGATGGTTTCTCAAAAGAGCAGTGCATTTGATATATTTATCTCATCGAGAGAATATTTCATCACTATTTTTTCAAGCTCTTCTGGATCAGAAGTATGCATTCATCATTTTAAATTTTTTTCCATCCAAAATAAAAAAGCAATCTCTGGATACTCTTTGAGTACTACTGGATATCATTGAGGAATAATCGGCAGAGTTGCAGCAAGACGTTGAATATGTTTTCTATAGTACATTCCATATTTTTCATCAAATTCGTGAAGAAATATTTCATAATCTTCTCGAGTATCAGAACGAAGAGTATTATAATAATCTTTTTGTCTCTTAAGGAAAACAAGTGATTCGATACGGTTCAAATCTATTTCTTCATCATAAAAATAACCCAGTTTCTCACAATCAACCAGAAGAGGAGTTATAGTGTCTTGTATCAAGTCATAAGAATCTCATGAAGAAAATAATTCCACTATCCTATTTGCATGAAGCCAGATATTTTCAAAAAGAGTATTTTCTGTATAATCTGCTATGCTCTTTTCATTTTCCTCGCCTCTACATTCCACTTCTTTTGAGAAATATTCCATAAAAAAATCTTGGAGAATATCTCTTGTATAAGGGTCTCATCCTATTCCGAGTTTTCTTAGATCAGCGAAATAAACTTCCAGATATCTCTCATTTCAGAGAGTAAGTATATCTGTCTGCATAAGCCAGAGTCTTCTTTTTAGAACATCGAAGTCATGACTCGTCCAATCTTCCAATGATTTATTACTCAAAACTTTTATTTTCCCATCTTCTTCTGATATGGATTTTTCTATATAGTAAGTGGCCGTGGCAGCAAGTGTTCCGAGTCCTTCAAAAGGGATAAACGATCCTTCTGTAATATACTCAGAAACAAGTTCCTCAAATAATCTCAATTCTTCATCATTTTCTATATATCATTTATACACGAGAAATGGTACATTTTCCCCTTTATTTATACGGTTGAGTTCTTCATATTTTTCCCGAGCCTCACTTATTTTCCCTACACGACAAAGAATAGATACAAGTTTTCAGAGAATCTGTACATCTTTATACAGAGACCATCATTTTTCCAGTACGAGCAAACTCTGTTCATAATCTCATCTTTCCTCATGAATATTTGCACAAGCAATATATCATACTATCGATCATTGCTGCATTGCTTGCTCATAAAATGGAATGGCTGTGGATGGTTTTTCTTTTACTTCTTCATAATCCCCCATCATAAGTAATAATTCCACCTTATTTTTATAGGCACTATGTACTCTGAGCATTCGAAACAAA
>JAQTWX010000011.1 GCA_028689065.1 Candidatus Altimarinota bacterium | reverse complement strand
CGAGCCCATCATTTTATTTTCCTTTCCGTATTTCGCAAATACAACATCTCATTTCTGTACCTGGGCGTTACAAACAACAAATGGTTGGTCATTTTCGAAATACTTGTCATGAACAGGACGGACGGAGAGTTCAAGGTTATAGTGAGTACGAAAATATTCTTGTACAAAATGACGGATGTCCTCCTCAGTTGGAGGAAGAATAAATGGTTTATATTCCTTATTTGAAGAGGAAAAATAAGTTTTATGGTTTTCATGGAGTATGACGATAATACTTGCGTCTTTAGTGGGGAAAATTTGTTTTTTCTTTTTTTCCTGTATTTCCAATATACCTGAGGTATTCATCCACTTACAATCTGCAAGCGGATATTTTGCTTCAATAACTCCCCATTGTGTTTTGTCAGATGGTTTTGTATTTACTGAGATGAGCGACCCGAAATCCATAAAAGCAGCATTCATCTCACGTCCAGAGATTCCAGTACTCTGAAAATCTTTTTCGATTTGAATCTTTTCCCCCTTAGTAAGTTTATGAAAGCGACTTCCGTGATAATATCGTGAGAATATTTTCTCAAGATTAGTATCGAAACTAAGAACTTTTTCATCATATACAAATGCTTGTATCGCAGCTGCAGTATAGGGACCTACTCCAGGAAGTCATACAAGTTCTTTTGTATTATTTGGGAAAATTCATCCATATTCCTCGGCGATAATTTTTGCTGTACGGAGCATATTTCGTGCTCGTGAATAGTATCCGAGTCATTGATAATAAAAGAAAAACTCTTCGTAGGAAGTATTTGCGAGCGATTCTATGGTTGGAAAATGTTTCAAAATATTCTCATAATATCCAATAACTCTATCTACTTGTGTCTGTTGAAGAAGAATCTCGGAGAGCCAAACATGATAAGAAAGATCTTTTGTAGAAAGATGAAAATACTGCCTCCAAGGAAGTGAGTGACGACCGTGGATTTTCGACCAGTCGAGAAGTGTTTGAAAAGGAAATTTCCGCATTCGTATACATTATTAATAAAATATGCAAAACAATTTTGAAATTGTGAGAGTAATAAATATTATTCCCCGATTTTCTCAAATCATTTCCCGCAGACATATCCTGTCGCCCAAGCTTGTTGGAGGTTGAATCCTCCAGTTTTCCCTGTCAAATCGAGCACCTCTCCGATAAAATAGAGGTTCTCTATCTTTTTTGATTCGAAGGAATTAGTTAGTTCACTAAGTTTTACCCCACCCCCCGTTACTTTTGCTTCTGCCCAAGATTTAAGATCAGCAAGATGAAATAATACTTCGTTCTTTGTCTCATCGAGCTCAAAAAAACTCTTCACTTTCTTGGTCATACTCTCTTCATTGAAAGTGAGTTTTATAGTGATATGTTCATCAAAATAAGCTTTTTGTTGCGATTCCTTGATTCCGAGCTTTCGTAAATGCTCACCGAGTTTGATAACTGCATTGAAAACAATCGGCCCCGAAAGTCCGGTGTGAGTAAAAAGAAATGCTCCTTTTTCGTTATACAGGAGTTTGTTTTTATCATACACGGAAAGTGTAAGATCAAGAGTACTTCCAGAAAGTTCCGATAAGTCCTCTCGAGTTACCATGCCACAAAGTCCACGATAAGGGTCAGTCATTTCTATATCGAATTGTTTAGCAATCGTATATCCAAATCAGTCAGTTCCGACCTGCGAAAAACTCTTACCTCCTGTTGCCACAACGAGGTTTTTTCCTTCTATAATACTTCCGTCATTTCCGTGAATGCGGAAAATATCATCTATTTTTTCTATCTGAGTAATATCGAATCTGGTTCGAATTTCCGTTCTATTTTTGGTCGACTCGCGTATAAGGAGATCTAATAGATCCTTGGACTTTCCGCTTTCGAGTATGACTCGTCCTCGATCTTCGACACAAGTTGTGATCCCATGTTTCTCAACCCAATCAATCATATCATAGTTTGAAAACTTCGAGAGAAGACTATGAATCGCCTTCACATTTTCTCAAAAATAATCATCCTCTGGAGTTATATCGATATTTGTTACATTGCAACGCTCTCCACCAGAAAGAATAACTTTCTTTCCAAGGGAACTGTTTTTTTCGAGGATGATTTTTTGGAGATTTTTTGGAGCAGCAATAGAGCAAAAAAGTCCGGCAGCACCACCACCGATGATAATAATATCGTACATATATCTAAAAAGATTTGAGAAGTATTTGCAAAGAATATACTTCATTTTCATTTTTTTACAATTTTAGACATTTATTTGCAAAAAATCCGTTTTTCCATATAAATAGAGCCCCACTCTAATATGGAGAGGTCGCATAGTGGCCTAGTGCGCACCCTTGGAAAGGGTGTGTGGGGCAACCCACCGGGAGTTCGAATCTCCCTCTCTCCGCCATTTGAAATTAAAAAATCCCACCACAATATGGTGGGATTTTATATGTAGTGAGATTCAGATTATTTTCAATCACTATATAAACTATTCGAAGGAAGATTTGCTCCTTCATTTTCATTTAGAAGTCTTGTTATGACAGCAATTACTTTCCCTTCTGCAATTGCCATTTCATTTGCAGATACAGGGCTTTTTCATTCTATATCGCTACGTAATTGTATCTGAATTATTCGAGACGTATTATTGAAGATTTTTTCTCTCACTTCTTCGTTACTTGCTACAAGCATAATCACTAAATCTTCTGATAATCAGGCTACTAGTATTTCTTGTATAAATATTCTAATAATCTGATCATCAATTTCAAGAATATTTGTGAATTGAAATGGGATATCCATAAATTTTCTGAATTCAGACATTTCTATTAATGATTCTACTTCTGGATCTCCACTAAAAGCTTTTGTAAAGGTTGTTGCTAAATCACGTCCGCATTTAGGAATATATACAAATTGATTGAGTTCATTTCATAAAAGAGTATTAATGCTTTCAATATTGATTTTGGTTACTATCAGATCGTTCTCAATAGAAGTTTCAGAGAAACCTTTTACGAGCACATCCTTAAATTCTTTTATAATCCAGTCTCTCAATCATGGAACATCTTCGCTATAAGTATAGATAATTTGTAAATATAAAAAAAGGATAGGGGTAGATAAAACGTCATCGCGAAGAATATGAGAGAGTCTAACAAAAGGAATAGCGGAAAGATATTTACGCAAAACCAAAATCTCTTTTTCGATATCATACAACTCCTCTTTTGCTTCCATTCCTTCTAGGTAATTCAAAATTTTTGTTATATCCCGTTGAACTTTTCACTGCAGTTTCAAATGAGAAGTTTCATTCACTATATCTTGTTTTGTTCTCGTCTCAGTAATGCGCAATACAGGTATTCAAAAAAACTTAAAAGTCCGCTCCATAAAGAGAATATTACAAAATAATTTTGAATTATTATAGTAATTCTGAGCAAATGTCAAAGTTGTTTCCAGGACGTTTATTTTTAGTATTCCAAATACGGATATTTACTATTTACTTCCTGAAAATGTTGTTCCTGTCTTTCCTTGGCTCTTTTTAAAACTTCTGAACTTGGATTTAGTTTCTTTATAAGCACGTCCATTTCCTTTATCACGTAATCTATTTCCTCGCTTATCTCTTTTCAAAGCTCTGTCAGAATAGCATATTTCTTGATCATTTTCTGGAGAAATTTCGTCTTGATGTAGTAAAGTACTATTTTTTCAAACCATTGTTTATGATTTCAGAGATAGCCATTCAAATATGCTTTCATGATTATGTACATAGTAGGCGCAAAAGCATGATATCCGAGAAATATTCCATGAATATGGCGAGCATCCGGTCTGATGGCAGAATAGTATTTTTCCTGTTTATCATTAAGTACAATCGGGTCGAATTGCAGAATGAGATTGAGTTTGTTATGAGAGGACTCATGTATAATTGCTTCAAGGTTATTTATCTCGGGCATATCAGAATCGATTGTATATCCCATATAAAGATGTCCTACGCATTCTTTATAGGAAGCAGAATTATGCGTTCAAAAAGACGTTCAAAGAGGAACAATTTTTTTTATAATTTGATTCAATTCGGTATATGTTCCTATATCTATCTCTTTCAATAATCCAAAAGTTTTTTCATATATTCGCAACCATTCCTCTTCTGACTTTTGTCCATATCACATCACTCAACCTGTTGCTTGATGATCTGGATGTGCCTCCATCTGATTATAAGGATTATTATCGAGAATAGTAAGTTTTATTTGTGTTCCATAGATATGAGCTCCTTGGCTCATAGTAAGTTCGTTATGTTTTCCGTTCAAAAATAAATCTATCTCTTTTTTTAATTGTTGTTCATATCTTTTATAATCTCAAAGATATTGAGACTTCCCTTCTATAAGTTCTTTGTAAAGAACATTAATAATGGATGACTGATCAGGAGAGAGTATAAAATCTCTCTTTTCTATAGCTTGCCCCTTTAGGGAGCATTCTGAATCAAGTTCAGATTCTCTCGTGGAAAGCAATTCCCCTATTTCTTGCGATAAAATCCCTTTTTTTGAGAGTGCTTCAAGATAGGATATAAGCAATAGGTAATATCTATCAAAATAGGATGATACCATCTGATTATCTTTCTTTCCGAGAACATAATACTCCATTTCCATACATTGATATTTACCAAAATAAACATATACTGCACGGAGAAAGTATATACTAAACCAGAATTATGCAATATTATTTATATCTCTTGGCAATCCCCTTTTTATTTATCAATTACCAGATAATATTATCCGATATTCGGTATAAAAAAATCCCAAATAAATTCCTTGGGTATCTTCTCTTTCTTATTCCCTTCTACTACACGTATTTATTTTCTGTTTCTGGTGAAATAAATATTTTCTGGTTTTTCTGACAGATTATTCTCACTTTAGTTATATCTTTTGTTTTGTACTATTTTTGAATCTGGTCTGCCTGAGACGCAAAATATCTCCTTGTTCTTGCTCTTTTTATCCCAAATACTGGAATTATTCCTCTTATAGGAAATATTGCACTTCTCACTCTTATCTATTTATTCCTCTATTTTCTTTATTTCTACTTCTGAAAATGTCTATTTAACTGGAAATATGCAAAAAGTTTATATGAGAATATATATATGGACTTAAAAGAAAAATCTGTGGCTTTTTTGAAACACGGCGATGGAAATTTCTACAAGAATGTGATTTTTCTGAAACTTCTCAAATGGATTTTACTCTTTTTGATATTTTTTGTCAGCATACGTCTCTCAAGATTATATATCTTTGTTTATATCAAGGAAAGTAGCTATTATTTACAAGCCATTGAGTATCTTCAAAATTATACCTCCTATATACTACTCGCTTTAATTTGAGTATCTATCGGGGTGATTTATGGAATACGAATCTTGATAAACAAACTAAAAGAGTCATTAAAACAGGAGACTCGAATAAAAAACGACACTACTTTAGATTTTGCTCTTATCGGTCTGCTTTTTGTTGTTCTAATCGGTTTTATAGTTTATGAATACAGAATGAATCCAAGTGAAATACACTTGTATCTCATAAGGATTTTTACACTTTATATAGGAATATATATTATCTTTAAGATATTACAATATAGTTATAAAATAACATTTCAACTCGCCGAACAGGATTTTATCGATATAAAAAACCTAAAAGCAGGAGATATAGTTGATAAAGAATATCTTGCAAAGATATTTGGAGAACAATCCCCTCTTGGATTCTGTTTGGACAATGCTTCGATAAAAGAAATAACACAAAAAAGAAGGAAATTATTGTACCCGAATCCAAAAGAGTATTTCACTCATATGAGTAATCCTATTGATAATGAAACAAAAAGGATGCTTGTAAAAATATACAAGATTACAAATGTACATCACAAGAAAGAAAAAACTCCTCACTTTAATGAGATTACTACCATAAAAATTCTAAAAACTTTTGCCTTTTGAGGATATATTTTTCTTGGATTTCTCATTACTTATTTTCTATGAGATCAGATAATCTGAAATATTACAAGTATAATAATGGAGTATCTAAAAACTTTTTATAATTAATTATCCAATTTTTATAATTTGATCTTTGAAATGATATCTTGTAGCTCCTGTTCTGAAATTTTTTGTGGAATAACTTTCACATAATTGTAATATTTTTCTCGTTCATAAACCCCCGAACATATAGGACTAAGATTACATTCTTTACACTCCTCAAGTTTGTCATGTGTCCAATGTTCTCAAGATTGTCGTATGGTCTCTCTATTATCAAGAAAATGTACGATCCGTTCCTCGTCTTTTACTATCTTTCTAGTTTCGGTGGAAGCCCACTCAAATCATCTCATAAAACAAATAGGGAATCTTTCTACTCTGAAGGTTTTATTATTTTCTTCCAGAAATCTCATAGCTTCCCCAAGAGATTTTGAGGCAATATCAAAATCTGGCAAGGTAGAGAGTGCCACATCTGTTTTTCTCATCATCAAAGGATCAAGATTATTCCATACAAAATGTTGAATCTGTGGAAAAATTTTAGCGATACACTTCACTGTCTTATCAAGATGATCCTGATTATATTTATTGATAACACAATTTAATTGTACCCGTATTCAGAGTTTCAAAGCATTTTGGATAGATTGCAATAGCTTACTATAGCTTCCTGGAGTATCGGTGAGAAAATCATGAACTTTCTGAATATGAGAATAGAGTGAAAAATGTATAAGCAAAAGTCAAGAATCTTTGAGTTTTTTTACATAATCAGAATTGGAACACATCATCCCATTTGAAATAATCCGACACTCCATACCTATGGATGTACTATATTGTATCCATTTGGGCAGATCGGGAGAAAGTGTCGGCTCTCATCCTGTAAAAATTATTCCACCGTAATTTTTATCGACAAAATCATTTATAATCTCTACTCATCTTTCGTAAGTAATATTATTTCCATTACTCGGGTTCGAACAAAAATGGCACTGATTGTTGCAGTAGCGATTCACCTGAATATATCAAATATTTGCCATAATTTTATGGAGTTTTTACTGGTTGGAGAATATTAAATCCGTAGCTTCGAATAAAATTGATATGTATTCAATCACATGTATCATTATATGTACAATCCTTACAAAACAAAGCCTTTTTCCGATACAGATTCCCAATGTATTTGTATGTATAATCCTCAAGAGTCTTTCATTCCTTTATATCGTTGTATGTTTGATATAAACCACTTCATTCAAGACACTTTGGGATATTTATAAGTGGTTTATCTATTGATTTGAGGTATTGTATAAAATCTTCTTTGGTCTTTCCATACTTTTCATACACCTGACTCGGGAATTGTTCGCCAGAAATAATTTCATATTTCTCGGGGTTCGATATTTTAGCTGTTTCTCTATTTTTGATGAAATCATGACAATACTGATTCTGGAAACAGCATTCGCATGCTTCTCAAAAACAATTCGGTTTTGTTTCCCCTTCAGATTTAATGAATGTCTCAAACATATCATATGCTTCTCACATAACTTCTCATTTAATCTTTCGTGGATCTTGGATAAGGTCCTCAAATCCAACAAATGCCTCGGCAGGGAAGCGGTTCGTCCACATATACATTCCGGGGATTCTGGATAATTTCCAAGTTTCTTGTAGAGGTTTTATATTTTTCTCTATATCATAAAAGAGTTTATTCTTATTCTCGCTGAAGCCTCGTCCAAAAGGAATAATCTGAAGGAGATCAAATTCGTATACTCAGAGCTTCATAAAAAACTTCACGATTTCCGGAAGAAATGCGACATTAATTTTATTCACCACAACATCCACATTTATAATGATATTCGGATAATGTTTTTTGATAAAAATGAGTCACTTGAGTGATTTCTTGAAAGCCCCAGGAGTTGCAACTAGATAGTCGTGAAGCATGGGATTGTGCCCATGAAACGAGAATGTCACTTCTTCCAATCCAGCATCAAACACTTTCTTGCAAAAATCCGCTGAAGCAAAAGTATTACCATTGGTTACGGTTTGTACTCGATCATATCAAATCTCTTTCGCATACCGTATGTATTCTGGAAATTTCGGATTGATACTCGCCTCTCATCCCGAGATAATCACTCGATTTTCGTATCACTCTTTGAATCCATTTTGTATCTGTTTTCTCACCTCTATTTCCTCAACAAAAGTTCCATTCTGCGCATCGGAATCCAGACAGAAAATACACTTGTTGTTACAAGCCGAAGCGATACGGACCCAAACGCGATTCTGCGCCTGAGTTTTTTCTTTTGAGAGAAGATTAGTTTGATTTGGCATTTAATCTTTTTAGATTATTAAGAATTAATTTAATACTTAATGGTTTTCTTTATTTAAAAATTTTTCCATCATTTCTTTTGTATATTTTTCTCAAACAAATTCTACCCAATTCTTATAAAATCCTAAGCAATAATTATTATGACAACATTTTTTACATCAATCAAATTTGATTTTTTCCTTCCATAACCATTTATATGCTTCCAGGTTTCATTCATTAACCCTATGATTTTTTTCATCATTTTCTAATTTTTTTAACCTTTCATATTCAAGGTTGTATTCTGAGTAATCGAGAATACAAAGCGGAGGTGAAGTAAAATGAAAATCTGGCAAGATATTATTATGTTTACAGAGCTGAACTATTCTATGAATTTCATTTATCTGGTTCTCATTAAAATCTAATAACACTAGATTCTTGTTAATTTTGGCATATCCATTTGGTTGACAGAAACCAAAAGAAATCTTATGAGTATTTATCATTTCAGAATGCCCTCTCTTGGGAATCAGATCTGTAAATCAAATATCGATAAGCATTTGAATATATGAATACACTTGAAAGAGATTTATCTTCGTTACTACAATGTTCAGATAGATAGATACCTTTTTATGAAGTTGATGTTTTTTTACATATTGTACCCACTCGACAAAATCAGATATCCTATAAAATACTCCGAGTTCTTTATTTATTATCTCATCTCCTGAATGTTGGGCAAGAAATATTTCATCAAGTCATGCATCAATCAAATCATTTACCAATGTCTTGTTTTTAAACAAATTAGTTCCATTTGTCTGTACTTCAATAATTCAAACTCCAATACTTTTTGCTAATCGAATATAGTGCAATAAATTTTTATTTAATGTTGGTTCTCATCCAGAAAAAGAAAGTATCAACTTTCCAAGTTGCTCCTTCTTGTATTTTTTTGTTAATGACAATATCTTGTAAATAATCTCTTTTGAGGATACATCGTTTTCTCAAAAATTATTCGTCTTCAAAACATTACAAAATTTGCAAGACCAATTACATTTATATGTAACTCTTATTATTTCATTGATGTAGATTATTTCAGCATTTCAGCTTTTTGATATCATCTGGTCTAAAAGATAGGATTAATTTCACTAAGTCCATAGAGCTCATCATAAAACACTGATGGTCCCCAACATTTATGTTCATATTTACATCTACCACATTTTGAAATATGTCGTCTATTTCTCGGTAATATACTCTCGTCCGTAAGATCTCACCTATCTAACTTTTCTTCGGTATGTTGAATTTTCAATCGAGTTGCAAAATCATAATCATCTGTTAATTTAAGATACAAATCTACTTTATCTGTTGGGAAAATACAAAAAGGAAAATCTGGAAGCTTTAATTCTATTTTCTGAACATTGCAGTAATGAATTATTTCGACAATTTGATTAATACATTCAGAATATTTTGGAGCAATTCTCTCGAGAGTATGTTGTATTCCATAATATTTAAGAGTAAGGTCTGGATAGGTAATAGCTATTCTTTTAATTCATTTATCATTTAAATATTTTACTAAATCAAAGAGGATATCCTTATTATCCTGAGTTATAACAATATTTGCTTTGAGAAAACTTCATTTCCAGTATTTCTTTATATTCTCAAACACACTCTCCCAATGAACATAATTTTGAGTTCTTGATATGAGTTGTTGTTTTTCTTTATCTATGGCTTCCACAGACAATATTAGCTCATCTATATATGGCAAAAATTTACTCGCTTGTTTATCTATATGAAGAGTCGTGCAATTCGTTGTAACAAGAATAGTATACTGAAGTTTTTTTCATAATACGAGCGCGTCCAAAAAAACAGGCTGTATGAATGGTTCTCATCAGAGATAAGTAACATGATTATACCCAAGTTTTTTGTATTTGATAAGTTTTTTTAAAATATCATATTTTGACACTTTTTTATTCCATACTTGTTCCATGTTTGGAAATTCCATACAATAGGTACATTTTTGATTACATGTCCATCAAACATAAGTCTCCAATCTTTTATAAGTCATAGACTGAAATTTATAAATCAATTTCTACTTGATTTTTTAATAAAGATTTTTTTAATAAAAGAAAATTATATTTGAATAGAAAATTCAAATTTTTATTTGCCAATAAAAGCTTTAAATTAAATTCAAAACTTTTAAATGAATTTAAATTTAAAGAAACATTCGAATTATGAAAAATAACTCAGTCTTTGCATGATATAAGTAAATTATCATTTAAATACAAATCATAATTAAGTTTTGAATCGTTTGTTTTCTTAAAATTAAAAATGATTTTATCTAAATAATTCTTAAAGGATTTATCTAATAAAAATATGCCTATTGCATGTTCAATGTTATAATCTTTATTAATCGTATCTACCTTAATATTTTGTTTGTTATCAAATAACTTAAGTAACTCACTTGAGAGGTATAATTCTTCTATATTATAGGTTATATTTTCATGTTTCAATAGATCATTTAATAATTGCAAATCATATGTAACAGGTTTTTCTAAAATAATTTTATTTTCTAATTCCAATCCAATTAAATATTTTATAATTTCTGTTTGATTCGTTATAGGTCTTACGGAAACTATAATTATATCAAAAACAGAATAATTTATTTTTTGTCGTAAAAATTCTTCATATAAATATGAATTATTTATTTTTTCAGAAACAAACAATGTCTTATTTGTAACAATATCTATATTGTATCAAATATCAAATAATAAATTAATATATTTCTGAGCATTGATTCATCATCAAAAGATTAAGGCTCTCATTTTAGAGTAAAATAAAATTTAGAAAGTTACATTTTTTTTCCAAGACTGTTTCTTCTTTGGATTTTATATTTTCGATATATATATCAAGATTAATTCTATTGTCTTCAAAGAATTGAATATTATTAATTATATATGCATAGTTTGCGGTATTCGATTCCTTAAAAAATTGAATATTATTAATTCAGTAAGGTATTTCTTTTGATAAAACATAAGAATCATCTTTAATATAAAGTGTAATTTTAGGAATTCATTTTTTAATACTATTTTTAACAATATTTGAAATATCCAAATAATCAGATCAGATTATAGTCTGATGTTTATAAAGTAAAAATCATTTATCAATAAATCTATCTTTTAATTTATCCACTCAATAATATTTATGTGGCTTTACTAATATATCTGTTTCTGAAAAATTCTTCCATATTCAACTACATAAATAGTTATATGTACATCGATAACAAGATTTTAATAAGGATTTATTACAATTATTTAAAGATGTAATAAGAAAGTCTTTTGCATTACTTTTTACCTTCCTTAATTCTAAATTATTATTATATTCCAATGAGTATTTCTTGAAGCTTCATAATAAACAAACTGGCAATCAAGTGAAGTGAAGTAATATTTTCTTATTATTATTTTCTAAAATTTTTATAGATCTTAGATAGTAAGGTAAAAATTCTTTTACTCTTACAAACAATTTTTTGAAATTTAATTCTCAATATCAATTTGGTTGAAAATATCCTATATTATAGTCTTGTATTTCTGGAAATCTTTGTACTAAAAAATCGATTAATCCAGGAATGGCTACATAGTTGATTTTATTAAAAATAATATTAAATGATGCACTAATTCATGATTTCTGAATTAAATCAATACCATTGATTGCTTTTTTGATATTTAAATAATCTACTCAGATTAATTCTTCAAAAATTTTTCTATCGTTTGAATGAAATGATATTAAAATATGAACTAGTCAGTATTTTTTTAATTCTTCTAAAAAATATGAATCAATAAGAGTAGCGTTAGTTTGTAATTCTAAATAAAATTTAATATCCTTATCTAAAAAGTACTTATGGATAAACTTTACTATAAATAAGATATCTTTTTTATACAGAGTTGGTTCTCATCATGATAAGGAAATTAAAATTTCTTTATTCTCCAGATTACAAGTTAATAATTTAGAAAAAAATTCTTTTACTAATTCTCTTTCGGAGTATTTATCTTTAATATCTTTTTCATTATCTCAAACATTACAAAAAAGACATTTAAAATTGCATTTTTTTCAAACACGCAATACCAATTGGTCTATTTCTCTATTTTGTAATTTTCTTAAAATTTCCATCCATTTCTATTTAGGAAATAAAGCTTTCAATTATCTTTTCAAGATACATAGATTCGTCAAATCTTTTTTTTCTATTTAAAGCAATTTTTTCTAAATCTTCCATGTTTACTTTGAATAAAATATCATTAACAAGTCTATTAAATTCATATTTATTCCTATATAAAAATCAATCTATTCAATTTTTGATACACTTAGTATAAAAAATATTTTTTTTAGATAACATAATAGAACTAGTGGATGCTACTATTTGCAATGAAGTTATTCATAAACTACTTCTAAATCAAGGAGCTAAACAATTAACTACTATTTTACTTAATGAAATAAGTTTAAAAAAATTTTCATAAGAAAGTCCATTAAATCAAATCTTGACTCATTTATATCAAATAAACATATTTTTAATGGTATTGAAATCTGCTTCATTATTAACTAGAAATAAAACTTTGATCGTAGCATTTTTAGTTAAAATAAATTTAATTAATTCAAAATCCCTTCATTTAGGTCTACCAACAGCAAGTAAATCAAAGATCTTTGACTTGAAATTGATATTTTTAAAATATAAAAGAGAAAAAAGATTAGAAAAAATAAATCATTCTCTTTGAGATAGATCAACATACATCTTTTTATTCTTAGATGATTTTTCATCATACTTTGCAAGTTTTTCTATCAACTTATTTCAAATAATATCAGGAAATTCTTTTTTTGCTCACCAGCCATCATTAAGGAAAAAATGAACTTTTTTTACTCAAGAAATCTTTTTTAAAAGAAAATCAAAATTATAAGCAAACGATACTGAACTTACAACTATTAGTTTATAGGAGTCATTGTTATATATTTCATCTAAACTTAAAAAATTGAAGTTTAATTTATATCATAGGATTTCTGAAACCTTACTATTAGAATAAAAACTATCAAAATCTGAAATTTTAATTTCTTTATGTTTCTCTTTTTCTACATCAAAAAATAAATCAGGATTTTCTAGATAAACTATATCTAAATCAACTTTTAATATATGAAAGTATAAAAAAAGTATCTTATTGAGATATAAATTAAAATAAATT
Organism: Candidatus Altimarinota bacterium; assembly: GCA_028689065.1. GTDB lineage: Bacteria > Patescibacteriota > Gracilibacteria > BD1-5 > UBA2023 > UBA1545. The sequence goes on along the minus strand of JAQTWX010000011.1, from coordinate 22,493 downwards.
GGTTCACTCATTATTAATAAAACTCTACTATTTTTTATACTGAATGTTTTTGACAAAACATTTTTACAAAATCTTCTCAAAATATCAATTTGAGATATAGTATTTATTTCTAAATCAAGCAATCACATAGAGTCAATAATTTTTATGAAGTTATTCAAGTCTTTTTAAATATTCTTTCAGCCCTTCTTCCCAATTACGTAATAGAAATGAACTATTATTATTCAGTTTGCTGAATTTTGGTCGACTAATGTCACCAGATTCATATTCTTCACTAGAACAAGGAACTAATTGTGCTCATTTCTTCTTGATTTTACAGATTCTATCAGCAAAATCAAACCAACTAATTCCGTTATTAGAAATATCATTAGATAAATGAAATATTTTTCATCGTAAAAATTCTATATTGGATATTATCTCTCAAATAGCCATTGATAAATCCATTGTATAAGTTGGAGATCAAAATTGATTATTTACAATCTTTATTTCTTTCTCGTTATTTAAAAGTCATACTATTGTATTAACAAAATTATCATAATTTTTTCCACCACCATAAAGCCAACTGGTTCTTATTATAAGAGTATTGCTATAAATTTCAGTGGCAAGTTTTTCTCCAAGATACTTTGCAAGCCCATAATTATTGAGTGGATTTTGAATATCCGTTTCATTATACCCATTTCTTTTTTGACCATCGAAAACATAATCGGTTGAAAGTGTAATAAAATCTTTTTGATATTTTTTTGCAATAGTTGCAAGATTAAATACTCAGAGTGCATTAACATCAAAATTCCTTTTTTTTTCTTCCTTTTCTGCTTTCTCAGCATTTAGATACGCAGCACAATTAAGTATGATATCTGGTTTTACATTTTGAACTATAGTATCAATATTGTGTAATACAGTTATATCCAAGACTGATTTATCAAATCAAATAATCTGAAATTTATTTTTTTGAGATTGTATGAAATCATGAGCGAGCATTCCATCTGCTCCAGTAATGAGAATTTTCTTCATAAATTTATATTAAAATAGGAAGGGTGTGTATAACATATCTATCTTTGTCTAAATAATTTACTCATATTATTTTAGATTTTGAAAGTTATTTACGAAGTTATTCAAGATACTATCTATATATTCAACCGATCTAATTATTGAACTACTGTAGTTAGTATGATTTATAAAATCTAATTTTTTTATATATTGTTGAGCAAACCCCCTATCGGAGATATCAAATTTTAATCCATTAAATACATCTCAAATTTCTAGTTCTTTTTTATGTTTTCAAAAATGTCATGACAATATATGATTCGTTCAATATATCTTTCCATCCGTATCAATTATTATTCATAAGTTAAAGAAAGGGAGTTCCTGATAATTTTCAATATTAATTAATGAGAATTTTTTTCAATTTGAATATAGTTCAAGTATTTCCTTAAAGCCCAAAGCCAAATCCTTTAATCACTCCTTTGTCCAGTTAGACCAATATTCTGGTAAAAAATTAAAATTTCTTACTCAATGAGCATAAAGAAAATTAAAATTTTCTACCATATATTTGGCTGTAGTTGATGTGATAACCATATTGATTCTGATAAATGGAGAATACTGTATAGTATTTTTTAAGACTATATCATATACCTCTTTTTTTCATGATTCCTTTCTATTCAAAGAGGTTGTATTCTTATCTCAGTCTATACTAAAAGTGAGTTTAATATCATGTTCTTTTGCAAAATCCATGAACCTATCATCAATTAAAGTAGCATTGGTAGTTATAAAATAATCAACTTCTTTTAATGGTATATTATTGATAATGTATTCAATATCTTTCTTCATCAAAAGAGGCTCTCATCAAAAAAATTTAACCTCTTCAATTTTAAATTTCAAACTAGATATGAATTTAAATGATTGTTCTATTACGTTACTCGATATATTATTTTTTGTTTTTATTATATCGCAATATTTACATCGCAGATTACAATCATATGTCATGATATACAGTACAACCATATATTTTATATAAAAGGATATTTTAACTAGCTAGACTGAGAATAAAAATAGGTTTCTTTGCATTTATATATTAAAATTTGTAATACTCAAGATATTTATTAAAAATTCAAGTACATGGGTTTTTTATCCATTTACAGGTTATACACTTGTCTATAAAACTTCTTTCCCTCGATGAATCAGGAGAATATATATCTATAAGCGTAACTTTTCCATCTTTTGTAGTAAACCTTTCGATAGTATTTCTCTCTGTCCAATGTGTATCATTGGAATAAACAATATTATCTTCTCACAAGACACATAGAGGAATTCAAAAAAAATTAATCTTTATTTTAATAGAGTTACATAAAGATATGATTTCAGGAATATACGCCTTAAAATTATTAAAATCGAAGGATAATTCTTTATACTTTTTAAGTGCCCTTCATTCCGGTGCTATATATGAAACAAGTAATTGATTCCAAGGATACTTTGTATTTTGAATAAATTTTATTATATCTAATACATGAGAATAATTAAGGCTATTGATAACTATATTAGCGTAATAATAAACTTTATTTTTATGCAAATAATTAAACTCTGTTATATTTTCAATAACCTTAAGTAATTGATTATATGCAATATTATTTCATGTTTGATACGATAATGTCTCCTTATTATATCAGTGTATAGATAATGAAATCTCGTCTATATTAGAAAGAATTTTAAATGCATTCTCTTTTGTTTGTAATCAAAATCCATTACTAATGAGCATGATTTTATATCCCAGCTTTTTAGTAAAAACCAATAGGTCTTCAAAATTTGGATATAATGTTGGCTCTCATCATAGAAAAGTAACATGCGAGAATCCTTTTTTTTTCTTATCTATCAGAATAATCTTTATTTGTATAAAAGATATAGGATATTTTTTATGAGTTTCCATTCTATCGGACTCACTACAAAATATACATGACTGATTACAAATAGTGGTAATATGAAATTCTAATCTTTTTTTCATGGGAAGTTTTTACAACTCTCTTCTATAAAGAGCGAATCCAATAAATTTTTGTATACTGTAGGATGTGTTTTAAAGTAATGATAAAAATATATAGTTTTAGTATTTCTAAGGTCTTTAGGAAATCCACAATCTATATTTGATATTAACATCTTTGAAACTTTTAATTTATCATCAAGATTTTTATCTCAACAGAAAATATTAGTATCTTCTTTTAGGTTATTATTTTTCTTAAAATTCTCGCAAGCGATTTTAATATCACCCGACAAAGCCTCACACTCACCTTTACTTAAATTTACTAACTCATCATAATTTTTGATAGTATCTGTAGGAAAATCGATTAATTCATTATAATATACATAGCTAATGCCATATTCTTGATATTTATTAAGATATCTTTTATTCAAAATTTCTTTTTTACAAATATCAACATTAGATACTGATCAAGAATTAGATACTGATCAAGAATTAGATACTGATCAAGAATTAGATACTGATCAAGAATTAGATACTGATCAAGAAAAAATATCTTCTTTCTTAAAAAAAAGAAACGAAAAAATTAAAAAAAAGAATATTACGAGAGAGGTAAATATAAAAATATTTCTTTTGTTCATAAGAGTATATTTGAAAAATTAAGAAATTACCAAGCTCCATGACTTCCATGACTTCCATGACTTCCATGACTTCCATGACTTCCATGACTTCCATGACTTCCATGTCAGGTTCCTGCTGCACTACAATGTCCTGGATTGACCGTTGCAGAAGGAGTACCACTATAATGCCCATTAACAATTCCGCTTGCGTGAGAAGATGTAGCGCTAAATCAACTAGTACTAGTAGTAGTAGTAAGTCCATCGGTTGTTACAGACATACTTCCATGTCAACCAACTCCAGCAGAATTTCCATGTCCAGTAACATATGCAGAACCATCTTCCGCCCCCATCAATAACATAGCTCATACACTTAATCCAAGAGCATCTTTTTTGCTTATTTTTCCACTCTCATCAGTGAGAAACCCTCGGAGTTTTTTCTTGAGTTTTGGAAATAGTTTTTTCTTTGGTTCCATACAGAGAAATTTATGAGATAAAAATATATTCGTACTATTTTAAATTCCTGCACACTGACTGGTTACTGTAGCATTTTCCATTCCGAGCCATTTTTCAAATACTGCTTTATCTTCTGGATTCCTGAGTTTCTGGAAAATAAAATCAAGAACAGCGTAATCAAGAAGTTTTTTATGGTCTTTTGAATAATTTGGAATCAGACTTCCGCTTGTTTTATAGCTATGAATCGGACAAACTCCTATGTAAGGCTTGTATACGCTATCATTGTATCCAGGAAGTCCATCAAGAGTACTCGCTTGAACCATTACTTTTGTTATTTCACTTTCGATCATTTCTTTGTATGTCTCTTCTCCAGTTTCTTGTACTTCCGTCATAAGGAAGTTAGTGTCCCCCATTCGTGCAAGCATTCGTCATTCATCACAACTATATATTTTCCCATCATAATTGTACGCAACTTGTCCAATACATGCTCCACATGGACTTCTCTCATCGAGGTAGTTTGGATCCTTATCGGTAAGTATCTTAGAAAGATAAATGGAACTGAGACTCTCTCTTATATGTATTCATTTTTTATTGAGTTCGAGTATATAATCCATTGATTTCTCATAATACTCGATAAATTCTTCTGGAGTATACCCGAGCTTTTCTAATTCTGCAGCAGCAAAACCATAGGGATTTAGAGGTCTCAAAAATACAGAATCGAGCCCGAGTTCTACATAGGCATCTATCACTTCTTTATATCGTGGAAGAGTTTTTTTCGTAACAGTAAGAAGTGCTCAGACTTTATTCTGTATTCCTCTTTTTTCATATTCTGTATTTATTCTTCGAATCCAGTAGGTGACTTTTTCGAAACTGTTCCCATCTTTGAAAGTTCTATTGAAATTATGTGTTTCTTCATCACCATCAAGAGAAGTGGAAATCTGTACATTATGATCCAATAAATATTGAAGTTTTTCTTCATCCATGAGACTGAGATTGGAAACGAGTGCAAAAGTGATGTTTTTTGCGAGATGAACAGATTTAATTTCCGCGTATTCTACGACATACTTTACAATATCCCAATTCACAAGCGATTCTCCTCATTGGAACTCGATAGTTAAATCAGGAGAAGAAGTATAGAAAATAGCATCGACTACTTTTTTTGCTGTTTCCTCTGTCATATCCATGTCTTTGGCTGTCATTGGAGCAACGGCCGCATGACAATACTGACATTTATGATTACATCTGAGAGTTGTTACGATAATATGAAGTACTGGACCATGTGCGAGAAATTGATTCTTTTTCGCAAAACCAATTGTCATATCCTGTTCATAATTCGCATCTTTGATGAATTTTCCTAATTTTAATTCCTCGTATTTATCTCCAGAAGTGAGCTTCCCTGCGATAAAATCAGAGAATTCTTTTCCTGTAAGGAAAGAATACTTGGCAATATCATTAGTAATGAGATACGTATCAGTATCAAATTTTTTGAAACGAAAAAAACCAACCGTATTACTTTTGAGTGTTTTTATTTTTTCCAGATTTATCATACTATGTTTTTTTGGGTTTTGGATTTAAATATTCTCATTATAGAGAGCAATGAGATAATTCATACTTTCATGAAAAATCTCTTCGATTTCTTCATCAGTATTTCATGAAATATTCAAAATTCCTTCTTTATAATCCAGAGAAAAATCAGAGAAATCTTTTATCATTTGCTCTATATTTTTTTCTCCATAGAGAACACTATTTACTTTGAAAGTTTTCTTTAGCATTTTTAACAGCATTAACATCTAAAGTAATGGTTGTTTTCTCTAATAACTCGCTCTGTGTCTCCTCTTCTATCTCTTTTAATATTCTCTCTATTTCGGCTTCATCAATCTTAAGTTCTGGATCATTCTCTATTTCTCGAAGTATCTCATCAATATCTTTGTCGAAGTCTATTTGATTATTTTGCATATTATCCTGTTTTCTATTGGTATCGAGCTCAACAAAGCCTTTACTATCCAAACTATTTGCAATAGCAGCACCGACGATTTTTTCTCGGATATCTTTATTATCTTTCTCAAGCATATCTCTGAGTAAAACACTCAAAAGTTCATCAGAAAAATCCCCTATAATGCTTTCAGGAGTTTCTTTTACACCCTCCTTTGGAGTGAACTGAAGAGTGATACTTTTTTCTCCATCAAGCCCGAAAAAGAAATATCCTCGGTCAAGGAAATTGTATGCCGCCTTCAGAACAATCTGAGAATTAAAAAGTCCTGTATCTATTGTGAGTTCGAAACGATTATTTTCGATATTTTTTTTGAGAAATTCTATCATGGAATGATGATTATATATTTGAAATATACTTATATTTTACGTGTCACTAATTATATACAATCCACATCAAAGTCAAAAAGAAAATACTCATTATAAATGGTAGGATAAAAACTTTTTTTGTCTATAAAAATCAGTCGCTTAAAATTTATAAAAGACCCTCTACTTCTTCTTTTTTGATTTTGAAAAACGATACATCATAGATATACTAAATACATAATTCATCTCTTATAATTACTCATCAAAATAATTTAAAATAGTACAAAAAACATTATATATTGTATTTTTCAAATAAAATTGAACATCTATTAAAATAATCTATGAAAAAAAACTTTCTTCTCTGAGTTGATGAAGCAGGACGAGGATCTTGGGCAGGTCCTGTTGTTGCTGGAGTTTGTGCATTAAGAAAAGATTTAAAATATCCTTTTACTTCTTTGCTCAACGATTCCAAGAAACTCTCTCCCAAGAAACGGGAGGAAATTTTCGATATGATTCAGGAATCTATGAAAATAGGAACTTGTTTCGGTGGAATCGGAGTGGTAAGCTCTGAGATTATCGACCAGGTCGGCATTCGTGAAGCGAATCGTCTTGCGATGCAGAAAGCACTTCAACAGGTACTTTCACAGATAGGAGATAATTTTGAATCCATAAAAATAGACGGGCGGGATAACTATAGTTTTGAGAATATTAATCAAAAGAAACTTGAATACATTATTCGTTGAGACGGATTTGTTCCAGAAATCCAAGCTGCCTCTATTCTTGCAAAAGTAAGTCGAGATACTATTATGAAAGAATTTTCAAAAACATATTCAAATTATGGATTTGAGAAACATAAGGGATATGGAACTCGCCTTCATGAAGAACTTCTTTCTATTCATCGTCCGTCAGATATACATCGCAAGAGTTATGCACCTATAAAAAAGTTGATTTTAGAGGAGGAATTCATATAGTTGGGATGATATTTTTTCATCTTTCTTTGTATGTTTTCTCGCAAATATTTTTTTTCTTTTATTTGTATCGGACTCCTTAGTTCTCTTTCTGTTGTTCGAGCCGATGATATATCTAACCTAAAAGCTACTATTACTGACACATTAACAAAACTTGTTCAAGTATACGAGGATCGTATCCATGTACTTGAAATGGAAAATACACAACTCAAGCAGGAACTTGCAGCTATCCGAGGAACCAACACAATAACAAATACATGAACAAATGCAAATACGAATAATTCTCTTTCTGGAGCGATTATTATTACCTCAACAACACCAAAATCCGATATCTATGCTGCGGTTATAAAACAAGCGAATATAAATCTTGGTGATATTATTGCCGAAAACAATCTCCCAGAATATATTGCTATCGGGCTTTTTGAATTCATAGAACCAAATGCAGTATTTCTTTCTCTCGATGATGGAAAAAATCCTCCGGGAGTTACTGCCTTTAAGACAAAGGTTTCTTATACTTTTGATAATAATCTTACTTTTACAAGAGTGGGACTCTTTGATCTCGACTATGCTTCACAGAAATATCGAACTATTTTTGGAACTAATCCCTACATAAAATCTGTTCGTACTCGCATAAAGAATCCAAATTACAAAGGAAAACTTCTCACTCCAACTTCTGTTACTAGTGATTCAGTGAATACAACAAATTCTACTGCTTCTATTCAGAGTACTGGAACAACTGAGGTAACACTCAATGAAATCAAGACTGCTTATGATCAAACCAAACTTCTTGATGCTCTAAAACTTTCTGATAGATATATTATTAATCATCCAAATGATTTAGAAGTTCTTCGTATTCGATACCGAAGTTATTATATAATCGGAAAATACGAAAATTCTCTCGAAGAAATCAAGAAAATGGAAAATATTCAAGGATCAGCCTTTGAACGAACTATTGCCTGTGACGCTGCAGTTATAGGAAAAATTGCAAAAAAAACCGATGTAAGTACCTATTATGGCAATATATGTAAAAAGAAATAGTCTCCTTACCTCCATTTTTTATTTTAAATAATTATGAGTAAAAATTTTATAAAAAGAGTCTCTGACCGATTTGATAATAATTTCTTGAATCAAATTGCTCGAGAAAATAAAATAAAAATACTGGAAAATCCTTCCCCCTCTATTTCTAGCATCGATATATTGCAAGCAACTATTGAGAACTTTATAATCAGAGTTCCATGAATGCCATTTGTTTTTCTTTATGTTCTTGCTTCTGAATCAGTTGTAACGCTTCAATTAAGAACACAAGAAAAAACAGAGAAAGCTTTACGTCCTTATGATATTTTAAATTCCGATTATCATGATTTAAGTCCTGTAACAAAAGCCGTAGAATCTGGAAAATCAGTAAAACTATCTGAATCTCATTCAGAAATTCTATCAGCCACTAACAGACTTCGTCGTTTATAAAAAGATTTTTTGTATAAATATTCAAAATACATTTATGACTCATATACTTCTTGTTGAAGATGATTCCGGAATCGTTGATTCTCTTTCTCTATATCTTGCCAAAAGTGACATAAAAATGAGCACGGCTCATAATGGAGAAGAGGCTGTAAATATCTTTAAAGATTCAGAAACAACGTTCGATCTCATTATTCTTGATCTCAATCTCCCAAAAAAAGATGGTTTTTCTGTATGCAAAGAAATACGAGAAACAAGTATAGTCCCTATTATTATACTTTCCGCACGTGATAATGAAGATGATAAGGTGCGCGCACTTGAGCTCTGAGCCGATGATTATATATCGAAGCCTTTCTCTCCTAGAGAACTTGTCGCTCGTATTGGAGCCATTCTCAAACGTCTTGGCAAACCAGCAACATCATCAAGTCAAAAAGAATGAATAGTGTCTTTTGAATCAATCAAACTTGATCTTTGAGAATATATCTTGAAAATTTCTGATGAAATTATCAAGGTAACCAAAACAGAATTTCTTATTCTCGCCTATCTTATAGAACACAAGGATCATATAGTTGCGAGAGAAACGCTCATGAAAGAGATTATCGGTTATGATCACTATATCTATGACCGTACCATTGATACACACATGAAAAATCTTCGTAAAAAAATCGGAGATGCTGCTACAATAGAAACTGTCCGATGAATTGGGTACCGAATTATCAAAACTTCTTTATAAATTTTCTATGAAATTTTCAGAGAAATTCCTTATCTACATATTCCTTATCCTCATAATGGTAATCGGGATAAATATTTTTGCACTTAAATATTTTGCAACCGAGTATTTTGGAGAATATTTAACAAGTATAAAACAGGAAGTGCCAGATATTAATTTTGATCTCATCGGAGCTTTTACGAACACAAAAGATCTCGATGATGCAACTATAGAAGAATATAAGAAAATCCTTTCTGATCTCTCTGGAATATCTACTTCTCTTGAACATTTCTCTGCCAATCCCCAAATATATGCACCATCCATTATTGATTCTCTTCAGCGTATCGGTGTTCCAGAAAATTCCATTGAACAGGTACTTTTTATAAAGGCTCTTGATTCCTTTTTTTCCGGGATGTTCAACTTCTCTTTTCTTCATAATACCACTCCCGAAGGACAATTCATTTTACAAGTACTGCGTTCAATATTTTTTGTAAATATCCTCATTATTGTTTTTATCTTGATAATTTCATGGATATGGATACGTCTTTCTTTTCGTCCCATTCAATCCATTATAGAAAACCTTTCTCATATTATTTCCAGAAAATGATACAAACAGATTGAATATAAGAAAAAAGATGAGTTCGGCGCACTTATCAATACCATCAACGCTCTCAATAAAAATCTCTCTCATCAGCAAAAAATCCGTTCTGATCTCCTTTCGGATTTGAGCCATGAGATTAAAACACCTATTACTGCTATTAAGTGTTACCTTGAGGGGATGGATGATGGAGTTATCGAAAATTCACCGAAAAATTATACACTTCTCCATAAAGAAATTGACCGTCTCATAGAAATTACTGGGTCCATTATGGAATATGAAAAACTCGAACAAACAGATGTGGATGCACTCAAAATCATTTCTATCGATTTCATAAAACTCATGAAAAATCTACAAGAGGAATATGTACCTCTTCTTGCAAAACAAAATCAGCAAATTCTTATCGTTGAAAATAAAACCCCTATCTTTCTTCAATTCGATGAAAGCAAGTTCATTCAACTCCTTCATAATATTTTCTCAAATTTTATAAAATATGCAGGGAAAGAAAAAACTCTTACCATAAAAAGCAGGGAAAGGGATGGGAAAATATTTCTCACTTTCCAAGACAATGGAGAATGAATACCACGAAAAGAGTTAGCATTTATACGAGAAAAATTCTATCAGGTAGATAAATCACGAAGTGCCTCAAAAGAGCGATGAATCGGAATAGGACTCTCTGTAATTGAAAAAATCGTGTCACTCCACAAAGGAGTGCTTTCCATAGAAAGTAACACCTGAAAATGATTTTGTTTAAAAATGAATTTCATAAAATAAAAACCTGGTATTTTAAGCAATGATGAAAGATTTATCAGTATAAAATTCATAATATTTTTTTAAAAAAGAAAATAATAACAAATTCATTATTTACTTGGATGACTTTTTAAAAAAATCTCTTCACGAATTATTCACCTTGACGATTTGGTATTTTTACAAAAGAGAGTATATTACACGTCATTATTTTAATCCATCATATCCTTTTCCTCGTGAATATCCTTTTCCGATATATTCTACTCGCTCTCTGTATCTGTTCTACCGCAGATGTTTTTGCTGCGACAAAAATAACATCTGAAACACTCCTGGATGAAAGTACTATTATCGGATACGATAATACTGGATTATTATCTGCAGATGAAACAGATAAAGAAGACGTTAATGAAAAGCAAGAAACAAAAAAAGAACTTCATGAAAAGCAAGAAATAGGTATTGAAGTTAATAAAAAAGAACAAGATGAAAAAAGAAAGGAACAAGAAAAAACTATCAATGATATCAATACATTTCTTATAGAATCATATAAACTCAAGATTGATAGAATACTTGCAAATCTCAATTTGAGTATAGAACGTATTACAAACAATAATGCTCCAGCGCAAGCAAAACTCCTCGAAAAAATACGTGGTGATATCGATGTAAAAATTCAGGTTATTAATTCACGAAATATATCTGATAACAGAAGAAAAATTCTTTCTTCCGTATTTTCTTATATCCAAGAAAATCTCGATTCAAAAATTTCTAAGCTTGTAGGACAGAAATAGATTCTTTTTGCTTTTTCCCCTCTTTTCACTATACTACCAACATATTTCAAAAAATGCTAATTCTATAGCATTTTTTATATTCTTTCTTCGTGTTAAATACACGATACTTACTATCTCAATTTTCATTAAAAATCATGATTGCACGAATCACTATTGTCGGACGTCCCAATGTTGGGAAATCGAGCCTTTTCAATATGCTCTCCGGACATAAAATTGCCATTGTTTCCGATACAGAAAATACGACGCGAGATATTGTCGAGTACCAGATGCATGATGCAGAGAATCATATATCCTATATACTCGCCGATTCCGGAGGTATTACTATTGGAGAGGATGATGAAATCCTTGCAGATATCCGAAATCGTGTACAAGAATCCATTACTCGTTCTGATCTCATCCTCTTTGTACTCGAGTATGATAAACTTACTGCTCTCGATCAAGAAATATCCAAGCTTCTTCGAAAATCCGGAAAAAAAGTTATTATCGTTGCAAATAAAGCAGATAATATCGAACGTATGAATGAGGCATACGCCCTTGCTTCTCTCGGATTCGATGATTTTGTTATCACTAGTACTGCTCACGACCGTGGACTCGATATTCTCAAGCTTGCTATGGTTCATAATCTCAAAGAGAATGGCTATAACTACGAGGAGGAAATATACGATGAAGGGATGCTCAAACTTGCTATCATTGGACGACCAAATGTAGGAAAATCGAGCCTCATTAACGCCATCACTGGAACAAACCGTGCCATGGTTCGGGATATGCCGGGAACGACTCGCGATTCTATCGATTCCATCGTGGAATGGAATGGAGAAAAAATCGTCCTCATCGATACGGCAGGTATTCGTCGATCTGGGAAAATTGGAAGTGCTAACCTTGAACAATGGAGCGTTTTACGTTCTGAACGGTCCATAACACGTGCCGATATTGTCGCTATCGTTATCGATGCGGATGAAGGAATCACTTCTCAAGATAAACATGTGGTAGAGCGAGCTCTCGAAGAAAAAAAAGGGATTATCCTTGTATGTAACAAGTGGGATAAGATCCTTGCTCGTCCAACCGTTCAGACTCTTGAGGAACGTGAAGCACAACGTGCCCTTGATAAAGCAAAATCTGAAGCTGAGAAACTCACACAAATAAAAGGTAAGAAAAATAAACTTCCTCCCCTTCCAGAATCTCCGCTCAAACCACATAATCGAGCGCCAGAGATGTCCGAGACCAATGAACGGTTTTCCGGATCTACTATCATGAACCGATATATTGAATATATAGCACAGGAATTCGATTTCATTTCTTATGTCACTCCGGTATTTACTTCGGCAGTAGACGGAAAGCGTGTTGATGCTATCCTCGACATCGCCTTCAAAATCCGCGAAGAGCGGAATAAACGTGTGAAAACTGGAGTATTCAATGACTTCCTCTCGCAGATTACCTATCAGCACGCACCGACCGGAAATCGAAAGGCACATAAGCCAAAAATCTATTACGGTTCTCAGGTGGATGTAAATCCTCCGAAATTCATGATATCGGTCAATAACGAGAGTCACTTTCACTTCTCTTACAAGCGTTATATCGAGAACCGTATCCGTGAATTCTTCGGATTTGCCGGGACTCCAATTATAGTCGAGCTCAAAGGTCGAGAAAGTATCTTCAAGAAAGGAGGAGGTCTCAAAGAAGAACGCCTCAAAGATGATGCAGAACGACACCACGAAGAACTGGAAAAAAATCGAGAGGAAGTGGAGAAAAAAATCGAGCGAAAATCTGCACCAAAGGGAGAAAAACCGGAACGAAAGGGACGATGAACTAAAAAGGAAAGAATGGAAGAATCCTACGATGAATAATAAAATCCCCCTGAATCTTTCTTGATTGAGGGGGATTAAGTTATTATTATAAGTTTTAAATATTTTCCTATGCCTCCCATCACACTCAACCCCACGGGAAAAACCTATCTTCGGATAAAAGTTACCACCAAACAACCGAAGACGGAGTATCTGAGTACCCTCGATGATGGAACGATTAAGATCCGACTGAAAGCCGTGCCGGAAAAAGGACGAGCCAATGAGGAGCTTATCCGATTTCTTGCGGAAGAACTCAGGGTCCGGAAAGATACCATCGAGGTGGTTTCCGGAGCGACCGATACGGTGAAGCTTGTGAGGATTGGATAGACACAAAAAACACCTCGAATTTTCGGGGTGTTTTTTTACCATATACTTAGATAGAAATCTCCTGAAAAATGATGAAGTTTGCATGAAAATCGAGTACCGTAGTGAACCGTACTCATGTACGGAGAACGAGGAACGGAAGATTTGAGTGCGAAATTCGCATTTTGCAGGAGATTTCTTTTAATGTGCGAGTACCATAACAAGAGGTTCCTTCGCAAGCTCATCGAACACGGTATCTCCGATTTTCTTGGCGATATGCTTCTTGAGTGCTTCAACGTCTTTAAATTTAGAAATATCCCCCATAAGAATAGTATCGAGAAGCTGAACAAGTTTCTTCTCGAGGTGTGGAAACTCCGATATCTTCGGAAGTCCGACATTATCAAACTGATAGAGGTACTCTCCTGCCTTCTTCGCTATACTCACCACCATCGCTCCTCCTGTCGAAAGCTGAAACCGATCATGAAGAGAATCTTCTTTCGTGTATCCAATCATATTCCCATCAACCGTTACAAGACGATGTGGAGCGTACATATTAGTAAGCTTAAAAGAATCCTTTGTAAATTCAAAAATTTGACCATTCTTTCCAATCAGAACATGATTTTCATCATATCCGAGGTCATAGGCATTTTGTGCGTTTCCATGAAGCATGAACGGGAATCCGTAGATTGGAACATATACTTCCGGTCGAATAAGAGAAATCATTTTTTTAGTATCTTCTTCTTGAGCATGTCCTCCAGCATGAATACGAGATTCCTTATATTGACAGATTCGAGGCCCCTGCGCCATGATAATATCAAAGAGTCCTTGAACGGAACGTTCATTTCCCGGGATAACCGAGGAGCTAAATACTACCGTATCAGTTGGTTTGAGAGAAGTATCGTGCGATTCTCCTGTTGCAATACGCATAAGAGCAGCATAACGTTCTCCTTGTGCCCCAGTACAACAGATAGTTACCTGATCATCCGGAAGCTTATCTGCTTCCGCCATAGTAATGAGTGTTCCCGGTTTTGGGCGTGCATATCCAAGCTTGAGAGCTATATCCATATAGTTATTCATCCCTCGTCCGAGAAGAACTACCTTTCGTCCAAACTTCTCAGATGTCGCAATAATAAGAATAATACGATCAATAATAGATGAGAAAGTTGCTGTAATGATTCGAGCTTTTGCTCCTGCAAATATATCATCAATAGACCCGATAACCTCTGATTCGGAGATAGATGATCCGGAGAGATGTGCATTGGTTGAATCCGATAAGAGCGCTCGTACTCCTCGATCTCCAAAGTTTTGAAGAAGCTCATAATCCGTAGAAGGACGATGTGGGAGTGGTTGTTTATCGAACTTCCAGTCTCCAGTATGGATGAATCGTCCAACAGGAGTATCGATACAAAGTCCGACACTATCAGGAATAGAATGATCCACAGTAAATGGTGTAACCGTAAAATTATCACTAAGTACTACTGATTTATTACGGTGATACTCATGCATATTAGTGAGTTGATAATCAATCTCAGACTGCTTCATCTTAATAAGCTCATATGCCATAGGGGTTGCATAGAGCGGTATATTTTTCCCAAGTTGACGCATTACATAAGGAATTCCTCCTATATGATCGATATGCCCATGGGTAATAAGTACTGCTACAACTTTTTTTCCATGCACATAAGAAAGATCTGGAATACTGGAAGAAACTCCATGTTGATACTGATCAGGGAATTGGAGTCCCATATCAACGATGATAATCTCATTTCCGTATTCAAATCCCATACAATTGAGACCAACCTGTTCGAGTCCTCCGAAAGGAACGATACGAAGAGTTTCTTTCTCAATCGGTTTCGGTCGAAGTTCAATAACACTATGTTTTTTTCGAATCGCTTGTTTTGGAGTAGAAAAAGGAAATGATTTTTTATTTCGTCTATTTGCAGGAAAGAGATAACTTGAACCCGGAAGAAGCTTCTCATCTGACTGATTTTGACGCATAGAACCGAAAAACTTTTTTGGAGGAACACCCTGTCCAGTATGTCGAGTTTTCAGTCCTCATGTTGCATGTGAAACACGATTCTTTCCATATCCAGAGTGTCCATGTTCTCTTCGTTTATCGAAGTGAGAAACAGGACGTTCTCCTTGAGGATTATTATTTCCGCCCTGCGGTGGGATTGTGTGAGGCATATGTATATTGATAAATTTAATTAAAATAAAAAGCATGTTCGTGCTTATTTGTATGAGAAAATTCCTGCAAGAGAATTTTCTAGGATATTCACATTGATTGTATTTTGAGGGATATATTCTTATTTTCAACAACAGAAAAAATCGATTCCGACAAAAAACGAAAAAATATTGAAAACTAATGAACAGCTTACAAAACTCAAAAGAGTACTACAAAGCTACTAATTAATTTCTATATGTCAGATAAAAAATATTCTCTAAATATATAGGAGATATAATTCCTCTGCAAAGGATATATATGTACCTAATTTGAGAGATGATTATATAAAAAAAAGATAGAAAAACAAATTATTTTAAACTATTCATCAAGTTCTTTGTTTTCAAAAGAAAAAGAAGAGGAATATAATTTATAATTGAATTATTAAGTTATTTGTTTTAAACAACCACGTGTGTTTGCATTCCTCTTTACTTTTTCTTGAGACACTTGTAAAATATTATACATATGAAGTTGAAAGGGAAAGTAGAATAAATTACCCCATCTTCTCTATCCCCATCCGTGCAACATCCACGACATTCTTGTACCGGTCGGTTTGGAGGTAGACTCCACCGAAGTGACGACTGACTACCAGTATAGCTTGCTCGATATTTTCTCTCTTGAGTTCGCGGAGAATACACTGACCCGCTCCGGTTTCTCCATCGTCTCATTTTCCTTCTACGAGAACTCCTTCTGGTGAGCGGATGCGAAAAGCATAGCTACAGTGATCGGCACTATCAAAAGGCTTTGTAGAGCGGATATGTTTCAGAAATGCTTTTATATCCTCTTTTCACCCTACTTTCGTAAAACCATATCCGTACTTGGAACCTCTATCCACAAGCACATCGCTCGCAAAAACATTCTCGATCTTTGGAATAATAACGTCGTCGAATCCAAGAGATATTTGAGGTTTTATGAAAGTATGAGTCATATGATTTTACAGAGAAAATAGTATATGGATTATTGTTTTTTTTGTCTTTTCCACAACCACCAGATACCGAATAATACAGCAAAAAACAGAGCAAAATACACGGCAAAAGTTGTATATTTTTCAGCTTCTATCCCAAGATACGCATAGAGGAGTATGAGCCACATCTCCCCCATAATAGCTGCTATAAAAAAGGGGATAAATTTATATTTCACAAATCCAGCTGCATAGTAAACGAAATCAACAGGAGTAAGAGGAAACATGCAACTGAAGAACACTACCTTCGCGCCATTTTTCTCTATTTGTTTCTTATATTTATTTATAATCTGAAGATTCTTATTATCCCTAGTCATATCTTCTCGGAATAGATATCCTATAGCATACGTCTCAGCAATACCGATACCAACCCCCAATATACTTACAATAGCAGTCAAAGGGAAATTCTGCAATACAAAACCAGAAAGGACTATAATAACGGTTGAGGGAATAAAAAGATAATTTCGAAAAGTGTAAAGGAGGAGGAGGATTCCTATTTTTGCATCTAAACTCAGGTGCAACGAAGTAAAGAAATTTACTAAATCAAATCCCGTTATATACAGATAAATACTCGTGATCATCCCCGCTACAAAAAGAAGAAGAATAATTATCGTGAGGATAAGTTTACGAGTACGTGTCATAGAGAATGTTTTTTATTTTTTGCAGATATATATAAATGCCGGAGGGAGATTTAGAAATGTAAATTTGTAACGTACTTTCGGGAAAATATTATGAATTTCTTTTTTATTCTGGAGAAAGTATTGAAACTGAATGTATTTTCCCTGTTCTTTGAGAATATGTTTTGCACTTTCAAGTATCTTAGATATAACCGAACTTCCCATAAGACCAAACGGAAGTGAACTAAGAATATAATCAATACTTTCTGGTTCAAAAAATTTAACAGACTCTTCTGCTCCAAGTGGATAAATTGCTATTCTACTTTCATTTTTGTACTTAGATTGAAGTTTTTTAATAAAAAAAGGGTCAATCTCAAAAATACTAATTTGGGAATCAGGAGTTATTTTTTTTAAAAGAGCATCCGTGAAAGTTCCATTTCCTGCTCAAAATTCCACGATATGAATATCTTGTGTAAAATCCATAGGGCTAATCATTTTTTTATACAAAAATTGAGAAGACGGACCGATAGCTCCAACTGTGCGATAATTAGTAATGACGCTCTTTAAAAAAGTCATAGATATATTTATACATCAAAATAAAATTCATTATCTCTTTAATCTTTTTTCCATCACTTCTCGCCCGAGAACTCGCATCGTGTAACAGAGATCCGGGGTTTTAGAGGAAGCACAAAGAAGAAGACGAAGCATCATCGCAACGTCCCCAACTCGTCCGATATATTCCCCTGTTTTCCATTCATCTCCTGTTCGGGCGAACTTATGGGCGTGGGCAATATTCTTCAATTGTTCGAACCAGACATCCCGTTCCATAGTTGCGTCATAATTCTTTAAATAATCTTCTATGAATGCTTTCTGAACTTCAGGAGTAATACAGTCTGGAAGGAATGGAGCAGAGTTTCTTAAAGTCTCGAAAGTTTCTTCATAGAAAAATTGAAGTTGTCCACGGAGGTCGGAAAATTTTGTAAATCGGCGTGGATCTTTTTCTGTATGACGCTCGATATCGAGTGCTTTGTATGTCATATCTGGATATATTTCCATAAGATGAGCAAGATCTTTATCATATTTCTGAGCCCATTTGAGTCCTTGAGACTGAAGCTCCTCGGTTGAAAGTTTTGTCAAAACAGCATTTGCAATAGAATCGAGTTTCACGATATCGAAAAGTGCTCCAGAGAGCGGAAGTCGATCAATCGTAAGTGGATACATTTTATAATCCGCAGTAGGATTCTCGAGTCGCCAAGCTTCATATTTGGAATCCATGATATTGAACATATAATCTACGAGGGCTTCGACCGTGTATCCCTGTTCGAAAAAGAACTCCACATTGGCTTCTGGGTCTTTCCGTTTGCTGAGTTTACGTTTCCCTCCTCCATCGGCTTTTAGGAGCGGAGCGATATGAATATACTTTGGAGGAATAAATCCGAGCGCCTCGGTGAGCTGGATGTGAAGAGCAAAGGAAGGAATCCATTCCTCCGCACGGATAACATGGGTCGTTCGCATGAGATGGTCGTCTACTACGTGAGCGAGGTGATAGGTCGGAATACCTGTCTGCTTCAGGAGCACAGTATCCATGAAATTGTCCTGCATCTCGATATCTCCACGAATCTCGTCGTGGAGTTTTACACGCTTGCTTGGATTTCCATGAGCACGAAACCTTAGAACATATTTCTTGCCTTCTGCGATAGCTGCCCGAACTTCCTCGAGAGTCGCGGAACGCCAAGGACTGTATGAACCGTAGATTCCAAGTGGTTGTTTTGCGAGGTTCTGTTCTTCACGGATTGCAGCAGATTCTTCTTCAGTAAGAAAACATGGATACGCTATCCCACGAGCCACAAGCTCTTTAATATACGTCTGGTAAATAGAACCTCGTTTCGATTGTGTATATGGACCATACGAACCAATATCTGCACTACCCAGACCAATCGGACCTTCATCTATCGTGATGCCGAATTTCGCAAGCCCTTCGGTGATCATAGAAACCCCATTTTCGATTTCACGCTTATCGTCCGTATCTTCGACTCGAAGATAAAATACTCCATCGTTCAAATGAGCGATACGTTCGGAAAGGAGTGAAGTATATACTCCTCCGATATGAAGAAACCCTGTCGGACTCGGACCAAAACGAGTTACGGTTGAAATAGTTCGACTCGGATAAAGAGTCTCAAGAGATTCTGGAGTATAAGGAAGATCTGGAAAGAGAAGATTTGCGAGAGTAAGATTAGAATCAGTCATACGAAATATAAGAAAAAATAACCCGAGCAGTATAGGGATTCAAGAGAAAAAAGCAACACAAAGCATCTATAAAGTAATAAGCTTGACTTTTATGAAAAAACTATATCATCCTACTTATGTGGTCTTATAGAAAGACTCTTGTAATCTTATTTCTATTCTAAAAATTATGTGAGAAAAATATACTCCCATGCCTCATAATTCAAAGGTGTATATACAAGGACAATTACGCCAAATTAAGATAAAAGGAGATGAGATGCTTGAGGCTATCGACAGAGGCGATAGAAATGAAGCCCTAAATCTAACACGTGATATTGATACTATCATAGTTCGAATTAGACAGGATGTAGCAAATAACATGACTCAGAAACCAAAATAAAAACTCATTATTGGCTATTTTCTATCTTTGCACTCATCAGGAGGAAAAAAGAAATGGCAGAAGAATTAATAAATGTTAGAACTCAAGGACACATCGATTGGGGGTATACTCCTCCTGAGAAACAAGAAAGGGACTATATTCCAAAAATATTAATCGTAGATTCTTCTTATCATCATATTCAAGAGCAGTTAGAGCAGTTGAATAAAATAATGGAGAATGAGTCCAATTCTCCCATATTTATCATCACTCATTATCAGGAGGAAAAAGAAATGAGACATATGGTTTTAGCTTTAGGTGGAGTGGCACTAAGAACTCTGACAATAAGACTGTTTGAAAACATTGGTACCCCTCTGATTATCGGTACTGTGATACAAAAACAAAAACCAATTTTCACTCCGTACGCTCGTCCTCATTGGTCACATTGGAAATTACAAGATCGTATGAATCATAACCTCTCTTCGAAACGGTTCCTTCCGCAAGGAATTTTACGAGATGGTCGTGGTCGTCCAGAAAGAATAAAATCAATCCGTTCTCGTATCTCGATACGAAATGGAAGCAGGAAATAAAAAAAGCACTCCCTCGAACAGTATGTTCTCGGGAGTGCTTTTCTCTTGGTTTTATTAATTAAGTGCTTCAAATACTTCACCTGAAATTTTCATAGAAGGCGTGAGAGTTTTGGCTCCAACCGCCCATTTTGCTGGACATGCAGTTCCAGGATTAGCTCGCATAAATTGAAGTGCTTCAATCTTTCGAATGAGTTCCGCAGAGTTTCGTCCGAGCGGTCCAGAAGTGACTTCGATAACCCGAACAATTCCATCTGGATCGATGACAAAAGTTCCACGTCCTGCGATTCCTGAATTGAAATCGAGGATGTTGTACATGGAAGCAACTTCTCCGTTGTGGTCAGCGAGCATAACGTATGGGAATCCTTCCATGAGCTTCTCATGTTTCACCCATGCTCGGTGAGAGAAATGTGTATCAGTTGAAGCTGCAAGAACCGTAACTCCGAGTGCATCAAATTGACTCTTCATATCTGCCATATCTTTGAGTTCTGTAGGACAAACAAAAGTAAAATCTGCTGGATAGTAGAAAAGGACTGTCCATTTCCCTGCAAGAGATTCGAGAGAAACACGAGTTTCATCGTCTTTAATTGGGTCGTATGCTGGAAGATCAAAACCAGGAGCTGGTTCATCAATTTTTACGAACATAATATCTTCAAAATCGCATGAGTGTGACATAGATTAGAAAAGTGAAAAAGTAGAAAGTCCTGTAATACTCGTAAAAAGGAATATTAATTTCTCGTCCAAGACAAAGCAGTGGAGATTTTGTAGTGCTATGAGCTGTCTCGATCTCGAAATAAAAATTCCTTTTTTACTTCGAGATAGTGAGTTTATGAAGGGGGAATATTCTTTTGAAGTAAAGACAGCTTGGGTGGCACGAGGTTACTTTCTGCTTTGTCTTCACTGGTAAAGAATAATTCCCCTTCATTCCAGATTATAAATAAAAACAGGAATGTGTAATGATACGAATTCAGGGGAATTTTGCAAGGAAATTTTGAAAAATGAGAAGTTTTTCTATAATGACAGAAATATTTTTTAGAACAATCATAATTTATGAGCAGTACAGCAACAAAAATCCCAGCAGTGTCTATAGAAAACCTTAGTAAATATCTCGATGGAAAACAAGTATTATTTGATATCAATCTTTCGATTAAATCTGGATCAGTATTTGGTTTTCTTGGGCCCAATGGAGCAGGGAAAACAACAACTATGAAAACCATCCTCGGACTCATTCAACCAGATGAGGGGTCTGTAAACATCCTTGGCGATACCACCCTCTCGAATGAAACCAAGGAAAAAATTGGATTTATGCCAGAAAATACCTATCTCTATAAGTACCTAACTGGACGAGAATTCCTTCGATTTAATGGAAAGTTTTTCAAGATTCCTGACGCTGAACTTAATGAAAGAATAGAAAAAATCCTTCATAAAGTCGGACTCGATACTGTCGGAGACAAGCTCCTCGCGAAATACTCAAAAGGGATGCTCCAACGTATCGGACTCGGACAAGCGATTATCAATAATCCATCCATCGTGTTTCTCGACGAGCCCATGAGCGGGCTCGATCCTATCGGACGTAAGATGGTTAAGGATCTTATTCTCGAACTCAAAACACAGGGAACAACTGTATTTTTCAATACCCATATACTCTCGGATGTTGAATCTATTTGTGATTCTTTTGCTATTATTCACCAAGGACACCTTGTAGCAAATGATTTGGTACAAAACCTCAACAAGCCTCTCGAAGAATATTTCATCGAGAAGATTCATGA
>JAQTWX010000021.1 GCA_028689065.1 Candidatus Altimarinota bacterium | reverse complement strand
CTTATAATAATCTTATTAGTGAAGAAAGAGAATATTTTTCACGATTATACGGAGATAAAATGAAACCTGGTGCTAAGTCTATAACGATTGATTATACAGATCGACTTCAAGAGTGCTGAACCTTTATTCCTTTGATCACTCGGGAATTATTTGAGAAATGTGAAAACATAAGGAAGAAAAACTCTAATTGAGAAAGTAAAGATAGGGTTTTTATTGATGATGAATATGTTTGGAAATGAATTTTACGCTGTCCTTGTAAAAAAGACGAATGAGGAGATTATACAAATCTCAGAAGTTTTACTGTGGAAAAGAAAACTAAGAAAAAAACCTGAAAAGTATATCTCTATTATAGATGTTCTTGTAATAGTAGGAAAAATTGCCAGAATAAATATATGAGTGAGAATGAAGTAGATGAGCTCCTTATGAAAGAAATTATTTCAAAACTCAATCTGACAGATGAGGAGGTATCTATTTTTCAGGAACTTATTGCTATTGATTTAGATAAGCTTAAATCTGAGGAGGTGGATGTCCATTGAGAATTAGAAAACCAATTATCAAAGATTATAAAGGATCTTCTATATTTTAAGGAGCGTGTAGTAGAAGAGCGAGATGAAGATTTAAGAGAAATAGCGAGAGAAAAATACGAAAAAGCAAAGAAAGATAAGGAAGAAACAGAAAACCAACTCAAAGTCCTTCCTGATGTCATTGAAGATGATAGGAAGAAAATAAAAGAATATGTGGGATATATCAAGGAGATAAAAGAAAATCTTCTTTCTTATTCAATCACAAAAAAAAGAGCGTTATTAAAAACGATATTTGAATATGTTATTATTTCTGATAAAAACATTACTGAGTTTAAGTTAAAGCCATTTTTTGAGTTCGTATATAACAGAAAAGTTCCAACAGGGTCTTGAAAAAACTGAAAGTGAGTTGGAACCAACAAAAAAGAGATCACAGAGCCAAAAACTGACCTGTGATCTCCTGAATTCCGTAATGGTGGGCCCACCTGGGATTGAACCAGGGACCAATCGGTTATGAGCCGACTGCTCTAACCACTGAGCTATAGGCCCAAGGAAAATGTATTTAAAAAATGGTGGTGGGTGAGAGATTCGAACTCTCGCGGCAACTTACATCGCCCTACAGGTTTAGCAAACCCGCCTCTTCAGCCACTTGAGTAACCCACCAGAAAAAAAGAAAAACTTAGTCCCTATCATTAGCTCTTAGGATTATTTCTAAGCACTAAGTTCTAAGTTCTAAGTTTACAAAAGTAATTTTTAAAATGGCGGAGGAACAGAGATTCGAACTCTGGAGGACTTTCATCCTGCCGGTTTTCAAGACCGGTGCAATCGACCACTCTGCCATCCCTCCGCAAAGCTTTTTCTGTCAAAGCGGGAGCATTGTATAGAAAAAGTGTATATTGTCAAAAAAATTTAGAAAGAAGTTGCTTGCTTTTAGTCGCTTTTTTCATATTATCTCAGATATATTTTTTCAAAACTCATAAATAATGAATCAAACAAATGACTCCAAAGAGATTATGCGTCTCCAAAAATACATGAGCCAAGCAGGAATATGCTCTCGAAGAAAAGCTGAAGAATACATCACTCGTGGTCTTGTGATGGTAAATGGAGAAAAAGCAACTCTTGGAATGTCCGTTAATCCGGAAGAAGATGAAATCACTATAAATGATAAAGTTATCGAGGAACGAAGCGAACTTGTATATTATAAACTTAATAAGCCCCGTGATATTATCACAACTTGTAAACAGGATGGAGAATCTTCCATTCTCGATGTTGTAGATATCCCCGAACGGGTTTTTCCTATCGGACGACTCGACAAAGAAACAACAGGACTTATACTCCTTACGAACGACGGACGTTTATCAAACTATCTTATGCATCCTCGTTATGAGCATGAAAAGGAATATGCTGTCGAAGTTTATGGACGTATAGAAGATACGGCACTAGAAGATATGCGACGATGAGTAATGGTACTCGGAAAAATGACAAAACCAGCAGAAATTACTCGTCTGAGCTCTGGAAAA
This sequence comes from Candidatus Altimarinota bacterium, assembly GCA_028689065.1. Lineage (GTDB taxonomy): Bacteria > Patescibacteriota > Gracilibacteria > BD1-5 > UBA2023 > UBA1545. Next base: position 6,096 of record JAQTWX010000021.1, on the reverse strand, counting down.
TTCGCCATAATACTCACCGAAGGACGTAATCGTCAGATTCGTCGTATGGTTGAAGCAGTAGGATACACAGTAAAGAAACTAAAACGAATACGTATAGAAAATATATTGCTTGGGGATTTAGAAGAAGGTGAATATAAACCACTCAACCAAACAGAACTGGACGGTCTTTTTAAAAAACTCGGAATATAAAAACTATGAAAAAAAATATCTACCTGCTCACGATTTTTATCATATTCCTCTCGAGTATCACTTCTGCTCTTCTTTTGTTTTTCTATATGAATCTCGAGAATAATATGACGGTAGGGCTTTCTATCATGGGAATCGCTTGTTTCCTCGCAGGAAGCTCTTTCTTGGCGCTTGTCATATATCTCTTCAAAAAACTCTATTATCGTGGAGAGGTATATATCTCTACGATCCATTCATCCGTAAGACAATGAGTTCTTCTTTCATCAGGACTTCTCTGATGAGTTGTTTTTTTCTCGCTTTGAGTACTAAACATGAAGACTGGAGGACTCCTCATAATCATTATTATTCTCTTTGAACTTATGATACAAAGTGTGAGTGAAAATTAGCCAGATAGTATATTTGATTTATGGAAAGATATATGGTGTAATAGTATGGTATTTATATTGTACTCTTTCTCATATGCGAAAACTAATTCTTTTTATAACCTGGATTCTTTCAACCAGTGTTTTTATACAAGGAGCAAATGGGGCTTGGTATGGAAATACAGCGGTTTCATGGAATACCACTTCTAACACTTCTTGTTCTGCCGATGGAGACACAATAGGCTGAACACCTACATGATATGATGGGGATGTTGCCGTAACTCAATCTTCAACAAGTCTTACTCCTAGTCCAGTATACAATACATATGCTCTTAATTCTAATTCAACCAATGCCACTGCTGTTGCTACGACTGGTACGATGTATTGTCTTAAATGGGATGGAGCGGCACCAACGAATCCTACATCCCTAACACTTACCAATGTAAAAAATAGTAACGCTACTGCCTGTAATCTGGTTTGAGGTGTTTATTATTGTAAAACAAGTTCTATTTCACTTACATATAATTGGAATGCTGGTACAGATACTGGATGATCTGGACTTAAGAGCTATCAGACAGTTTTTCAGAGAGCGAGTGATAGTGTATGGATTATGCATCCTTTTTTCACAACCACTTCAGGAGCTCTTTCGCCAACTTCTTTAGTAGATGGAACATACTACACCTGGGTACAAAGCGTTGATAATGCAGGAAATGCTCCTACTACATTTAAACAATGACCAAGTGTTGTTATAGATACTACAGTACCAACCTTATCAGATGTAACCAATACGAATGCTTCGAATCTTTTAGCAAATAATGCTTATAATTATTCCATATCTATAACAGGAAGTGGGTGAGCTCCTATAACTTCCATCACTGCAACATCCGAAAACTCTAACAATCCAGCAACCACCACAAATAGAACATCGGCTAATGATACACTCGCTTTCAATTGGAATATCTCTAATGTGGACTCTGCTCGACAAACGAATGGAGGGAGACAATATACATTTACCCTCACTAAATTTTGTGATGCGGCAGGAAACTGTTGGAATGGTACACAAGCCTATAACTATGATGTATACGCCGATACTCTTAATATAACCACAAAAACCACAACTTCTTCTGATGTAACTTCACTTACATGAGGATCTCTCGTAGCAGATGGACAAGCACAACCACTTACTATTACCCTCAAAGATACTTATGGGAATCAGATTGTTCCTGCTACAGGAATTAGTAGAACGATAGATTTCAATTTCAATACGGATAATGGTTTGTATCTTAACCAGTACAGCAGAACTGGGGTTCGTTCTGTATTTGCAAGTATTCCATCTGCCAGTGCCACTTATGCTAATCGATTCGCAATAGGAACAAATAAAACAACATCATTTACGAGTCAATCATCAAGCAATGGAATTTATCCGTTCAGCTTCAAGCTCTACACACCTACCTATCAAACATATAAAGCCGATCCGAATGGGAAATTTAAAATTAATAACATTACGTTTGATATAAACTGATCTCCTGGTGCTATTACTGCACAATCAATATTAAATAGTACAATGGATTTTAAATTTCAGCCACTCTATCAGACAACCATTTCAGGAGATATTACTAATGGATTTATAGAAGGAGCTCAACAAAGTTCTTCATTATCGGTTACAAAGAATACAACATCCATAAATGGAACAAACCCTGTTGTTCAATTGGAATTCTCTGGTGCAGATTCGGGTAAATTTAAACTCTACGGAGGAACTACTATGTCACTCGCACTTGATACAGGAAATCAAATAGCCACTCATGCAGATATACAATCTGCTATGACATTTCCTAGTTCAACAACAAATCTCTATACTCTTCTTCGTCAAAACCCTTGAACTACTGTCGGAAATCCTGTTAAAACTTCTCTTTCCACACATATCTCTTATACGCTTGATGGATACCCAATATTTTATAATTCGGATATTATTGGAAAAGATAACTATTTCAGTGTCGACACAGGAACAACCCAACAAACAGGATTAAAAATAACCGGGCTCGTATCAACCAAGAAATCACAAGAACTTGTAACAAATCAGTTTGCATATGATATCAATATTCTTGGAAATTCTGATAAATTCAACAATAAAACTGCCATTATTAAAAGTGCCTTTGAATTTCTAAATAATACTTCTATTAGTGATCAATCTATAAAAAATATAACGAATCTTAATGGAAATAATGTCTATGGGAAAAACTTTCCAACAGGAGTAGATAGTTCTGTCCTATATTTCTGAGAACTTGATGGTGCGAATGTACAATTAGGAAATGGATCTGATGTAAGTGTCTCTGGAAAGAGAACTATTCTGATAGTCGGAGGAAATCTCTATATTAAAAACAACATATACTATAATTCTCTTTCTTCGGATATGTTAGGGATAGTGGTTGTGAAAGATGCTCAGGGAAATGGTGGAAATATATATATCGATCCGAGTGTTACAAATATTACAGGGACTCTCTTTGCTGAAAAATCAATCATAAGTTATGATGGAACAAAAGAACTCGATGGGAACACTCCTGTGAGCGCTCTTAAAAATCAACTCCTTATTTATGGAAACGTCTTTAGTGAAAATACTATTGGAGGATCGAGAAAATCCACTCCGGAATGTCCTTTCTATATAACAAGTGGATGTACTGTTTCTGAAGCACAAAAATATGATCTCAACTATCTTCGTCGATACTATCTCATAAACAATCAATATCCCTATGGAAATGGGAAAGTTGTTGGATGAGGAACATGTAGCAATACAACTCCATTTACTTGTGGTTGATACAATTCAAATCTTATACAAACAAGAACCTTTACTTCGACTGCCGATCCATATGCAGCATATCCAGTTATCGTCGAGTATAATCCAAATATTCAGAAAAATCCTCCTCCTCTCTTTAATCTTACTAATCAAAATTAGTTTCATAAAAATCACTCGTAGAAACGAGTGATTTTTATGATGAGACATTATTATCCATATATAAAAATGTGACAAAAAGAGTATTTTTCATATACTCTTTTTGTCATTTGAAAATTTATTTAAAAACTATTTAAAACATGGATGCCCTTTTTTCTATATTAGAAATGGTTCGTAATTTTTTTATGGGTACATTTTCTCAAATATCTTCAAATATGAGTCTTGATATTGGTATAAAAATCATACTTGGGTACTTTTTTATTATCTGGGGAGCTTTTATTATCTGGGTTATCAAGGATATCACAAATCGTACAACTAATATTTTCATTCAGGTTCTTTCTATATTTATAATATTATTTTTTACCCCTATTTTTGGTCTTCCTATCTATCTTCTTATTCGTCCTGGAACTACAATTCTTGAGCAATATTATGAAGAGGAAGAAGTAGAAGAATCGATAGATGATGTAGAAGAATTTTATCATTGTCCAGGATGTAATCATAAAGTATCGAGGGATTTTAGATTTTGTCCGAAATGTACTCTGGAACTCACTATTTCTTGTCCATCTTGTAAAAAGAAAATACATACTGACTGGGCATTATGTCCTTATTGTGGAGAAAAAGATATAACTCCAGAAGAAAAAACAAAAGAATCAATTGCTAAGAAAATAAAAAAATCAAAAGATGCATAATAATAAACCCCGAGAAATTTCTCGGGGTTTATTATTATGTCCTTTAAAAATTAGAATGTAGTACTAATATTTTTGAGTAGTACACGTCTATCTTCTGGAAATTTAATATTCTCTGTATAGGCAACTATTTTTTGAAATATACAATATGGATTATCTGAATTCCAAAAAAATCCATTTCCTTCAAATTTCATTGGATTAAATTCACGAAGCATACCAGAAAAAACATTTTGTTCTGGCATAATAGGAGTAATTCCTGCCTTCATATATTGAATAACATCCACCCCGTCATGTTCATTATCAAAAACAAAAAAATCAAAACCCACGAGCTCATTCTGAGAAACTTTTTCAGCAAAAATGATATTTGGAATATTGATACTATCATTTCCAATAACAAGTGCTCCGAGTCCAATAGCAGCAATTCCTTCCATAACAAATTTCCGTTTCTCTGGATCTTTGATGGCAATGATTCCGAGTGAATTTATCGTCTTTGGAAAAGAATATATAGACTGAAGATTTTTCTTCGCCATTTGTTTGATTTCCCGGATAGAAGTCTTTTCAGAAGTTATTTCCATAATTGTATATATATTTATTTGATAAGAAGGGTTGAGTTTTCCCCCGATATCCATATACTACCACACCTATGGAGAAATCTCCAAATATTTAAAATTATTTCCGCTTGACGGAATAAGGCTTTAATCTTTAGTTTATTAGACTTTAGAAGAAATCCGCTCTCCAATTACTCATCCTTCATCTATTTAATATGTCTAAAGATTTCTGGAAAAATCTCGCTTCACAAGGTCCTATCCCTGTTCTCGCTCCTATGGATGGCTATACCGATAGCCCTTATCGCCAAATAGTAAAAAAAATAGCTCCTGAAACTATATGTTTTTCTGAATTTTATAGTGCTGATGGTCTTGTACATAGTAAACAACTTCAACAATCTGCATTTAAACATGATTCAAGTGAGAAACCTCTTATTATCCAAATATTTGGGAAAGATCCTGAAATGTTTCGTCAAGCAGCAATTCTTATCGAGCAAGCTGGAGCTGCTGGGGTTGATGTAAATATGGGATGTCCTGCAAAAAAAGTTGTGAAAAGCGGACATGGATCCAGTCTTATGATTAATACTGATACTGCTTTTCGAATTATTGAAGAGATGAGTAAATCTGTAAGTATTCCTATATCAGTCAAAACTCGTCTCGGATGGAATAATTGGGAAGAACATCTCATTCCATTTGCGCAATGACTTCAAAATGCCTGAGCAAATCTTCTTTCTGTACATGGACGAACATATCAACAAGCATTCAATGGAAAAGCGGATTGGACTGGAATTTATGAACTCAAAAAACACCTTTCAATCCCTGTTATTGGAAATGGTGATGTACTTGACTATGATGATGGAATAAAGAAACTCGGAAATTTGGATGGTTTTATGATAGGACGAGCGAGCTTTGGGAATCCATGGTGTTTTTTACCAGGAGGATATATACCGACTCTTTCGGAAATCCTTACTATTATGTATGAACATGGACGACTCTTGGTTGAAAATAAAGGACGTAAAGGGATTCTCGAGAGTCGAAAACACCTCGTTCAATATCTCCATGGGTTTGCTGGAGTAAAAGAATACCGAAAATCCCTCGTATCTGTCGAGAATCTTGAAGATATAAATATAATCCTTGAAAGGATTAGAAATGAACATTCAAATCTCCTTAATACTAAACTTAATCGAGGAAAAGAATCAATGATAGAAGTTTGGGAATGAGAAGATTGTGGATTATAAAAATAATCAAAAAAGGAAGAGTTATAAAAAAATACTCATTTGAGATGAGTATTTTTTTATGACTTAATCTGTATAAATATATCCTTTAATAGCAGGATTATTTTTTGCTACTCTTCGTATGGTTATTTCATT
>JAQTWX010000020.1 GCA_028689065.1 Candidatus Altimarinota bacterium | reverse complement strand
CCGTTTCCGTTGCGGCTGAATACAAGCGGAATATCGAGGATTTCGGCGTATCCGCGTCCCTGTTGCATACCTTAACCTATGATGTGGTTGTTATCTTTGGCTTCGATGATCGCAATGGGAATATTGGGTTTATAGTAGAGGATGAAATCGGCGCGTTTTTGTTCCCCACGATGCACCATTTTCCCCCGAACGTAAATACGACCGGCGGTGAATCCTACCTCTTCACGAATCTGTGAATGAATATTCCAACCCGCCTCCGTCAATGCCGGAGTGATGTATTTTGTACAGATATCGCGTTCGGATAAATCTTTTTTTGAAGCCATGCCCAACCTTTGATCTAATTCATCAGTCATATAGGATTCGATTATAGCCGATTCTCACTTAGACAACGTTAGACAATATGATAAGACGTTATCCAATCATCATATTACGAAAACTTACACTTTTAAGAAACTGTCTCAAAAACTCGTAGTGTAGGGCTTTAATCAATGGAATTGGCAACTTTTTAGTGGTTTTTTCCTTTGAAAATCTATATAAACTTTTGCAATCAATTGATAAAAAATGAACAAAAAAGCTTTTTTGGAAAAAGGTCAAAAAATGGATGAAAAAGAGTTAACAGAAAAGATGTATGACAGACATCGAAAATGGGTTTTATCTATGGAAGAAGCGGCTGTCGAATGGGGGAGCAGTTATTCATTTGTGAGTAAATTATTTACCAAGAATAGCCCTTATTCAGAAAAAATGATTCTGGAAAAACAGATCATCCCACCATGGATCATGTATGGAACAAGGCGCATGTGGAAAATCACTGATATCGCAAAATGGCTGGTCAATACCGAGCCAACGAAAGGAAAGTAATCATGAAGTTGGACTTGGCAAAACATCTACAACTTTCAAATGTAGAACTAAAGCAAACCTATCTATTCCATGCTCGTTGCTCAAATGAAGATCAGATTGAAATTATGGATAGACACGCGAAATTGTTTCATAAACTTCGGTCCAACAATGTCAATGAATTGACTTTACCGGAGCTCTCTTTTATTGCACTGACAAAAGCAATCAGATCACTGATGAACGACCAAAATTCAATAGGTCGAAAAAACTTTGGAGAGATGTCTTTAGAGGAAATAGAAAAGTTATCAGAGATGAAAATCCGACGCTTCTTCGATAACAATACCAATCAAGAAACAGTCAGATCAAAGCTCATTCAAAAATGGCCTTTGGTAGTGTCACTACGCAACACTCCTGTCAAAAAAGGCAACAAACCATTGTCATTCAATAAGCTGGCTTTGCTTCTCAAAAAAGAGCTGCATTTAGAACAGCTAGCACCGTCAACTGTTCACAAATTATGGCATGAACTTGAAACAAAAAATGAAACGAAACAGGAGAAATAAATGGACGCAATAAAAATACTTTGGCGACTGCAAAAACCAATTTTTAAGTGGAATACTTACCCTCTTGGTGAGAGTGGAAAAACAGTACTACATATCGCATCCCTTGACGATATTCGTGGCAACAGTTATATCTTGAATGAGATAATAGAGATCACTGATATTTTTTCTTCTGCCAATTTAGCGCAGGTGCATAAAATAAAATCTGGGCTAGATTATTATGCTCAAGGGCGTATGAAAAAAGAGTATCCGACTGACTATTATCAGTTAGTGGAAAAAACAGAAAATGATAAAACTTTCAGAGGATTGAAGTGCACATTTCCAAGTGCAGTGAAGCCAATTTATTTGCAAGAATTAGACATCTTAGGGATGATTATGGATTGGAACCAAGCCCTAAAAGCTCGGGACACTTCTTGCTTATCCGATGCAGACAATATTCTTTCAATTACAAGAAGCAGTAATGATGATATGTCCAAAATAAAAGATTCTGAGATTCAAAGGTTTGGACAATTGCACGATTATATTTGTAGAGTTTACACCGATAACGATTCAAAAAAGCTGTATGAAAAGTATATATTTTCAACAGGAAATGCTCAAAAACTTCTACAAAAATATCAAATTATTGGAAAAAAATAACCATAAGGATGTTTTGAAAGCATATTTTTGTGTGTTTTCATTTTGTTTTCTTGGTCGTTTTCCAAATACAATTTATCACTATCTCTCTCCCCCGTATTTACGGGGATTTCCAATCTATTCCGAACGAAAATAGAAACCGTAAAAAACATCGCATATAGCCCCTCAAAAAATATTCACATCACAAGTTTAAAATGATTGATAATCTTTTGTTTTTAAACATATACATGTGAAAAATCGGTGGAGCTCAGATCTACCTACGGGGAAATCACACCATCGTAATCAAAAGAGCCGAGGTTCAGCGCAACTCGTCAAAAACGTAGATGGACTTAACAACAAATTGCCGGACGGCGGCTTAATCCGATCATCATATTTTTATGAATTATAGGAGAGAAATTTATGCGGGGGAGTGTATATTATTTGTCAGCAGAACTCATAAAAGCACTGCTAGTTGAAGGCGCAAAAAAGACAGAACGCATCGATCCGAATCATCCAAATTTTCAGAAAATTGCATCGTACGGTACAGCTAAAACTTATCGCGCCGTTTGGGAGAATTTTTTTCATTATTTACATGAGCATTGGTCCGTAAAAGATCCCGAAATTATCACCAGTGATATGGTCGCATCCTACATGGATTATAAAGTAAGTTATCACCCTAGCAAGCAATACTTAGAAAAGATATCAGCATCTTTAAGTGGCTTAGAAAGAGCATTAAAATTTTATACTCTTAACAAATATGGTGAAGCAAAAGAATACGATTTTTCGGTGCGCCAATTTATCTTAAATGAGTCAAGAAATTTAGATCTTGTCGCAGACAATTATCACAATCGCGCTTATGCAAATCCTGAACTTTTGATCAAATCACTATCCGATCCTTTGCATCGTTTGGCGGCAAAAATTCAATACGAGGGCGGAGCTAGATTAGAAGGTGTATCCCTTATAAAATTAGAGCAACTACATGGCATAAAATATGATGATATTACTGGTTCCGATAAAGCCATTATTTTTACAAAAGAGAAAGGCGGAAAGGAAGCGGATGTGCTTGTAGCTCTTGAAACATATAAACTTCTTGAAGAACATATCCAAAAGTATAAACGATTCAAAATTGATCGTCAAAAATATTCAACCGACATTCGAGAAACATGCATAAAATTAGGTATTCCGCCAGAATCATCACATGCTTTTAGGTGGAATTTCGCGAAGCGTCGTATGATAGAATATGCTCGTGCTGGTTATAGCTACGAACAAAGTTTGCAAGCAGTCAGTTGGGAAATGAAGCATAATCGAGCGAATATCACTGAGCACTATCTTGGTGGATAAGCATGCTGATTATACTTCACGATTCAATGCATCTATCAGTGTCGACCGCTTCACCTCGAACGTTCGACATACTGCCGCTTTTGACATCCCATTATTTAAAGCTTCTAAAATGGCATCCATTTTCTCTTGAGGAATTGCGCGTGGACGTCCGCCGATTCGTCCTCGTTTTTTTGCCGCAGCCAATCCGGCATTGACTCGTTCCTGGATCAGTGAGCGTTCAAACTGTGCCAATGCTCCAAATACATGAAACAGCAACTCTCCCGATGGACTGGATGTATCCATCCCCTCAGTTAGAGATTTAAATCCAACTCCCTTGACTTTGAGCTGATTCACGATTTCGATCAGATGTGGAAGTGATCGTCCAAGACGGTCAAGTTTCCAAACTACGAGTGTATCACCTGATTTGACATACTCTATCGCTTGAGCCAAACCAACACGATCATCTTTAGAACCGGAAGCTTTGTCTTCAAAAATATTTCTCTCATCCACTCCAGCACTGATCAAAGCATCACGTTGAAGATCGGTACTTTGTCGATCACCATCAGTTGAAACGCGCATATATCCTATTAACATGTCGGAAAACCTCAAATTTAAGTATTCGTATATTATAGCATTCCGATAGTGTTTTTCGTATAGTTTTTTATTCTTGGAATAGGTGCTAATTAGCAGTTTGGAGATATTGTACGAAAAACAAATATATTCCGTATATCAAAATTGAATATATTTACAAAATATTTATTTTTGATCTGATATGTGTCAAATTTTATAATTCATGCTACATACATTTACTAGAGTGTTGTATAAAAAATAAGAATTATTTTAACTAAAAAGCAATATATTATGTGAAATTTTAGTGTACTTAAAAAAATGGATCATATTAAATATACGTACACATTTTGAACAAAAGGATATAAGTGAATTCAAATGAATTAGATATTGATGATTTAGTAAATTATGTGATGAAAAAAAATGATATTTCCAATGTGCCTCTACAAAAATATTACCGATTAAAATGGTTTTTGAATGCTTTAGAAAAAGATTTATTTACTTTTCAAAAACCATCTACTTGGGATGATCCATTTGAGGACTTCATCTCAAAACTAACCAACTCTTCCAAAAAAGCTTTTGTTAATGGACTAAACATATCCAATGATATTTATGCAATGTCTACAATTAATAAAAGAAGTGAGTGTGACGGTATGTGGAAAAACTTTGCAAATACAACAGGTGTTTTGATTCACACAAACTCTAAAAAAATTATCAAATCCCTTATTTCATATTTACTTGATAATGGCTGTTGCAGTAATAGAAATCTCTATTTAGGTGGGCAAGATGTTAGAAATCAACTAGCAGGTGCAATTAAACTAAAAAAAATAGACTATAGACCTGATAGTGATATTGCTAAGCTTTTTAAAGATGCCACCAATCATACACTGCTTGATTACAATCATTTAGCCTTTGAGATGTTGTCTATCAAAAGAATGGAATATGACTACGAATCAGAATATCGAGTATTTTTAGTAGCAAATCTCCTTGGTTTGGAAGAAAGTTTATTCTTAGGTGCTGGGTATTTTAAAAAAACAATTGACAAAATTGTTCTTTCTCCGAAAGTTAGTCAAACTCGTATAAATCGATTAACATCTGTGTTAATAAATAAATATCAGATGGATAAAAATATAATTGAAACTTCAAAGTTATATGATCTTCAATACTTTAAAGATAGGTATGATCTATGAAGAATACTACCCATCAATGAAGAGTAATAAAAAAATATGATCCATTTTTTTATGCATACATTAAAGTATACAAAGAGGCAAAATATATGTTACTTGCAATTCATAATGGACAAAAGAAAAGAGCAGAAGAAGCAGGAAGCGCTCAACTCGGAACTTGTCCATGGACAAACCTTCCTGTAAAAGCACATGTTGGGTTGATAAGACAATATTGGGCTTATCATGGGGAAAAACCAAATTTTCCTAATGGTTATGAATCTGAATCTGAATGGCATATCACATGGAAAGAGACTATTAAAGATGAATATTGTGAAGTAATTTTTGGAGTCAACAATGAGCACAGAGCTGATATATTAGGTTCCAATAATACTGTTATAGAAATACAAAGAAGTATAATTGATATTAGAGATTCAAGAGAAAGAGTTAGATTCTATAAAGAAGCTACAAATAAACGAGTTATTTGGATTGTTGATATTCAAGAGTTTTGGAATAAAAGATTCTTCTTAGAAAAGTCAAAAGAGCAAGGAATTTTCAAAGTGAAATGGAAACCAAAAAGAACATGGCTATGGGATTTGGCTTCTACCCCAGAAACAAATTTATATTTAGAATTCAATCAGTCGAATAACAAATTACTTCATGTATGGATTCATCAAGGAATGATGTGTGCTAAGTATTTTAAAAAAAGTGATTTTTTTGAAAGCTACATGAAAGATGTTGCTAAAGATGAATATCGCAATAATCCGGAGCAAGCAGTTCAAGTATTACTTGGCAATGGATGAACATCAATATTAATTATTGATAAAATATTACAATTTAATAATAAGATCTGATTATGACACCTGATGAATATACTCTTAAAATAATTGATAAATACGTCGTTGACATTGAAAAAGCTCAAGCGGCAGGGAATACTATATATCCCACAATTCAAACTTGGGCGGGAAGTTATTTAGTAAAAGCTGAATTTTCCGGTTCACTTGCCAAAGGCACAGCAATAGCATTGAGTTCAGATGCCGATATCTTTATTTCCCTATCTTCTACAACAAAAGAAACCCTACAAGAAATTTATAGTTCGTTGTATACCTATGTCACTAAAGCCGGCTATACAGCTCGAAAGCAAAATGTCTCAATTGGAGTAGACGTTAATGGTCGTAAACTTGACTTAGTCCCCGGGAAACGGCAATCTCAACATGGGAATGATCACAGTCTATGTCGTTTTAAGGCAGCATCATGGACAAAAACAAATATACATACTCACATAAACCATATTCAAAATAGCAATCGTATCCAAGAAATAAAATTGACGAAAATTTGGAGAGAACTTCATAACTTAGATTTTCCATCTTTCTATCTCGAAATGGTTGTTATTGATGCTTTAAAATACAAGTCGACCAATGATCTTGCCAATAATTTTATGGCAGTACTAAATTTTTTGGCAAATGACTTTACAAGTAAAACATATACAGATCCCGCCAACTCAAATAATACTATTTCTGATGATTTAACTTTAGCAGAGAAAAAAAAGATCGCCACACAAGCAAATAGTTCTAAAAATGAAAAAAATTGGGGGAGTATTGTCTGGTGAATAAAGCAAAGCAATTATCAAAAGAAGATGGTAAAAAGTTCTTACGTCAGTCATTTGAACGCCAACAAGCTGTTTTGGCCGCTAATCTAAAACATTCAGAATCAATAGCCCACGATGGAGTCATGGGCGACGTAAACGAAGAACACTTTATTGATCTACTGAGACAATATCTGCCACAACGTTACGCTATAGATTCAGCTATTGTTATAGATTCTAACGGTGCTTTAAGTGATCAAATTGACATTGTTATTTATGACAATCAATACACGCCTACACTACTTGACCAAAAAAGCCATAAGTATGTTCCGGCAGAAGCAGTTTATGCAGTATTCGAAGTCAAGCCAACAATTAATAAAGGGTATCTTGAATATGCTGGTGAAAAAGCAGAATCTGTGCGTATTTTAGAACGGACAAGCGTACCGATTGTTCATGCTGGTGGTATATTTCCGGCGAGACCACTATTTAATATTGTGGCTGGTATAGTGGCTACCGATGTGGAATGGGTGGAAGGTTTCACTAGTTCTGCTTTTATAGCTAATTATGCATCGCTGACTGGAAACCAAGTTTTAAATTGTGGGCTTGCTGTATCGGGAGGTTGTTTTGATACATTTGATAGTGATCTACAAGCTGGCCCTATCAATAATTCATTAGCCTATTTCATTTTCCGCTTGTCACAAAAATTGCAGAGTTTAGGAACCGTACCTGCAATTGATTGGAATAAGTATGCAGAGGTAATGCATGATAATGACGCTTAAAAATATTCTAATGTCATGAAGAAGAAACTGCGAAGTAAAAAAATTGTTGATAACCCTTCAAGCAGAAAGTTATTAGACCCTATTAAAGGGATGAATCAACTAATAACTTTACAGAAATTTCTACCAAAAGCATTTCATTTTTTACCAAACCTTGATCAACACACAGATGAATTAAAAGTCTTAGAAGAGCAAGTGACTGATCTATTATATTTACCAGATAGATTTAATGACTTATTTGCTGAACATGGATGGATTGCTTCTGAGTCTATGAGTGTTGAAATTATGAAGACTGCAATTGCCTTAGCTGATAAACAGGGAATTATTGATGCAGAAGCCTTATTGACAGAATATTATCATGAGAAAAATACTCTCGATTTTTTATTTTTGAGGATTAGATGGTATGAGGTATTCAGCAAACGAATCAGATTACTTGATTTAGCGAGAGAAGATTATGAGGCCAAACGTTATCATGCATGTATCCCACTTTTACTTGCTCTTATTGATGGGATAGTTAATGATCTATCTCGGCACGTTGGTTTATTTGCAGAAAATAGTGACCTTACTGTTTGGGATTCTATTGCTGGGCATGAAACTGGATTGCAATATATAAGCGGAATTTTCAAGCAACCTAGAAAAAAAACGAATGAAGAAATAATTACTATTCCATTCCGAAATGGCATTTTGCATGGAAGAGAATTAGCGTTTGACAATCCAACCGTTGCAGCCAAATGTTGGGCAATCTTATTAGATCGGAAGAGCGTCGTG
>JAQTWX010000010.1 GCA_028689065.1 Candidatus Altimarinota bacterium | reverse complement strand
GATACCGAAGATTGTCCGACTCTTGCGGATATCGAGGAGGCCCGAAAGGTTGCAGACTATCTCGGACTCCCGTTCCATACCTTCGATTTCCGTGAGGAGTACGAGAAACGAATCGTGAACTATATCTATGAAGGGTACCAAAAAGGCCTTACTCCGAATCCGGATATCCTCTGTAACAATCTCGTGAAGTTCGATTGTTTCCTGGAAGAAGCACTCGAGTACGGATTCGATAAGATTGCTACCGGGCATTATGCGAGAATAGAAGAAAAAGACGGATTATTTCATCTCTTAAAATGAGTCGATCCGAATAAAGACCAGACTTATTTTCTCTCTCGACTCAATCAGTTTCAACTCTCACATGCACTCTTCCCTATCGGACATCTAACGAAACCTGAGGTCCGCGAAATCGCCAGAAAAGCAGGACTTCCGAATGCGGAACGCAAAGATAGCCAGGGGCTTTGCTTTATCGGGAAAGTGAGTATGAAAGAGTTCCTCGAAAAACGTCTCCCGAAGAAACCGGGAAATATCCTCGACACAAATGGAAAGGTACTTGGGCAACACGAAGGAGCATTCAGCTATACCATAGGACAGAGAAAGGGAATCCAGGTCGGATGAGGTCCGGCACTTTTCGTGATTGCAAAAGACATTGCAAAAAATACCATCACGGTTGGAACAGAAGCAGAACTGGAACTTTATTCCTCTGAACTTACAGCAATAGATTGGCACTGGGTCACAGAGTCTCAGGAGTTTCCATTCCGTGCTCGAGCCAAGATCCGCTACCGTCAGGAGGATCAGAATATCGAATGTTTACAAGACAGTGAAGATCGTGTGAGAATCCGATTCGATACCAAACAAAGGGCGATAACAAGCGGGCAAACCATTGCTGTGTATGATGGAAACAAACTGATTGCGAGTGGGATTATAGAATAATATAAAAAATAAACTTCTCTTTTTTAAAATTTCCGTATACTGCTCCTCCTAAATAGGTATCTTTACCATAATTTTTATATTTGTATACATGAAAAAACTAGATTTTCTCTCACCACCAGTTATCAAAAACGTTCATAATACTACTGTTCCAATATTCACGGCAGACCAAACATTTTTTGATCATCACAATAAAGAACTTATAAAATATACATCTTGCGAAACAAAACTTTATGAGTTTATGTCTCGATTAGATCAAAAAATTATGGCTTGATGAATGGATCTTTGAGAAGAAATTACTTCTTCCATAAAAACAATGGCTTCTTTGTTTGATGCATGTACAGCCATTCCTTATTTCTCCAGAGAAGAGAGTGAAATTATAGAAGAATGATATCCTGCATTTGTCGTATATCACAAAGAAAGGGGGGCAAATAACTTTCTATTATCATTTGCTAATGCTGCCTATCTTAAAGAAAGTAATATAAAAAGACTTTCTGATATCAGATGACTCTCTGAACCAGAGATTATGAATAAAATATATACTCCAGATAGTATTGATGATTTTCGAAGAGCTGCAAGAAATGCAGATAAATGATATAATGCAAAACTTATCAATATAGATAGGCTTAATGATTGAAAAAAGAGAGCATATTTCTGGTATTTAAAAGAATTTGCTCATCCTGATGGAAGTACTATTCAAATACGAATCGGAATGAATGTCAGTAGTCTCTCAAAAGAACAACGAGAAGAACTTAAACATATATACAATACTACGAAAGAGTTACATGACCAAGAAATTGTAAAAAAGTTTATTTCTCCTGTATCATATGAAAATGTTATATGAGAAGTTCAAAGAAAGATTGACATTCTTCTCAGAAGTACTTCTATCAATAGAACAAGTTTAGTGCCTATACTTAAATGGGTAAAGATGCTTTTTGAAATTGCTAATGGAATTATGAAAAGCCCCGTTCCTTTTGTTATAGTGAATGATGACAAAAAAGTGGAACAAATGAATCTTCCCTATTCTATAATAGGTTGATGACTGACTCACGAAAGCTCTTTTGAAAGAATAATGATGAATCCATGATTAGCATCAATACATAGGAGATTTGGTGAAATTATTCCAGTCTGTCACCCAATTCCAACAGGAGGATACATTCAATTTTACCGACTTATACAGCCGAAGTCCTTATAAAATAAGAATCTTGGATTTTTTCATTTTATTTGAAAATCTCTTCCATTGTTACATATACCTCACTTCGTTTGAGCCCTTCTCCGATATAATTCCATCGCATAATATCCATGTAGGTGGGATTTTTCATATCTTCACGAAACGGATTTTCTTGAATTTCAAAATGGAGATGTATATCTTTATAGTTCTTGTCTGGCACACCACTTTTTCCGATATTTCCAAGATAGGTTCCTGCTTCCACATTAGAGCCAACCATAATATCTGAAGAAATTTTGGAGAGATGAGAATAAAATATTACATTTCCATCCATTGTTTGAAGCCATACCTGATTTCCACGGAAGATATCAAGATTTTGAAGTGCCTCATCTTTTGTAAGATTTTCTTTTCTGAGATTATCAAATTCACTCCAATTCCAATTATTCTTGATACGAATAATTTTTCCTTTTGCGAGAGCTTGTACTGGTGTGCCAAATGGTGCGAGAATATCCCATCCGTGATGGATTCCATCTGTTGTATCCTTTCTATAAGAACGATTAGCTCCAGGAATAAGACTCGGACTACTTGGAAGACCATATCCTATAACGGGAGAAATATATTTCTCATTGTTTCGAGCCTGAAGAATATCTCGTGCGATATTACTCTGCAGATCGATATCGAAATTTTTATACTTGATATGAATACGTTCGAGTTTATCTGTAAGCGTAGCTCCTGTATTTTCTACTAATCACTGTTTTCTCATAATAGTAAGAAGATCTTCATTTTTCACATTAAGTAGATGTTTTTCAACCTCCGAATAAGATTCCATCTGCAACAGAAAAATAGTATCTGTGAAAATATTTTCTCTATCTCCTACGCGGACCATCGGCATATCACAAAATGTAGGAAAAACTATCTGTATAACAGAAAGTGTTCTCGCATCTTTCGTCGTTGTATAGAGAACAGATTGAGTATGTGTACATGTTGTAACAAGATGGATATCTTTATTCTTTTCTGGAGTGCTTACAAGAAGGATAGTATTCCCGAGTCTTGAATCTCCAGGAATAACGTGTGAATTAAGACTCGCGAGAATCTTTACAGTCCCTTGGGACGATGTGTAAATATCGGTCGAGTGGAGAGTAAATGGGAATAAGAATAGTATAAAAACTATACCGGATCGAGAGAGAAGATTCACAGAAATATGAGATGAGAAATACAAATGAAATTATACTCTATTTGTATGGTTTTCTCCTAAAAAAGCAAGGGAAAGTTCTGGTGATTCTAATAAAAATTTTGGATAAAAGCAATTTCGTCTGTTATAAATGTGCGATTATTTGGAGGAAATACTCATTCAATAGTAATAATAGTCTTATGAGATATCCATGGATTGATATTTTTATCAAAGTTTGGATTTACATGTGCTCATGCATGAGAGGTTTTTATTTCCGGATATTCTGGATAAAAGTTATCATTCACTGTGGAAAAATGAATTTGTTCTGGATTTTTAAGAGACTGAAACTGAATCCTCGGGATATTGTTTTCTTCCGCATGATTTATATCAAATGTGAACTTTGCTTTCGGGAAACGATGAAATAATTCTTCCATTTCTTCTGGTTTCTGATACGCAACTTTCCGCGGATCCATATTTTCAAATGAAAGATATTCCTCAGTTTCCGAATCAATATCATCAAGATTTGCAGAATCGGGATGTATAACAAAATGTCGAAAGTTAGGAATCGTATTTCTACAATACATCATCCATTCTTTATCTGTAACGTCGAACTTCCAGAGATGAACGGTATTATGGGAATAACTAGAAAGAAGTGATATTTCTTCACTCGAAAACTCGGTTCCGTGAGGAATGCAAGATATTTCTATACCAGAAATACCTTCAATATCCCGAAGATATCGAAGTTTCTGGACAAGTGAGAGGTTCCAATAATAGAAATTCCCGGTTCCGACAGAGATAATTGGTTGTTGCATAATTTGAGTAATATTTGAAAACTACATCTTCCTCGGCATATTGATAGCGAGAAGTTCGAATCCTTTTTTTAAGGTCTCGGCTACTTTTTCGATGAGTGCGAGACGGAAGGCACAGAGATTTACATCTTGCTCTTCAAGAATCTTCGGAGTATGGACATAGAATGTATTGAACTCGCTCGCGAGCTCGTAACAGTACGTCGTGAGGATATGCGGTTTGTATTTCGTCGCACTGTCCTGAACCGCCTTGTCGAAGAACGAAAGACGTCGGAGGCAGGCTCGATCGTATTCGGAGAGGGGGAGTTTCTCTGTTTGAAACACTCCAATATTTCCGGCCTTCTCGACGATGTTTTTCGCACGGACATACGAGTACTGGATATATGGTCCAGAGTTTCCCTCGAATGAGAGGGCTTTGTCCCAGTCGAATACCACGTCCTTCTCGCGGTCTTGCCCGAGGTAGGAGTACTTGATGGCTCCGATGGAAATCGCTTGAATATCTGTATCCGAAAGGGATTGTCATTTCTCCTCGAGAATTGCTTTCGTCCGATTAAATCCCTCGGCAATGAGATCAGAAAGGAAGATAACCGTTCCTTTTCTCGTGGACATCGCCCCTTCTTTGAGTTTGATGAATCCGTTGAACGCATGGAAAAGCTCGGTGTTCCCGAGGAGTTCCGGCCATGCCATTTTTGCGATAGCAAACGCCTGACGGAGGTGGAGTTGTTGACGAGAATCCACCGAGTAGATAATCTTCGATGGGTTCCATCCATTTGTGAGTCGGTATTTGATAGCAGCAAGGTCGGAGGTCAGGTAGAGTCCGGTCCCATCCTTCTTCTGGAGTATACAGGAAGGGATTTTGGTTTCCTCGGGAAATACCACTCCCACGGAATCATCTTCGTTCTGAGTAGCCACCCCTTTTTCTATAAGTTCTCGGACAATATCCTTCATATTCCACTGAAGATCCGGATAGTCTTCATTGTTCGGACGAGGGAGATTGAGCCCTTCGTAGAAAGATTCTCCGATATTATACTTTGGTTGAACATTGATAAGTTCGAGCTTTTTATTGACCTCTGCGATAGAGATGGAAGTAAATTTTTTCCAGAGTTCGACATTCTCTTCGTGGTGTTTCTTTTCTTCCGGATTTGTTAAATCAATACCCACTCAGGAAAGATATTGAAATTCAAGACGAGCTCATTTTTCAAAATCTTCTTTAGTGAAATCCATGTTTTCAATAAGTGGCCCCTGAATTTTTTTATCAAAATACTGATACATCCACAAAAGATAATCTACTCATTCTATCTCCAGTCTGGATTTTACTTTCTCTAAACCATCCAACCACACCTGTTCTCTATATATATCAATCAACTTCCCGAAAATCCCTCCCCAGTCTCCGAAATGGGAATCTCCTATAATGGTATATCCGAGGTATGCATGGGTATTCAAAATCGCCTGACCGATGGACGGGGTGCAGATGTGCCCGATATGGAGCGGTTTCCCGGCATTGGCACCGATATAGTCGACCACAATTGTCTCATTCTTCGGAGCTTTGTTTGCAGTCGAGAGTTCGTTAAAGATACTCTCCCAAGCCGCATTCGTGAGAAAGAAGTTTATATATCCGCCCATGATCGACACGTCCTTGAAATACTCCGGACGATTTCGGAGGCCTTCTGCAATCTTTTCGGCAATCGCAGGCGGTGCGAGGCGAGTCACTTTCGCATACGGAAACACATTGAAAGCGAAGTCTCCGAGTTCTTTTTTGGGTGGTGTATCGAGCGCGATAGTCGGACTCGTAACCTCCGGAAATGCTCAAACCACAATATCTAGTAGTATTTGTTCGACAATAGACATATGTTAAATATTTTTTAGGCATAAAAACTAGATTTATAATACTTATTTCCGCTATTTAATCAAATCAAAATAGAATTATTTTTTTGTTCATCAATGTCTAAAACTTGTGAAAAAGTAAATTTTCTCAAAAAATAAAAAACTTTTTTTCAAAAAAATATTTTTCGCTTAACAAAGGCATTATATCAAGAGATATTTAATTCATAAACATAAATTGTAGAAATGGCAATAGCTCTTCTTTCGCAATATATTTCATTTTCAGATATGATAGTTATGTACTTCAGGCAGAGAACAAATACTTCACTCCTGAAAGCTCATTAACAAATCTTACTCTCCTAGAATGGCTCTGGACTTAATCACCCCAGACGCCTCCAACAAAAATTTTTCAAATAAAAATAAAAACGCTTCGATTACTTCATGTAGCAGAGGCTTGCAAAAAGCAGGGAAGAGGATTACAATCATTATCCGAAATAGTCTTCGTGTCGTGATTGTATTCCTCTTCTTACAAAAATAACAATACACAAGAGGAAAGGCGAAAATGCCTCTATAATAAATCTCCCCAAGGAGGGTAAGTCGTATTCACACAAATTCTTGTGAATATGTCGCCTACGATTACGGCACCCTTCTACCATGATCCTTCCAACTTTTTAGGTCTTAAGCACCTTTCACGGAATGGACTCATCGGAGACCAGACACTCGAAACGACCCGCTACCAAGCTGGGTCGTTTTACTTTGTATTTTTTAAGAAGATTCCAAAAGACTCTATTTTATAGGGTCTTTTTTGTTGCCTTTTTTCCGTCTTTCTCTATACTCCTTTTTATATATTACAGATAAAAAAACAGAGGGATATTGTTGATTATTTTTTCCTTCGGACAAAGCGGGTTGGTAAAATAAGTAAGAGTATATCTTTTATTTTTACTCTTTTCCTTTCCATTTTCCAAGCTGTCCTCATATCAAATATAATCAATATCCCGAATTTCCTCATGGTATTTTAAATCTCAATTTTCTCATCTTTATTACATGGAATACAAAATATTCGGTTGCAAAACTAATAAATACTTTACTGATAAATGGGCAGAAAGTCCGATCCTCTCCTGAAAAGAGGGGGTATTTATCAGTTCTTGTGTAGTAACCGATAAAGCAAAATCTAAGTGGGTACGCTTTGCGAAGCAGAAACTTAAAACTTTGAAAAAGGGAGAAAAGATTTATCTTTCCGGGTGTGGATCCTTAAAAGAAGGAGATATCGATGGGGATTTTTATACCATCTATCCGGAGCTTATAGAATTTCGCGACCAGATTGAACTTCTTCCAGAAGATCCAGAGGATGTAAAACAAGAAATTGAGACTATTACAAAAACCTCCTTAAAAGAACGTCTTCAAAAAGCCGTAATTACCGGAACTGGACTTCATACGAAAAAATTTATCGTCATCCAAACAGGGTGTGATAATTTCTGTACTTTCTGTCTCACAGTCCAGGCTCGTGGACGCCATAAGTCTCGAACAAGCGAGGATATTATCACAGAAATTAAAGAGTTTGTTGCCTCTGGATGAAAAGAGGTAGTACTCACCGGGACTAATCTTGGAGCTTGGGGGGCTACAAGTTCGGAAAATATTGCAGATTCCAAATTTCCAGAACTTCTGAGAGAGATTCTCGAAAAAACAACCCTTTCTCGACTTCGCGTGTCGAGCCTTGGTGTCGAATTTGTCGATAATGAACTCCTAGAACTCTTCAAAAATCCACGAATTAGTGCTTATGTACATCTGTCGATTCAATCAGGGTCTGACAATATTCTCCGAAGTATGAATCGTCACTATAATCGGACGAAACTCTTGCAAGTTCTCACCTCTCTTTATTCGCTACAAAGAGAGGATGGAGTGCTTATAAACATCGGGGCGGATCTCATTGTGGGATTTCCCGGTGAAACCGATGCAGATTTCCAGGATACCCTGGAGCTCGTTTGAAAGTATGGAATCACGCAACTTCATGCCTTCCCTTTTTCCGCCCATCATGACCACTACTCTGTACCTGCTGGAAAATTCCCAAATCAAGTGGACGAGAAAATAAAAACCGAGCGTTTAAATATTCTCCTAAATGAAGGAGAACGAGTGAAGCAGGGATTTCTCCAAGCCAATGATGGAAAATATTTTCATGTTCTCGTAGAAGGAAAATGAATCGGATGGACCGAAAACTATATCGAATGTACACCCGAGAATTTCGAGCTCGATCCCGGTTTTGTATTTGAAAAGAAATCGATAGCAGAAGGAATATATCGATACAAAAAATAGTATCACAAAAAAATCCCATTCAAAACGAATGGGATTTTGTTTTTACATCTAAATTAGTTTTGTGCTTGAGTAAGAGCATTATCTACAGCATCTTGGATAGCCTTGGAAGTACCAGTTGCCCCAGTCACCGTATCAACGACGATTTTACCAGACTTTCCAACAATCTTCCCGAGTGCAGCATCTCCTTGAGCACGATTATAGAAATCATTTCCAGAATCAGCAAATTTTACAAATGATGCTTTGGCAATCTTTCCATCAGCAATATCAAGAGATACGGAGTAATCAACACTTCCTCCTGGGAAGGAATATTTCCCAGTTCCGATGTATGTACCATCTTTATATCCGATAGCTCCAGTAGTTGAGCTTGTAGGTACTTCTGTAGGAGTAGCTGTCGGAGTAGTACTTGTACAAGCAGTAAGAAGCACAACTATAGAAAGAAGTGCAAGAGCAGAAATTTGTTTTTTTGCTTTCATAAATCTGAAATTTTAAATAAATAAGTAGGGTGAAGGATATACATATTCAATGGAAAGTCAATTTTTACTCACCTATTTTTTATTATCCTCTTGTGAGATATACCTTAACAAAACTACTCTTGAGTTCAGCAGCTTTTTCTGGGAGAGGTTCTTTTTTATCCTGCTCTGCGAGGATTTTTATCATATCGAGATTTTGTCGTATCATTTGAATTTCAGAATCATTCGCCACTTCTTCTACTGCTTTAAGTTTTTCATCTGCTTCAACATAAGCATCAGTAACTTCTTTTGGGTCTTTTGCATCAGCAGCTTCGATAACTTTTTCCATAATATCATGAAAATCCACGAGAGCTATAGCAAGGAGAGAGAAATTATTTCTCTTCAATATATCCTGAAAAATAGGACGAACTTTTTCGAGATCCAAATGTGCTTCTTTGAGATTTCCAGTATATACTTTTTCTTTTAATGAAATAATAATGGATGATACTGTATTGAGATCGGCATTTAATTGCTTATCTCCACGAAGAGAATAAGGATGATATGTGTGATATTTTTCCAGAAATAGCTGATATTCCGAAACAAGAAAATCATACTGAGTAATAGATTCTGAACGCATCTCTTTCCCTGTATTAAAAAGTGTTTGCTTATAGTAGTTATTCATCTTGTTGTAATCTTCCAGAAAGAATTTCTTCGTAAAAAATATACTCGTATAGCTACCCAATGTAGCAATAAGGAGAAAAGTAAGTACAAACACTATCCATATATTTCGAGAAATTTTTGCATTCTTTTTACTCGAAGTATTGATTTTCATGACTGTATATAAAGGACAGAAACCAACAATTCCTGTTACTAGAAAAACAAAACTGAGAACATATATAATAATCTGCATTGTCGAACTCAACCAAAAAAACCCAACAAGAAATAAAATTTCTGAGAGAATAATTCTTGAGAGACGATCTCATCCCCCTTCATTTTTTGGAATGTTCATATGTTGTATAATTTAAAAAATAAAGTACCTACCATTCGTTAGGTACTTTATTCCAAAATAATAGTATGTCAAGTATTTTTATAGGAAATATATATACCTTATAACCTCTATAAAACCTCTCGAGAATTTTATTTGGAAAAATCCTATTTCTTTCTATAATCAGATTGTTTTACTTCTCATCTCTTATTTTTATGATTCCTGCTTCTTTTTCACTTGAAATTCTTGATAATCCAGAAAATAATACCCTCGAAAACTTCGTCATCGAAGTCGATGAACTAAGTAATCTTGATTTTTTCAAACGCATTCATTTACCAGAAGATATCATAGCAGAGATAGAATCTAAAAGTCACGAAACAGAAAAAGCAAGTTTCATTCTCTCGACATATTGTCCATTTTTTCATGCGAAGAAACTTCATATCATTTATATCCATGATAAAAAATCCTATACCAAAGAACTTTCCGATATGCTCGGAAAAATAAAAGGCGATATTGCTTTTTATACGAGCAAAAGGGAGCAGACCATGTCTATTCTCGACAGTCTCGTATTGACAACATATTCTTTTGAACATTATCTTACTAAAAAAACTCCACGAAAACTTGCTCTCATTGTTGAGAATCCAAACGAAGCTCTTCAGATGGAAATAGCTGATCGTATCAATCTTCTTTCTTGCATCTATCTCGTTCGTGACATGGTAAATACTCCTGCTTCTCTTAAATATCCAAAGAAACTTGCGGAGCAGATTATGAAACTTCCATTCAAAAATACAAAAATAATACTTATGGAAAGGAAAGAACTCGAAACCAAAGGATTCAATCTCCTTCTCGGAGTAAGTTCTGGAAGTGATAAAGATCCTTGTGTGCTCGTATTTGAGCGTATGATAGACAAATCTCTTCCAACTCTCGCTCTTGCCGGAAAATGAGTAACCTTCGATGCTGGAGGACTCCAGATTAAACCGGATGATGCTATGCTCGATATGAAATCTGATATGGCAGGAGCTGCAACGGTCGTTGGAACCCTCCTTGCACTCGATAATAAAACAAATCTCCGAGCTAATATCGTCGCGACTATTGGACTCACTGAAAATCTTCTCGGAGGAAGTGCTATGAAACCTCTTGATATTATCCGAGGATATAATGGGAAAACCGTTGAAATTGGACATACTGATGCTGAAGGACGCCTTGTTCTTGCTGATCTTCTTGGGTATATGGAAGCAACCTACACTCCTGAAACCATTATTTCTGTTGCAACTTTAACTGGTGCTGTCCTTCATGCTCTCGGACAGAACTATGCAGGTATTATGGGAAATAATGAGAAAATCATTCAAGAGATTCTTACTAATCCTTCTGGAGAAGAGCGATTCTGGCAACTCCCCCTCGATACCGATATGATTGATAAAGCCAAGGGTGAAATCTCCGATGTCAAAAATATCACCTCTGGGTACAAAGCTGGTTCAAGTATGGGGGCAGCCTTCCTTACACACTTCGTCAAAAACTCGAAACTCGTACATATGGATATTGCTGGAACAGCCCATAGAACTAGCTCTTATTCTTATTTCCCAAAAGGGGCGACTGGGTTCGGAGTAATGACACTCGTGGAGTTTTTGAAAAGACAATAGAATAAAAATATATAAAATTACTTT
Source organism: Candidatus Altimarinota bacterium (assembly GCA_028689065.1). Classification (GTDB taxonomy): domain Bacteria; phylum Patescibacteriota; class Gracilibacteria; order BD1-5; family UBA2023; genus UBA1545. The sequence continues at coordinate 25,999 of JAQTWX010000010.1, read as the reverse complement.
CCAATTTGAGTAAAATAAAAACTGGAACAAGATCCTGCACTGTTTGTAATAGTCTGAGAAACAGATGATGGATTCCATATTTTAAATCGGACGCTTGCTGTTGATGAACGGACTTTTACAATAAATGCTGGCTGATGATAGTTTGTTAACTGAGAGAGTGACCGATTAGTAGATCCTGCTGAAATAGTTCCATTACTGTTTTCTGCTGTCATAGCTATATAATAATCTGCTGTTGCAGTTATGGTACAACTATAAAACCAAACCATATATACACCTTTTTGAAAAGTTCGATATGGTGTATACAGAGCATTGGCTGTACCAGATTCCAATGATAATTGTCCATCTTCTGTACTATCACTCGCTGGTATATCCCAACTTGCGAGTCCTGTTGCATCCGAAGTAAGTATTCTTCCTACACTCGGTGTACCCCCTGTAATTTTTACCTGTCCTGCTATTTCCAGCTTCGCTCCTGGATTTATTATTCCAATACCGACATTTCCACCAAATGGATTCAGAGAAATATTCCAATCTGCTGTTGCATTACTATTAGTTACTTGCATACCGATAGTATTACCATTATTTACTTGTCAAATATTCATATTAGTTGAGTTACTACCATGTGGTTTTATAGTTAATGCTGAATATTGCTGGAGTTGGGTTTTATTAGTAGCATCATTAACATTATCACTACTAATATAAAATTTTGCTCATGGATTTGTCGTCCCAATACCTACATTTCCTCCTGAAAAAGACAAATTGGAAAGTCGTATATTTAAATCTTCGATATTACTAACTACTTGCCCAAAAAGTGTTGAGGTAAGTGGTTTTCATGTCGCATAATCTCCAGAAAGAATAGGAGTATATCACGCTGCATATACAAAAATATATCCTGCCATAAAAGCAATGCAAGTTACAAGAGAAAGACGTGCATAAAGATTATTTGGAAGTTTCATACAAATAAAAAGTAAGAAATTTAAAAACTTGTCCAGTATTACATTTTTCTTCTGTAAATCAAGTTTACTTTTTGTAAGTTTTATCGATATTCATATACTGGAACTTAATCTAGTTATTAAAAATAATAAAAAGATGATAAGTTTCTTCTTTCGAATACAACAATTTTTCTCTCATGTCTTTCTTCTTCCTGAAGAACCTATCATTTTTCAGGAGCTTTTTGTCGACAAGAATCCTCATTACAAGGAATCCCTCGGAAAATACTGGTATTTAGATGGGACTTTCGTGGCACTCGAATATACAGATGAACTCAAGAAAGAGCTGGAAGCGTACAAGTACTACTCCAAACGAGAGAAAAATGAACTCTTTATTCCGAAGCTTACAGAGTGTTTCGAACTATTATGTCTGGAAAATATCAGTAGAAATGCGATAATCACGACCGTACCACTCCATCTTTTCTCACATTTAAAACGATGATACAATCACTCAGAACTCCTTGCTAAAGGAGTAGCAAGACAGGAAGGGAACGTATTTCTTACACTTCTCCGAAAGTCTCGCATAACTCCACACCAAGCAAAGCTCGATCGATCGCACCGTCTCCGAAATGTCCGCAACAGTTTTACGTTCCGTAAAAAATTTCTTGCAGAAATCACTGGAAAAGATATAGTTCTAGTCGACGATGTCATCTCGACTGGTTCCACTGCCAATGAATGTGCGGAACTCCTAAAAAAATATGGTGCTAAACGAGTTTTTGGTCTCTTTCTCGCCACTTCAGACACTACTTTGTAATATAATTTAATACCCCCTTCCCTATGCAATCCAAAATCAACGAGCTTATCAAACGGTTTGAATCACTCCGGAAAGATCTGGAAAAGGAATACAATCGACTTAGAATAGATTATGGTTACACTATCGAGAAACGACGTATAGTATTTCTCAAAGAATTTGCTCAAAAAAATAGACGATTTAAAGAAGGAGTTCTACGCATGATTTTCAATGCCTCTGTTCGAAATGTGCTTTCTGCTCCATTTATTTACATGATGATTATTCCTGCTGTTATTCTCGATATATTTCTGGTAGTATATCAGTATACGGCATTCTTTTTATATCGCATTCCTCGAGTAAAACGAAGTGATCATTTTGTTTATGAACGACACTTCCTTGATTATCTCAATTGGGTTGAAAAAATTAATTGTCTCTACTGTAGTTATGTAAATGGGCTTTTTTCCTATGCTATGGAAATAGGTGCATGTACGGAACGATACTGGTGTCCACTCAAAGCAACACGACATCCAAAATTTCCACATATTTGGTATAATGATTTCGCCGATTACGGAAACCCAGAAGAATGGATAGAGAAATATAGTGAGAATGACCGAGCATTTTGTAAAATAAAAAACAAAGAAGAATAAGCCTTTTTCTTTTGACTATTGCCCACTTTTTCATATAATCCCCCGCATACGCGAGTCGTATCCTATATTGTAACGTGTCTCTATGTCTTTTATAAAAGATTCCATGAAGGAATTTGACCACATCGTTTGGCCAACTCCTGCTGAAACAAAAAAATACTTTATCACTGTAGTCTCTATGATTACAATTTTAACAGTATTTCTTTTTATTATCGGAACCGCTTTTTCTGTGGGGATTTTTGCAGCAAAAAAACAGTTCGTTCCTGTAAGTTCAGTTTCTAATACATCTACTCAATCTTCAGTTGAAGATCTCAAGATTGATGATATTAAGACAACTACTGTTCCAGCAACTCCAACAAAATAATTTTATTCTCTCTTGTATTTTACATATATGCTTTTTGATAGTATGAACACTGCCCCAAAGGGCGAATGGTATGTTATACGTGTTATTTCCGGAACAGAAGAAAATGTTCGCTCATCGCTTATGCAGCGCCGAGAAGCATTTAATCTTGAAAACCATATTCTTGAGGTTTTCGTTCCAACTCACGATACCATTACGGTTCGTGCGAACGGAGATAAAGTAAAAAAACAAAAAAATATCTTCCCCGGATACATCCTCGTGAAGATGGTGGTTACCAATGAAAGTTGGTATATCGTCCGAAATACTCCAAATGTAACCGGATTTCTCGGAGCAGGTACTATTCCAGTTCCCGTAAGCGGTACAGAACTTGATCAATTGAAAGGATCTCTTTCTGAAAAAAATACTGCTTTCAATATTAAGCTCCAAATTGGAGAATTGGTTATTATTAAAAGTGGAGCCTTTGAAGGAAGTGAAGGAAAAATTATCGAAATCAATGAGGAAAAAGGTCTTGTAAAAGTGGAAATCAATATCCTCGGTCGTGACGCTCCTGTAGAGATTGACTTTATGAATGTGAAACTTAAAAAATAAGAGAAATCTGATAACTTGACCTTTATTGTATGCGCATTTTCTCGTATATCCTCACCGCCCTCGTTACGATTTTTGTTCTCAATATCGCCCTTTCTTTTTCGCTTCCATCATACAGAAATACTCTTGTAAATATACGAACTAGTATATTCCCTTCTCTTTCAATGCCAGAAAATGAGATGGAAGAACAAAAAAAACAAGAGAATTCTCGTTTATTGGAATCACTCGATCGCATTGATAAACACATAGAATCTCTGAATGAAATAAAAAATGTAAGAACTGAAATGATTACTGCAAGTGGAACAATCAATGGGGAAACGATATTTACTGATGATACTCTTTCAGGAGCTCTCATTTCAGCGGAAGAAATTGTTCCACAAGAATTGACCATTCCTCTCTCTGGACTCTTCCTCGCAAAGATTATGCCAGAAATCATATTAAAGAAAATTGATAACAATGGATTCTTCGATATACAGATTACAAAAAAGATGCTCTACAATACTTACAGGGACGAAAAAAAGAAAATAACAATTTATGCCTTTAAGGACACATATGATACGCTTCTTCTTAATATGAAGCTCGCAAATAAAATATATAGTATTAATGAAACAGACCAATTCTTTGGATACACTTTCTTTCTCAATCTTCTCAAAAACGACCCAAAAAATACAACCGTACGATTTGTAACTGCTCTGGAAGGTCAAGCAATTGGCGTTGAAGTAACAAGAGAATACTATCCAATATTGAAAAAGATGCTTCTCAAAAATAAGTAAATTTCTTAATTTTTAATTATTACACACTATGTCAAAAGTAACACTCCTTACTAAAGAAGGTCTCCTTGAATTTCAAAAAGAACTCCAAAATCTCAAGGAAGTTCGTCGTGTAGAAGTTGCAGAAAAACTCAAAGAAGCCATCTCTTACGGGGATCTTTCTGAGAACTCTGAATACGAAGATGCTCGTAGCGAACAAGCACAGCTTGAAATCCGTATTGCAGAGCTTGAAGAAATCATGAAAAATCATGAAATCATCGATCCGAAGAAAACAAACAAGAAACAGACTGGGGTAAATGTAGGAAGTCTTGTAACTATTACTTCTCCAGAAGATGGGAAAAAAGAAACTTTTCGTATCGTTGGTTCTACAGAATCTGATATTTTTGAAAATAAACTCTCTAATGAATCTCCTATTGGAAAAGCCCTTATCGGAAAAGAAGTAGGTGATGTAGTAAAAGGACAGGCAGGATCTGGTACATTTGAATACAAAATCGTAGAGATTAAATAATCATTTTTCAATCTATGACCTTTTTTGAACAATATATTATTCTTGTTCCTGTAATCTCCTGGTTTGTTGCAGTTATTCTCAAAGGATTTTATGGAGTCCGTATGAAGAAATTTTCTCTTTCACAGACCCTTGGTTCTTGAGGAATGCCAAGTGTACATTCGGCTCTTGTTACAAGTATTACTACTGCTCTTGGTATCAAGTACGGAGTATTTTCTGATATTTTTACAATTGCTCTCGTATTCTCTATGATTATTATCTACGATGCAATCAATGTCCGATTCGAGGCAGGACTCCATGCAAAAGCACTCAATCAACTCAAATGTAATAAAGAACAATCCAAGAACTATAATTTCAACGAATCCATTGGACATCTTCCCGAGGAAGCTTTCGCCGGAAGTATCATAGGAATCGTGGTAGCGATGGTACTGATGAATATATAAACAATTTCATGTTCTAAAAGTCGGTATCCTCCGGCTTTTCTTTTCTTCTAAAAATTAAAAGTTCATAACTCTTAACTATTCAATGTTCTCCATTTACGACGAAACTAAACTCAAGGCATTCCTTCTGGAACACGGGCACAAGAATTTTCGATATGCCCAGATAGAACACGCGATCTACAAGGATCTCGTAACGGATTTCGATGCTATGACGACGATTCCGAAAGAGCTCCGTGATCTTCTGAAAACCACTTGTTATTTCACTTCGCTCAAAGTGAAATCCAGCGTGACTTCGGACGATGGACAGACGACCAAGTTCCTTATCGAAACGTACGATAACAAGTTCCTCGAAGCAGTTATTATGCGACACTTATCAGGGCGAAACACTCTCTGTGTTTCTTGTCAGGTCGGATGTCCTATGGCATGCAGTTTCTGTGCAACCGGAAAACTCGGACTCACGCGGAATCTCGATTTCACTGAAATCGTGGAACAGATTATGATTGCAGTAAATCACCTGACGAAAGAAGATAAAAAACTCCGAAATATCGTATATATGGGTATGGGAGAACCATTCCTCAACTACGAAAATGTGAAGCGTTCGATAGAAATAGCTTCTGGACAGAAAAAACTCGATCTTTCCAGTCGTCGAATTACCGTTTCTACCTGTGGAATCGTTCCAGGTATCAACAAAATCGCCGAGGATTTTCCTCAGGTTTCGCTTGCTATTTCCCTTCATGCTCCGACCGATGAAGCTCGTAAGAGTATTATGCCAGTAGAGCAAACATATCCGCTCGACAAGCTTATGGAGGCGCTCGATGCATATGTGGCGAAGACCAATAAACGGATTTTCTACGAGTACATCATGATAAACGGTCTCACCGATCGTCCAGAGTATGCAAAAGCACTTGCCGACCTTCTTCGAGGACGACTCGCTCATGTGAATTTCATTCCATATAATCCGGGAGAAGGAAGTTCCGATTCCAAAATGCTCCCGACTTCCAAAGTTATGATTAAGAAATTCCAAGATGCTCTGGAAGTAGCAGGAGTTCCTTCCACCATCCGCCACACCATGGGAGATGATATTGATGCTGCCTGTGGACAACTTGCACTCAAGGAACAAGAAGAAAAATAATACATTCGTTCTATTTAATTATGACTTCTTTTTCAGAAATCTCACTAACTAAACCCAAGAAAACAAGGCGAGAAATCCAAGACGAAATCCGGAAACAAAAAGCTCTTGCAAAATCCGAACGTAAAGCTACTTTCCGCCGGAAAACTGAGAAAAAACTTGCCGAAAAAGCAGAAAGAAAAATTATGCACAAAGTAAATAATACGAAACGAAAACTGGAGAAGAAAATAGAAGCGAGAAGTCTGAAACGAAGATGAAGTGAAGAAATTTAAAAAATAATTCCGAAAATTCGGAATTATTTTTTTATGAGGAATTTTAATAATTGTAAACTTACGAGCGTCTTTTTTAGATTCTTTTTCGGATTGGAAATCGCTCGATAGAGCCACTCTATTTTTATGTTTCGCATCCAGAGAGGGGCGCGTTTTTCTTCTCATGCCCAAAAATCGAGAAGTCCACCGACCGTGAATACGAGACACTGCATTGTTTCTATTTTTTCTCGATTATTCTCCACCCAAAGCTCCTGGAGTGGACTTCATCGTCCGACCAAAAGTATTCGAAGAACCCCTTCTTCTTTTTGTGACATAGTACTCCAGTTAAATTCTTGGAATCCATTTTGAACAGAAATAACGGGAAATCCGAAAGTCTGTGTTATGTATGCTGCTGATTTTTGAGCTACTTCTTCAATAGCTCCATAAAGAAATATTTCTACTTTCTGATTATGTGGAATATGAGAGAGAAAATAGGGAAGAAAATCCGTTCCATTCAGGTTCGAAAGTTTCTTCTTTAGGTATTTTTGATAGAGAAGCTTGAGAGCTATTCCGTCTGGAAGAAGGAAATCACTGGAGAGAATTGATTTCTTATATTCTTCTTCTTTTAAGGTATTTTCATCATTATCAAGTCTAGTAAGAATGATATTCGCAAAATAAAGAAAATGAATAATACCATGGACTTTTTCTTTATAGCTTTCAAGAATATCTTTTGTGGTATTTTCAGTATCAGTAAGAGTGAGTCTAGAGAGTACTTCTGTGAGGTTTTTATTCATTTTTCGCGGTTATTTTTAGAAATTTTTCTTTAGTATAAGATAAAACACAAAAAATCAACTGCTTCTTTTTGAATTTTTCTGCTTTTCTGGTACAATAAAGGAAATTCTTATCTTTGGACTATTTATTCCGATGACTCCAAGCGAACTCATTCTCATTCTCGTCTTTATTACTATCCTTCTTTTTGTTATTTTTCTCCATACAAAGCGACGGATAGATTTTCAACGTTCCATTGATATGGTATTTCTTCGTATTCTTATTCCAAAGAAAGAAAGTGAACAAGATGAACGTAAAGAAACAACTCGTGATTTCAAAGAGCAAATTAGTCTCATGGAACAACTTCTCTCGTCACTCAAATCTCTCCATTCCTGAGGACTTAAATCAAAACTTTTCGGTCAAGACTACATTTCTCTTGAATATGTAGCTCATAATCAGGAAATATACTTCTATATCGTTGTTCCAAAAAAAGCAAAAAATCTCATTGAAAAGCAAATTAGTGCTTTTTATAGCGATGCGGTTATTGATGAAACAGGGGAAATTGATATCTTTCGAGATAAAAAAGTAGTAAAAGGAGTAGAATTAATACTTTCTAAATCTTTTCATTACCCGATTAAAACCTATCAAAAACTCGAGAGCGATCCGATGAATACAGTTCTCTCAACACTCGGAAAACTCACCGAAACTGAAGCCGCATCCATCCAGATTCTTCTCTCTCCCATATCCGATACTTGGCAGAAATCAGTAAAAAAGACCGAGAAACATAAAGGATCGAAATTCTCCCTAAACCCATTTTCTTGGATTACCGGATTTTTGAGCGTACTTTTCTCTTCTCCTAATGAAAAAAAGGAAGAATCGAGCGAAGGTGAAGATGAGGATGGAATAATGAAAGAGAAACGAAAAAAGACTGGATACGAAGTAACTATACGGATAATCACTACAGGAGAGGATGCTTATATGGTCGAATCGGAACTGAAAAATATCACTTCCTCTTTTTCCCAGTATTCTGTTGCTATGGGAAATGGTTTCAAACCAAAAAAGAAAACAAATCTTGATGGTTTTATGAGAGAATATATTTTCCGCTATTTCCCTTTTGTTTTCGGAAAAAAATCAGTCCTCAATATCGAGGAAATTGCTTCTATATTCCACTTCCCTCATTCTAAATACAATAAAACTCCCGAGATTCGTTGGCAGAACTTTAAAATCGTAAAAGCTCCCGTAAATCTCCCAAATGAGGGAATACTTCTCGGATACAATACCTACAAAGGAGTTACCAAGGAGGTTCGCGTAAAAAGTGAAGATCGTTTTCGACATTTCTACATTATTTGACAGACTGGTACTGGTAAATCGACAGAGCTTCAAGTAATGGCACGCCAGGATTTCAAACTCGGGAACGGATGTGCTATCATGGATCCGCATGGAGAACTTGCACTTGATCTCCTTCCTTTTGTTCCACGAGAACGTGCCGATGATGTCATCTATTTCGATCCTGCAGATATGTCCCGTCCGATGGGTATCAATATGCTTGAGGCAACAACCGACGATGAAAAACAAGTAGTAGCCCAAGATGCCATGAATATTATGATTAAGCTCTTTGGTCCGGAAATCTTCGGTCCGCGAATCCAAGACTATTTTCGAAATGGTGTTCTGACACTCATGGACTACCCAGGTGGGTGTGCACTTACGGACATCATGCGACTCTTTACGGATGATGATTTTCAGAAAGAGCGTCGTCGTACACTCAAGAATCCAGTCGTTAAAGCGTGGTGGGATTTTACTTTCGCCAAGATGGGAGATCGTGAAAAAGGAGAAATCATTCCGTATTTTGCTGCAAAATTCGGAGGATTTATTACCAATACAATGATGCGAAATATTATCGGACAGACCAAAAGTTCTTTCGATATATTTGATGTTATGCAACAGAAAAAACTCCTTTTTATCAATCTCTCAAAAGGAACACTCGGGGATATTAATTCCACTCTTCTGGGGCTTATCATGGTTTCCAAGATTCAGATGGCAGCAATGCGAAGGCAAAATATCGCAAAAGAAGAACGAAGTGATTTCTTCCTTTATATCGATGAGTTTCAGAACTATGTTACTGATTCTATCGAATCCATCCTTTCCGAAGCTCGTAAATACCGCCTCGGGCTTGTCATTGCTCACCAGTATCTCGGTCAGCTCCAGAAATCTGATGCTCTCACAAAGTCGAGTCTAAATCTCAAGGATGCGATTTTCGGTAACGTAGCGAATAAGATTTGTTACCGAATCGGACCAGAAGATGCGGAATTTATTGCAAAAGATTTTGCTCCAATTTTCTCAAATCAAGATCTTGTAAATATCGATAATCGTAAGGCAGTTATGCGTCTCTGTATCGATGGGCAAGCAAGTTCAGCTTTTAGTCTGAATCCAGTAAATCCCTATACCGAAAAAGGTGACCCGATGCTTGCAAAAGCTTATAAGGAACTATCTCGACTCAAGTATGGTCGAGATAGAGAATTTATCGAAAAAGAAATCATTTTTCGGATTGGTGCTTAACAATTTCTTTGTGTTTTTTATGAAAATCATCTTCATTCTTATTCTCTCACTTCTCTCTTTTGGGAATATTTTTGCTGCAGATATACCAAATGACCCTCTTTATGCAAAATATACGAATAATGTTAATGCTTTTTGTTCAGATATTTCACAACCATGGTCAGATTGGAAGAAAAACAATCTACTAAAAATAGACAGAATAAATTATCTAAGCATCAATACAAATTGTTACGAAGATCCTAAAAAAAGGGACTGTTTTAAATATTATAAAAACTATCTCGATGGTATAAAGGCGGATTCGTCCAAAATATCTACAATAGGGAGTGATACTAATCCAGAGTTTCTTGAAGCTGCATCCTATGTTTATAAAGAGACAATGAATAATATTTATGTCTGTGCGGTTATAAATACAAAAATTCGAATTATTGATAATCTTCTGAAAAAAATTCCAACAACTCAGTCCAATACGAAAAAAAAATATGAGCAACAACTTCAGATTTTGAAAAAGAAAGATTGTCGAGGTATCCAGGATATGTCTGAACTTTCTCTCAAGAAAACAATTCTTGATAATACCACTTATCAATATTGTAATTACCGATATTATCTCAATTATCTTGATCAGGCTTCAAGAGAATCTATTCGGTCATATTATAATGCACTTGATGGAGAAAAAGAAGATAATCTCGAATACATGACTCAGTTAATAAATAAAACTTCTGCAAAAATAACTAATGAGATAAATCATACGAAAGAAATCTTTCCTCAAGCAATGTTTGCTTTTTCAGAGTTTGAAAAAACTTATGCTTCTCATGTAGTTCTCGAATTTATACTTCAAGACTATATAGACTTAAGAGTTTCACTCAAGAAACTCTTAAACCCTATCGGGCAAGTTATTTATAAAGCATCGAATGCTCAAGCTCCTATGAATTAAAAATATACAAAAACACTTTCATTAAAATAATGAAAGTGTTTTATGAAATGTAGCATACTTATCTTCCAACTAGCTCCGCCATATCTTCTTTGAGTTTCGCTGTATATGAAACTTCTGTTTTCTTACTCGGATGTGTAAATCTAATACGACTTGCGTGGAGAAGTTGTCGACCAATCCCGTAGGTTCGTTTTGCAAAAGCATTCTCCTGTTTATTTCCATAGGTATTATCTCCTAGGATAGGACATCCTAAGGAGGCGAGATGGACACGAATCTGATGCATACGCCCCGTCTCCAGTCGACATTCTATAAGAGAATATTTGCCGTGAATCTCAGTCTCAAGTACCTGATAATGAGTAACAGCAGTTTGTCCTCCTTCATTGTCTATGACGATTTTATTCTCCCGTTCAGCATGTTCGAGCCGTCGAAGCTTCTTTCGGATAACTCCACGAGTCTCTGGAGGAACTCCGAGACAAACTGCAAGATAGACTTTCTCTATCTTATTGGATTGAAGAGCTTTGAGCATCACATCAAGCGAAGGTTTTGTTTTGGCAATCATAACAATTCCTGATGTATCTTTATCGATTCTATGAATGAGTGACGGTTTAAAAGTAAGAGAATTAAGCTTCGACCCAAGATAATCTTGAACTTGAGCAATAAGCGAGAGTTCTGTTGTTTTAAAATCCCCAGGATGAACAATAACTCCAGGATTCTTATTCACAATAAGAAGTTCTCCATCTTCATAAACGATATCTTTCCGATTCAATCCTTCTTTATCTGATTTCTGCACCAATGGTTTCGATATAATCGTAAGTAAATCATATTCTTCATCTTTTATAAAAAGCTGAACATTATCCCCTTCCTGGAGTTTATACTCATTATCTTCGCGTTTTCTGTTAACTTTAACATTATTCTTCCGATTAAGCTTGTAAATAAGACTTAATGCCGCATTGGGCATAAGTTTTTTGAGAAACTTATCCAATCGTTGACCCGAATCATTGGAAGTGATAGTGAATTGTTTCATGAAAAATAATTATTGAAATACGGTAAAATCAAGTGCCTCATTGGTAGTCATTTGTTGTATAAACCGAGTGATATTCTTACGAAATCCTCCGGCATATCCCTGTGCCTCAACAGTAGCTGTTTGAAGTGGAATTGGAACATTAAAAGTCCCTTGATATTCGAGATATGGTGCAATTTCATTGGTCGTAAGAACGAGGGGATTTATAAGAGAAAGCTTAAGAGTACAAGCATTTGGAGTTCCACATTTTGTGGTATAAAAAGAATCAAAAGTATAAGCCGAACCAGAAAGGGTAAGTCCATTTTTTCCAGTAAGATTCACATCTGTATTATTTATATTGTTTGCCATAATCTGACTTCCACTTGCTTGAAGTGTTTCTCCATTCGTTGTAAGTGCCCAATTAATAATCGGCAAAACAGTTCATCCAGAAAGAGTTTCATCTCAATTTCCGTCCCTATTCAGATCAGGAACTCGAAATTTAAAAATAGACGTAGACCAGTTCATTCCTGTTGATAAAACGAGTTGAATTGGCTTTCCTGGAGCAAGTATTGCCCAATCTTTATCGTATTCGCTATTTCCTTCTCATAGACGTGGAAGAACTGTTCCCATTGCTATAACTTGGTAGGCTATTCCGGAACCATTTACTACAGAAGAACTTCCTGTTTCATATCATGGAGTACTAATAGACATAGAAAGAAGTGCTTCATTGAGAGCAGTGTTTGCTTTATAATAGGCGATATTTCCATTCTCGATTCCTTTAATATCCCTCGAAAATGGAACAATTTTATCGAGAAGATAAATAGCGACGAGAATAATAATCATCGTTATGATTATACTGATAATGAGAGCGGATCATGAGTGATTTTTTTTCATGATGGGAGATTAAAATAATAAAGACTAGCGAGAAAGATTAACAGTTGTAGTAATAAAAACATCACCTGATGGTCATTTTATTTTTTTACGTCTTTCCCAAGCAAGTCCGAGAGTCATATTGATTCTGACATAGGAACTCAATATGATTGCATTATTTGATTCCCTCCATGCATAGCGAAAATCTTTCTCTGGATACGGATAAAAGTCTATATTTTTTACATTCACCCACGTAGGAAGTATATCGACCCATCCGGTATCGAGAGCATTTGGAATATTAGTTCCCGGACAGTAAAAATCTTCCCGACATTCCCATGTATCGATAATACCATCGTATCTTCCATCAGAATTAATTGCTCAGGAATGACTCAATCCGAGATCCTTTCCAACAAGATTAAGCAACTGAATATTTCAGAGACATTCCCCACTCCCCATATGAACTCCTGATGTCTCACAACTCGCACCAGGTGGTGCATTCGGATCAAGTTTTAATGTCCATCGAAAATATGTTCTTTCTGGTGTTATTCCTTTTTTCAAGAGATAGAGTTCTTTCATTCCAACTCCTCCAGTCAAAACTATTGGTCCCACCCCAAGATCTTCATCATCATCATCTCATTGAATTTTTCCATCTCCATTCTCATCACCACCATCTCCATTTGCATTGGAATTATAGTCGATAAATTGCTGACGATACTGTCCATATCGCTGTTTTTGGTTACCAACAAGACATCATCCAGTTCCCATGGATGTTCCGTTACCACTTACACAATAATAAAGCCCATCTCCGTAATTTTCCCCCAATCCACCACTTCCATAATTTCCAAAACCAGAAAATATATCATAGTGTCATGATGCAGTGGTAGTACCCACTGTTTGTCTATTCCAATATTCTTCATAATCGATATCTCCTCCTGTTTTTATAAGATTAATAAATTTTTCTGTAACATTATAAAGTTCATTATTAAGGTCAAGTCGGCTCGATAGTTTATTTCGAATAACTCCGATATTTCCCATAGCATCAAATGCCATAACAATAATCATGGAAAAGATAGTAATAGAAACTATCATTTCTATTAAAGTAAAGCCAGAAAAGTTGTTAATCAATAGTTTTTTTGATGTTGTTTTTTTGATGTTGTTTTTTATGGTAGTGGACTTCATTTTCCAAAAAACTAAAAATTAAAGATTATTTTTTTCTTTTTTCAATAAACATTTCTTCTTTTTTGAAAATATAATGAAGGAGAGTACTAATACTTCTTCCTATTTTTATACCAGATGGAGCTTTCCAGAAAGACTTTGGACCAATCTGAAAAAAGAAATTCATACTATCAAGAAACTTATTTTCTTTGAGTGGTTTTTGTTCTCTTCCTATTAAATTCTGTGCAAAAAGACCAAGACTTTGGACAAGAGAGATAAAAAAATCTTTTATAAACAAAAGAAATATAAAAAAAGTATTTTCTTTGAGTTGTTTCTTTTGCATAAATAACGTATTAAATTAAAATAAATGAGCGATTTGTTTTCTTTTTCTTTACAAAAAACTTATTTTCCTATAATCGAGCCTGCAATACATCTCAAATTACCTTCTCTTTTATTATTATGGATTATATAACAAATTCGAAAAATCGGAAACTAAAAAATAAAATACATTCCGTGCTTGCTCGTCTGAGTTTCAATTTTCTCTATCTTTCCAAAAGTTCTCGGGTAATCAGTATTGGTATTCTCCTTTCTCTTTTTTCACTTTTTCTCAATTGGTTTTCTATTTTAGATATCTCTTTTAGCGGTAGTGCTTTTGGTATAAATGCTGGATATATTGGATATATTATCATTCTTATAAATAGCATTCTTTGTTTCCTACTTCTTTCAGGGACAGGAAAAGAGAAATTAAAAACTCGAGCAAATCTTACTTTCTCAGATCATACTATTATCATTGCATCAGGGATTACTCTTCTTCTTCTCACGCTCGTTATTTTTAATTCCATTCGAGGATTTATCCTTTTTTATCAGAATATCATCATAGGTGATGGGATCATCTTTCAGTGTATTGGATCGATTTTCATCTCATTTGGAGGACTCCTTTATTATCGTGAAAAGAAACAGGATTTTCTAAATACTATGTATGTGGAAAATACATGAGCGAATGAATCTCTCCTTGCTGAATACGAAGATATACTCGGAAAAAACGATCCAAACAAGAAAAATATGACTCTTCCTTTATAATAATATTAAATATACAGATTCTTTCCGAGAAAATACAAGAGAGACTGATAAGCTGTCAATTTAATATAAAATTACTCCAAAATCTTTTTACTTTTTCCCTTTTCTCCATATACTCCCGGTAACTTTTTAAGTACAACCGATTTTATCGGTTCCTTTTTTGGTATAAGACTTTATTCTATTTATTATTTTCATTTTTTATGCAATACCGCAATATAGCGATTATCGCCCATGTAGATCACGGAAAGACCACTCTCGTAGACGCTCTCCTTAAGCAGGGTGGAGCCTTTAGTAGTCATGAACAAGTAGATACATGTGTTATGGACTCAAACGATCAAGAAAAAGAGCGTGGGATTACTATCTATGCAAAAAATACTGCGATTGAATATAAGGGAACAAAAATTAATATCGTGGATACTCCAGGACATGCCGATTTCGGTTCTGAAGTTGAACGAGTTCTTCGAATGGTAGACAGTGTTCTTCTTGTTGTTGATGCTTATGAAGGTCCTATGCCTCAGACAAAATTTGTACTCAAGAAAGCTCTTGAACACGGTCTCAAACCAATCGTTGTTATCAATAAGATTGATAAACCAACAGCTCAACCAGCAGCGGTTATTGATATGCTTTTCGATCTCTTCGTACAACTCGGAGCAACGGATGAACAACTTGATTTCAATGTTGTATATGCTATTGCTCGAGATGGTGTTGCGATTCTTAATATGGACGATGAACGAAAAGATATCACTCCTCTTTTCGATATGGTTATCGACAAAGTTCCTGCGGCAGCGAATGATACGGAAAAACCATTCAAGATGCAAATTGCAAATCTTGCATATGACAACTATCTTGGACGTATGGGTATTGGACGTGTATATGAAGGAAAGGCAAAGGTCGGACAAACTGTTACAATCATCGGAAACGATGGAGTACGACGAACAGGAAAAATCTCCAAGGTCTTCACGACTCTCGGGCTTCGTAAAGTAGAAGTTGCCGAAGCAGAAGCAGGAGATATTATTACTCTTGCTGGTATCCCAGATATCTTCGTAGGAGAAACTATCTCTACTGTTCCTGATGCAGAGCCTATGGCACCGATTACCATTGATGAACCAACTCTCAAGATGGAATTTATGGTAAATAGCTCTCCGTTTGCTGGACGAGAAGGGAAATTCGTAACCAGTCGGAACATCCGAGATCGTCTTGAGAAAGAACTTGAGATGAATGTGGGACTTAAAGTAGATCTTGATGGTGGAGATGGAAATGGATATGTAGTATCGGGACGTGGAGAACTTCATCTTTCTGTACTCATCGAGACTATGCGTCGTGAAGGATTTGAACTTCAAGTTGGTGCTCCACAAGTAATCTTCCATGAAGAAGCAGGAAAGAAAATGGAGCCAATGGAAAACGTAGTCATCTGGGTACCAGAAAGTTGTTCTGGAACTATTATCGAGCATCTTGGAAAACGAAAAGGTCTCATGACCGATATGAAAACAGAGAATGGAATTACCTCCATGGAGTTCGAAGTTCCAACTCGTGGACTTCTCGGATTCCGATCTATCTTTACAGTAGACACAAAGGGTGAAGGTATCATGTACAGCTCATTCTCCAAGTATGATGAGTACAAGGGGCCTATTGAGAAACGAGAAGTTGGATCTATGATTTCTGGATTTCCTGGAACTGCTATGGCATATTCTCTCTGGAAGCTTGAGGAACGAGGACCAATTCTTATCGAACCTGCTACAGAAGTATATGAAGGAATGATTATCGGAGAACACCTCAAGGGTGGTGATCTCGTAGTAAATCCTACTAAAAATAAACAACTTACTAATATGCGAGCATCTGGAACTGATGAAGCTGTTCGTCTCACTCCAATCCGCAAAATGACTCTTGAAGATTGTCTCGACTACATCGGAGCAGATGAGTATGTAGAAGTAACTCCATCTTCTCTCCGACTCCGAAAGAAATTCCTCACAGAAAATGAACGAAAACGAGGAGGAAAAGCGTAATAATACTCCTAAAAAATTCCTATATTCTTTAGAGAATATAGGAATTTTTTAGCATAATTGTTAATAATTTATTACAACTTGACTTTCTTATAAAAGTATTCCAAAATGGTATAAAATATTTTATACCCTATCTTATTTTCTATGTTATCCTCTGAAATAAGAAAGAGATTTGATTCATGTGATAATCAATTATCTCTTAATCTTACTCATAATTCATCTACCCTATCAACAGAGAGAATTGCGGATAGTGTTTATTCTATTACATCAGGGAAAATCGCATTCCACCCAGAAAAAAGTGAAATTTGAGAAAATCATTTTTCTCTCAAAGTTTCTTTTATGTGAAGAAGTTATCTCATTAGTGGAATTTATAAAAGAGAGCAAATTCGATCATCTTATCAAGAGGATTTTTCTACCACTATCATTCGCATCATTCGCTTTGAAAAAGTTCTCGCATTTCGTAATGGTCGCTATGACCTACCATTACGTCCCGGAAAAGAGTACGAAACACTCACGAAAGGCGCTTTTGATATTCTCTCTCACTCTTATTACAACACTACAATTCACTAAAAGAAATAAAAAAATAATACCTACTCTGAAGAGTAGGTATTATTTTGTACATAAAAATCTTGTTTGATTTTTATGTACAAAAACATATACTTCGCGCATAAAAATTCTCGCTATGATTTTATATTCTATAATTTCTCCAAGACGTGTCTTTTAAAAAAATCAAACTCCCCCCTCCTACTTCCAATATTTCGGACAATAACACTTCTAGTATCGCTTCCTTTAAGAGAAGTTATTTTGAAATAAAAAAACGTAATTTTATTTCGGCAATACTTCTTGGATTCTTTGGAATATCCTGAGTTGTTGCTGTTTCATTCGCAACTTTTTCTGGGCTGCCTGCATTTCACTTCGATTTTTCGCTTCCATTTCCGAGTAAAAATGAGCTTTTTAAGACAATTGATGGAATGGAACAAGATAAGGTAAATATTCTTATAACTGGTATCGGGGGAGGTGATCATGATGGAGCAAATCTTACAGATACTATCCTTTTCGCATCACTTCATCCAGAAGGAAAAACTCTTTCACTTCTTTCTATTCCTCGTGATCTCTATGTTGATTATCCTCTCTGAGGACGTGGAAAAATTAATGAAATATATATGCGAGGAATTCAAGCAAAAGAATCTCCAACGCAAGCCATGGAGGATCTCGGGACCAAGCTTCGTGAAATTACTGGAGAAAGAATGGATCATTACATAAGTATAGACTTTGATGGCTTTGTAAAATTTATCGATCTCCTCGGAGGTATTGAAGTAAATGTTGAGGAAAATCTTGTCGACACAGAATACCCAGACAATAATTGGGGATATGTAACTTTCAGTATTAAAAAAGGATACCAAACACTCGATGGAGCAACCGCTCTTAAGTATGCACGAAGTCGCCATTCTACCAGTGATTTTGATCGATCTCGTCGTCAACAGCTTGTTATAAAAGCTGTAAAAGAAAAACTCTTTTCTCTTGATATCCTCACAAGCCCAACAAAGATAAAGTCCCTCTATTATGCGATAATCTCACATATAAAAACTGACCTTTCTATGGGACAACTTGCATCTCTTGCTCTCTTTGGAAAAGATATTCCAAGTGAAAATATATTTGCGTTTAATCTTAATGATTCTTGTTTTCAGGGACTTGCATACTGTCAACAAGGTGGTTTTCTTTACACTCCTATGCGTAATCTTTTTGGAGGGGCTTCTGTTCTCCTCCCAGACGGAGCAACACCAGAACACCTTAATGCTTATGCAGATACTTCCAAGTTTGCAAATATTGTCTTTAATTATCCTGAAATGTTTCTCGAAAACCTAGAAATCAATATTTTCAATTCTACAAAAGTCCCAGGAATTGCTGGTAATGTTGCTCTTTATCTTAAAAAATTTGGATTCACTATACCCGATAAGGATAGTGTCGGTACTACAAAGGATCCATATGATAAAACCCAGGTTTTTGCTACCTGGGATGAGGAAAATAAAATAGGTATTCCTCCTACTTCCAAAACCCTTGAGGCTCTCTCACTATTTATATTTGCACCACAAGAAACAGTATCTGCGAATAAATACAGCAAAACCCCAAATCCAAAAATAGAAGTAGTGCTCGGAAAAGATTATAGAATGGTGGTGGGAGAATAAGAGATTCTCTAAATAATCAGCTTTTGAAAGTACTTGAAAAAAATCGATTTCCGAATATACTTCAGGGCATTATCTTACCACAATATTACTCATGACGGAATTTAGAAAAGAGAAAATTAAAGCTGGGGCTTTCAAAAAGACACATATAGCCAAAAGAAGACAAAAAAAAGAAAAATATATCCTTTCCTATATTTTAGTACTCGTATTTTCTCTTGGGTCTTTTTTCTTTGGAGCTGTTGTGATTTACTATCTTCATGATGTACCAGCCATCTCAGGAATCGAAAGTG
The DNA here is from genome assembly GCA_028689065.1 of Candidatus Altimarinota bacterium. Lineage (GTDB taxonomy): Bacteria > Patescibacteriota > Gracilibacteria > BD1-5 > UBA2023 > UBA1545. The sequence goes on along the minus strand of JAQTWX010000010.1, from coordinate 6,777 downwards.
ATATTCTTCCGGAGAGCAGTATTATATACGATCGTGACGGTGGAGAACTCTACAATCTTTACAATGAAGAGAAACGTACATATGTTCCCTATAATCAAATTTCTGGACATATGCGTGATGCTATTATTAGCACAGAGGATAAGACATTTTTTGAAAATCCAGGGATAGACTTTAAAGGACTTATACGAGCTGGACTCAATTATGTAATAGGAAAAACTGACAAGATTCAAGGAACTTCCACCATTAGTCAGCAACTTATCAAAAATATATTCTTTACTTCCGAACGAAGTACTAATCGTAAGATAAAAGAAATATATCTTTCTTATCAGCTTAATAATAAATATTCCAAAGAAAAAATTCTCGAACTCTATCTCAATAAGATTAGTTTTGGTAATAATGCTTATGGTATAGAGGAAGCATCAAAAACATATTTCAATAAATCTTCTAAAGATCTTGGGGTTCTTGGAAGTTCTATTCTTGCGTCACTCCCAAAAGGCTCTTCTTATTACTCACCATATTCCCATAAAGATCGTCTTATGGGATATTTTTCCGTGTATGAGATTGATACTCCAAAGGATATTATCGAGATAAGTGATAAAGATACCCAGTATACAAGTCTGAAAAACAAATTTCAAGAATTCTTTACAGAACTAGAATTCAAGCCGCTTACTCAGAGCAAAGTTGCTATCTGTAATGTAAAACAAGAATATCTCAAGAAACAATATTCTATTGATAACTATGGATGTACAGCTGTGGATTACGGTGATCTTCTTGCTTTTCTTAATAACATAAAGATAGAAGGAAAAATTACAAGCTCATCAGGAAGTATCTCAAATGAAGAAGAAAAAACTATGGTTCTTGAATATAATACTGGACGAAAAGATTTCGTTCTCGGTCGTATGTTTGAAGATCAAAAAATTCGACCAACAGAATATAAAGATGCTTTTATTGGTGGTCTCGATTTTCAATTTCGGAAATATCAAGAAAATATAAAATACCCTCACTTTGTATTTTATATCAAGGATTATCTTGAAAATAAATATGGGAAAGATTTTGAATCTCAAGGAGGGCTCAAGATATATACAACGATTGATCCCAATCTTCAAGACATGGCTGAAGAGCTTGTAAAAAAACAAGTAAAAATCAATACATCAAAATATGGTGCAAAATCTGCAGCTCTTGTGAGCATGGATAATAAAACAGGACAGATTCTCGCAATGGTTGGAGGAGCTGATTATTTTAACGACGAGGAAGATGGAAATGTAAATATTATCACATCAAAACGTCAACCTGGATCATCATTCAAACCACTCGTCTATACACTCGCTATTTCTAAGAATCCGATAGGTCCTGATACACCAATTTTCGACCTCAAAACCAAATTTGGAGAATGGGAACCAAATAACTATGATGAAAAATTTCTTGGGAAAATGAGTGTCAAAAAAGCGCTCGATTACTCCCGAAATATCCCTGCTATCAAGATGCTTTATCTTGCATGAGGAGAAGCGAGTGTTATAGAATTTGCAGAGAAACTCGGAATTACATCGCTTAATAAAGATGGGGATTATGGAGCTCCTCTTGCTATTGGTACAGGAGAATTAAAACCAATCGAACTTCTTCAGGCATATAGTGTGTTTGCAAATGGTGGATATAAAAAAGAGATAAGTCCGATTCTTAAAATCGTAGATAAAAAAGGGAATCTTATTGAGAAATTTACAGATAATCCTGGGAAATATATTCTCTCTGACGCAGCTGCTTATATTATAAGTACTATTCTCTCTGACGCATCAAGTCGTCCCGGAGATTTCTGGAATAATGTTTTAACTCTCAAAGATCGTGTTGTTGCAGCAAAAACTGGAACTTCCAACAAGGATGTAACAAAATGAGGAAAAAAACAAATTCTTCCTCGTGATCTCTGGACTGCTGGATACACCCCTCAAATTACGACTGTAGTTTGGGCGGGAAATGTCGATGGTTCAGAGACAAAAGGAACCTGTGATGGACTAAATTGTGCTGCTCCTATCTGGCATGATTTTATGGAATCTGCTCATAAAAACCTTCCGAAAGAAACCTTCCAAAAACCAGATAGCGTAGAAGATGCTGTTATCAGTCAAATTTCTTGAAAACTTGCAACGGAGTCTACTCCTGAAAAGCTCAAGATAACTTCTATCTTCGCGGTAAAACCAACAGAATATGAAGGTTCCTATAAAGAAGTAGAGGTGGATAGTCTTTGTAATGGAAAGGTTACAAAAGATACTCCTCCTGAAGCTATCAAAAAAGGATACATTGTGAATATAAATCCAATTATTGATGGTTATCAGAAAGATTGGCTAGAATCCATTTCTGAATGGGTAAAATCTGAGGCTGGAGCAGATTATTTTTCCAGTTCTGAAAATATATTACTCGCACCAACCGAAGAAATATGTATACGTCCGAATTCTGGACTTTCAAACATAACTGTTTCAGCATCATTTAAAAATGGATGAATCTATCCTCTTGCAAAATATCCATTTGAGATTACCTACAGCTCTGATAATCCGATAACTACAATAGAGCTTCTGAGAGATGGTACTCCATTTCAACATTTCACTATCGAGAATGGGAGTGTTTGAGGGGTGTTTAAAGTTCCTGTTATAGATTTTTGAGAAGACTTCCGTGGAGAACATATTCTTTCATTTCGTGCTATTGATAAATACGGATATTCTGGAACTTATACCACCAAAGTAACTTTTGAAGATAGAAATCCTGTTGCAACTATCACTATCATTAGTCCTCTAAAAGAAAGTGCCCTAACAAGAATATATGAGGATCAGTATTTCAATCTTCGTTTTACTCTTTCTCCTGGACAAGATAAGATAAGCAGTGTAAATTTCTATATCGACGGGGAATTTGTCAAAATCCTTCCTACTGATACAGAACAAAGTATTGCAATCAATGAAGAAAAAAACATACCTGTCGGAGTTCACACTGCTGAGATTGAAATAATAGATGCGAAGATGCGTAAAATAAAGAAACCTTTCTCATTTGAGATTTTAGCAAGATAGTACCTATAATTATTAAAAGCTTATTATTTCTCTATGAAAAAACTCATCTTTATTCTCACTATACTTGCTGGTGCAGGACTACTTATATTTCTCTCTTTTCCAAAAGAAAATACTGATAAACAAGAAGCTCCTATCGATATAGATTTTAGTGAATGAGAAAAACTTTATAATTGGGATTCTCGAAAAAAAGTTTTTTCAGAAGTAAGTCTTTCTGGATCAGAAAACTGAACAAATATACTTTCTCTCTATCGATTTTCTCCCATCGATGGAATTTATTATCAATCAGCTGAACAACAACCTTTTGTTATTGAGAAAAAATGAGAAACGAATATCGTTACTTTTTGAACAGGATTATTTATCTGTAACATTCAAACAGGATTAGAAAAATATGAATTTCGAATCAACGATATAGTTATTACCTTAAAAAAGAGAGGAAGTTTCTTCATAGATACTAGAGAAAAGCAAATAAAAATATTTTCTTTTAATACTTTTCTCAATACTGAGCTTGTTAATGAACCTCGACAAACTCATATTACAAGTTTCACACTTTTCCCATCATTGCTTTTTAAGCATAATCCTAAAAACACTCCTGATCTCAAAGGAGCTGATATTCTTCGAATCTCAATTATCGATTCCATTCGATATATCGATATGAAAACTATAGAAAATAACAAAATTTTCTTCTCATGAGATGCAACAGAAAATTGAGCACTATTCATTAGAGAGGTACAAAAACATATCACTGCTCGTATCAATGCCTTCTTAAACCTCTATACTTCTATCATTAATCATAATGATACGAAAATCAAAAACACTTCATTTTTTGATACATCAAGCGCCCTTCTTGTAAATGGATCAAAGAAGGAAATATTGCTCAAAAACATGTTGACTGAAAATATCATATGACTTCTCAATAACCCAGAAAAACCACAATATAGAACTGCTATTGCTACTATTATTTCCGACATGAAGGACATAAGTCCTCAATCATACAATGAAGGACTTAGTATCTTGAAACAATATTATTACATCGCAACATTTTCTCATTTTATGGGAAAAAATAATATTTTTGATTTTTCCGGACAGGAATCTTCTCTTCTCACCGAAACAGAGAAAATTATTACCGGCAAGATTAAACCATTACAAGAAGAGCATTATAGACATCTTTCTGATCTTTTTTCAGTTTATTATTTCCTTACTATGAATCAAGAGGAATGTAATAACTTCTTTGAAAATATCCTTCAAAAGATTCTTGATAGCAAAGTCTTAACAAAAGACGAATTTTTTCCTTTTGCTTTTTTTGTTACTCAATATCTCTCTACCGGTCCGGTTATTTCAAATGAGGCAACTATGCTTATAATAGCCCATTTATTACAGATAACCAATGATTATTACACAAATAGCTCACTAGAAAAAACAAAACTTTCTACTATTACTTCTACAACTTTCTACAACTATACAAAGATTTTTACAAAGATGTATAGTACATTTATAAACACCTTTATCGATAAAACTCCGGAAGGATTCCTTTTTAAAAAAGAATATCTTGAAGGAGAAGATACTACTTTTAAACAGAGTTTTATAGATGCTTTTGTAAACGTTATAAATCTTGCAAAAAAAGATATAGAATCAAAGAAAGATTCATTTTACTCGAATAATTGATTTCAATCTGATTCGCAATTAATTGATAGTTACACCCTTCTTAAAAAAACACTTGAATTATTTGATATTTTTATATCAATGTTGAATAATTATCCTAAATATCTCAATGATTTTCATCTCAATGCAAATAATAAATCTGCGAGAGGTATTCTTATTGATACAGCAAATGAGATGAGTAGAGAAAAACTAGAAACCTATTTAAAGGGATTTAATAACATTGATATTGCTACTCTTCAATTACTCAATAATTTTGAAAAAGATGAATTTTATGAAATCCAGGTAACTATACTTGGGAGAGTCTTTAGTTTTAAACTCTGGCAAAACGGACATATTATAGGAGATATTTCTTACACAGATACTTTTGGAGAAAAACACACTTTCCCAAATATTACTCTTTCTTTAGATGAAAAGGAAAAACAAATGAGAGAACTTATTTCATTATATGAGAATCCTGCTGTTCAGTATAAATACAATTTTAAAAACTTCTTTGAAGTTACCTTTCTTCAAGATAACTCTACACCTACAGTAAACAATGTACAAAGAGAAACAGGAACCACCGAACCTCTCTCTTCTACTATTCCAGAAATTCGTCTCTTTATACAAAAAGAGCTTATTGAAAAAGACTTTAAGAATATTGTAAATTTTCTTCCTATTAGTTATAAGAATATTAATGCTTCAATCAGCGATGGAAGTTATGTAATTAAACTCAGTAATATCGAAAAAACATTTATAGGAAATACAAATACCACTTACTTTATAGAACTTAATGGTTCCTATATTTTTAATAGACATAGCTTTTCAAGACTTTCGTTTACAGTAAAAACAGACCAAAATAATTCATTTTATGAATTTAATAATACTCCTGTCGAGATTCTTCCTGCACGAATATCACTTTTCTCTTTTGAAGAAAGTCTCAAAAATCTCGGATACTATATAGATGCGATAAAATTGGCTTATACCAATCAGAAATCTATTGTCATAGACCTTACAGGTGGAAAGGTTTTTCTCGATAACGTCCCATTTACACCAAGATTTCAGACAGAATAATCTCCGATTCCCTTATTTTCTTTTATTATCCCATTAATATCATTTCTTATGAAAAAAAATACTTCTGTAAAAATTGTAGCACTTATTATCGTTATTGGCATCATTGCCTCATTTATTGCAACTCCTATTATGTATATTTTACAGAAATAAAAATTGCTTTTTGGTTTTTTTCCATATAATGCTCTCGGTTTTTTCGGAAAATGAAAAATCCAAATTTTCTTATAAAGAACGGTACTATTTCCTGGGCTCGCAACAGAGTCTTATATAGTACTCTTAGGAAAATGTATTTAAGGATCGCTACCGCTATTGATGACAAGTGGTTTATCAATAACACTTTTTGGTTCGCTACCGCTATTTTTTCACTTTTTTTATCCTATGGCAAATACTGCCCTTATTAAAGACATGCTCGATAATGCTGTGCATATCGGACACAAAAGACAATTCTGGTCAGCTAAGATGCGTGACTATATTTATGGAATTCAGAATAATATCCATGTATTTGATCTTTACAAAACGGAGACTCGTATCACTGAGGTGAAAAAAGCTCTTGAAGATGCAACTTCTAAAGGAAAAGTGGCTCTCATTGTTGGAACAAAACTTCAAGCTCATGACATCGTAAAAGCAATTGCAGAAGAAACTGGGAATTACTATATCAATACAAAGTGGGTTCCTGGACTTTTGACTAACTTTCCTACTATCAAGAAACGGATCGCCGCTTATGCTCAAATTGAAAAAGATCTTGAGACTGGGGCACTTGAAATGCTTACTAAAAAAGAAAAAGCATCAAAACTTAAGGAACTTGATAAACTCCGAAAAGCATATGAAGGTATTAAAGATATCAAAAAAATTCCAGATCTTCTCATCGTAGTTGATGGACACTATGAGTCCCTTGCTCTTGAGGAAGCACGAACTCTAAAAATCCCTACTTATGCACTTCTTGGTTCTACTGGTGATATCGATCATTGTACTGATTTCGTTCCATGTAATGTAAACTCTATTAAGTCTATTAAGTTTGTTCTTGATT